>JAQIIU010000003.1:0-326250 GCA_036946625.1 Methylorubrum populi
CGAGCCCGCATCTCGTTCTGCCACGTCGCCCGCGACGCCTGGCTGATCGCCGCGCCGGCCGAGGAGGCTGCGGTGCGGTCGGCGGTCTGCTGGTCCGAGCGGGGGCCGCCGCCGCTGCGGGAGGCGGCGGTCGGCTTGTCCTTCTTCTGGACGAGCTTTTCGGGCTTCTTCTTCTCGACTTTCTTCTCGGGCGGCTTCGGCTCGGGCTTCTTCACCTCCTGCTTGGGCGGCTTCGGCGGCAGCACGGCCTGCGGCTTGACCTCCGGAGGCGGAGGAGGAGCCTCGACGACCGGCTCCGGATCGGGAGGCGGCGGCGGGGCCTCCTCCGGCTCGGGCGCGGCCTGCTGCGCGTCGGCGGCCGGCGGCCCCTCCGAGGCGTTGTCGACCTCCGACTTCGCCACGATGGGCTCGGGCGACATGTCGATCATCACCGCCGCCGGCAGCTCCACGGGCGCGGGCGGCGGCTCCGTCTCTTGCGTCAGGGCGAGGTAGAGGCCCAAATGCAGACCCAGCGTCAGCAGCCCCGCCGCCGCCCAGCCCAGGATCTGCGCCGCCGAAGACGCTTCGCGGCTTTCCACGTGCGCGCGGTGCCGTTCGGTGGCCCGCACGAAGGCTTCGGGCGGCGGGTGGATCATGGCTGGGCTCCGCCCGAAACGTCTTCCAGGCCAACCAGGCCGACCTTGAGGTAGCCAGCACCCCGCAGAAGGTTCATCACCCCCATCAGTTCGCCGTAGGGTACGCCCTTGTCGGCGCGCAGGAAGATCCGCTCGTCCTTGTTGCCCTTGGTGGCCGCGTCGAGGGCGGCGCCCAAGGCCGGCCGAGCCACGATATCCTCGCCCAGGGCGATGCCGAGATCGGCCTTCACGCTGACGAAGACCGGCTTGTCCGGGCGCGGCTGCTGCGGCGCCGAGGAGACCGGTAGTTCGACCGGCACGTCGACGGTCGAAAGAGGCGCGGCCACCATGAAGATGATGAGCAGCACCAGGATCACGTCGATGAACGGCGTGATGTTGATGTCGGCGGTTTCGGCTAGGTCGCCGTCGTCGCCGGATCCGAGATTGACGGCCATGGCCTCACTCCGCCGCGACACGGATGGACCCCTTCGGGCCGTAGGTGCCGAACTCGCGCCGGTCGAGGTCGCGTGAGAGGTGGCGCATGATCAAGGCGACGGCGTCGCCGGTCATGGCGCGGTAGCCGGTGATGGAGCGCGTGAGCGCGTTGTAGATGACGACGGCGGGGATTGCCGCCACGAGGCCGATGCCGGTGGCGAGTAGCGCCTCGGCGATGCCGGGGGCGACCACGGCGAGGTTGGTGGTGTTCGAGTTGGCGATGCCGATGAAACTGCCCATGATGCCCCAGACGGTGCCGAACAGGCCGACGAACGGGCCGATCGAGCCGATGGTGGCGAGGATGCCGGTGCCCGAGGCCATACGCTTGCCGACCAGCGCCTCGACCCGGTTCAGCGCGATGGCCGCCCGCTCCTTGACGCCCTCGCTCGGCAATCCCCGGGAGAGGCCGAGTTCCTCCTCGGCCTCGACCAGCAGGAGGGCGCCGACGCCGCGGCGCACCCGCTGCCCCGCCTCCGCCAGGCTGCCCGCCGAGCGGATCTCCTTGAGGTTCGTCCGCATCCGGCGCTTGGCCAGCCCTAAGCTGAACATTTTCACCAGCAGGATGGTCCAGGTCACGACGGAAGCGGCGGCCAGGGTCACCATCACGGCCTTCACGACCGGGTCGGCGTTCAGGAACATGCCCATCGGGGACAGGTCGTGGGCGGCCTTCTCCGGCTTCGCGGCGGGGATCTGCGCGGGTGTCGCCGCGGAAGCGGCGGTCGCGGCAGGCGACGATGCCTCGGTTGCTCCCGCAGGAGGTGCGGCGACGGATGATGCCTCGGCTCCCGACGGTGCGGCAGGCGCTTCGATCGTTCCAGGGGGCACGGCGGAACCCGCCTGCTCGGCCTGCACGAGCGGAGGCGACAGCATCACCGTGCCGCAAGCAAGGGCCAGGACGAATGTCGCTCGCCTGAGGCGACGGCCGCTTCCCGTACCCCGTTGCGGCCCGGCCTTGAAGATCGATCGCATCATCGCTTTCCCGTCTCCTCGGAGATCGAAGGCTTCGCGTGCTTTGACGGATAAGAATCGCTAAGTGACAGCGCCCGACTCAAACTTTCTTTCGGCGACCGGATTCAGCGGACGGAAAAAAATTCGATTGTCCCTCTCCGCAGGTAGCGGACGGGCGAGGCGGGCGTCTCAAGAATCCTCTCCGTGGCCTCGGAGCGCCTGCCGTGCCGGCGCCGAGCCTGTTGGGATGATCCCAGCCGGTGACGCCGACGTACCGGTCCGAACGATGGTGCGCCGCGATCACTGCGTTGACCGTGAGCATGCCGAGCGCCGAAAGGGCCAGGTTCCAGGCCGGCAGGACCGAAGAGGCTATGAGCAGGAGCGCTGCGTCGAAGGCCATCTGCACATAGCCTGCGCGGATGCCGACGCGATCCTGCAGGTACAGGGCGAGGATGCCCAAGCCGCCGAGACTGGTGCCGTGGCGGAACAGCACGATCAGACCGATGCCGATCAGCGCCCCGCCCGCGACGGCGGCGTAGATCGGATCGATCGTGGCGAAGCCGGTCCAGGCCGCGGTCCGTTCGGTCAGCGCGCCCGTGAGCGTCACAGCGAGCAGGGTTCTGGCCACGAACCCGGATCCCCGCCGCCGCGCAAGAGCGCAGAAGGGAAGATTGAAGACGAAGAACACGATCCAGAATCCGACCGGGGCCAGACGCGCAACGAACATCGACAGCCCGGCGATGCCGCCGGACAGGAGTTGCGCCTGAGCCTGGATCACGACGCCGAGCGAGACGAGGCCCGCACCGGTGAACATGGCCAGCACGTCCTCGTGCAGCGCATGCCGGCGCAGGCCCGAGCCGTCCAGCGCCATTGCCGGGACCGTCCGATGCACGCGGTTCATCGCCCGACCGTCCGGGATCGCGCCTTCTCGAGCGCGCAGGGCGGCAGAGAGCCGGTCTTCAGGAAGGCCGTCATCGCCGCCTGCGAAGCGCTCACGTCGATTCCCCGTTCGCGGAGCCACGCCTCGTCGAGATGGGTGCTGCGGTAGCGCTCGCCCGAATCGCACAGGAGAGTGACGACCGATCCGGTCTCGCCGCGCGCGACCATCCCGGCGATCAGAACCGCGACGGCCCAGAGGTTCGTCCCGGTCGATCCACCGCAGGAGCGCCCCAGGGTCTCCGACAGGGCGCGGGCCGCCCCGAGGCTGTCGGCATCCGCCACCGCGACCCAATCGTCGATCAGTCGGGGAAGAAAAGACGGTTCCAGCCGCCCGCGACCGATCCCCTCGACGATGGAGACCGCGCTCGTCGCCGACGCCGACGACGGATCGGCGAGATGCCGATGGAACACCGAGGCCTCCGGATCGGCTAGGCACAGGCGGGTGGCGTGGCTGCGATAGCGCAAATACCGCCCGATCGTCGCCGATGTGCCGCCCGTGCCCGCTCCCACGACGATCCAGGCCGGGACCGGGTAGCGCTCGCGCGCGAGTTGATCGAAGATCGACTGGGCGATGTTGTTGTTGCCCCGCCAGTCCGTGGCGCGCTCGGCATAGGTGAACTGGTCCATGTAGTGCCCACCGCTCTCGACCGCGATCCGGGCCGCCTCGGCGTAGACTTCGGACGCCCGCGCCACGATGTGGCTGTGACCCCCGTAGCGGGCGATCTCGGCGATCTTCTCCGCCGCGGTGGAGGCCGGCATCACCGCTACGAAGGGAAGGCCGAGCATCCGTGCGAAATAGGCCTCGGAGACCGCGGTCGAGCCGCTCGACGCCTCGACGATCGTGGTGTGCGGACCGATCCAGCCGTTGCAGAGCCCGTAGAGGAAGAGCGAGCGGGCGAGGCGATGCTTGAGGCTGCCGGTGGGGTGGGCGGATTCGTCCTTCACGTAGAGGTCGATGTCGCGCAGTCCGTGCAGCGGCACGCGGAGCAGGTGCGTGTCCGCGCTGCGTGCAGCTTCGGCTTCGATCCGGGCCAAGGCGGTCCGCAGCCAGCCGGAATCGACTGCGCGCGGCGCGCGGCTCGGCTCGCGGGACACGAGTTCGACCACGCGGCCGTCATGCGGAGACCCGTGGCGCGGCGGATCAGCGTCTCCGGCGAAGGGATTCTCACGAAGGGAACGGGAGGCGACCATCATTCCGCCCCCAACCGGACAAGGCCGGAAGCGGCGGCACCTGCGACCTCGGAAGCGCCGTCGTCCGCACCGCAATCGCCTGCGGCGCCAGGAGCGGGATGCGCCGACGACCGATGATCGGAGATGATTCCGGCCGGCACGAGGCCCCGGTCGCTCGGCATCGTCCCTGCGGCGGGTTCCCCTTTGGCCCAGTGCATGGCCGTCGACGCCCTCGCATCGACCGCCAGGCCCTGCAGCACGAGTCCACCGTTCCTGTCGGACCCGACGGCGGAAGCCGTGCCCGCAAGCGCCTCCGTCAAAGCGGTCTCGGCGGTCTCGGCGGTCCCGCAGCCCGAGATCGGACCGGCCATGCGCCCGGCCACGAGATGGGCCTGCGCCACGATCGGGATGCCCGAGGTCAGGGCGATCTGCGTCAGCTCAGTGGCGAGATCGCCGCGTGGGATGTTGAATCGGTGGGTTTGATCGGCGTGTGCCGTCGCCGCGATCAGGATCAGCGGCACGACAGCCGACCAGGCTGAGTGAGCCTGGCTCGCTCGCCCTGACAGGCTCTTCATTTTCGTCAGCTCTCCGTTTCCTGCCTGCCCAGGTTGACGATCGAGCCCGCGAAAGGGTCAGCGCAGCCGGCGAGAAATGATGGTCACGCCGCTCCTCTCCCCGCCGGACCGAGCTTGATCCAGAGCCGGGAGACGCGTGTCAGGGAAAGGTCGAGGGATTCGGCGAGCGCGTCGAGGGCCGCTTCCGGATTGCGCAGCGAGAAGACCCCCGTGGCGCGCAGGTCCGCGATTGCAGGATCCACTTGGATGATGCCGGAGAAGTAGCGCTGCAACTGGGTCGTGATCGCGAGGAGATCGCTGTCCTTGGCTACCAGCAATCCTTCGAGCCAAGCCGTCGCGGCCTCGATATCGACCTTCCGCCGCCGCCTGTGTCCGCCGGCGAACTCCACCATGTCTCCGGAGGCAACCGGCTCATGCCCGCCCGGCACGTGCCTGACGCGGCCCGAGCCCTCCACACCGGTCACCGCGAGACGCTCGGCGCGGCCCTCGACGAGGAACGTCCCGCCGAAGGTTTCCAGCGCCATCGAACCGGCCCGGATTTCGAAGGGCGTTGCCCGGGAGGCGGCCCGGACCAGCACCTCGCCGTCCAGGAGTTGTACGGCACGCAATCCGGTCTCGTAGACGATGTTGATCGCGGTCCGCGATGCGAGAACGAGTTCGCTTCCATCGGCGAGCGCCACCGTCTCTTGCCCGCCCGTGCGGGTGAAGCGATCCGCCAGGATGTTGCCGAGGGGCACGAACCGGTCGGCGATGCCCGAGCCGATGGTCCCCACCCCGATCAGGCTGGCCAAACCCGCGATGAAGGTTCGGCGGTTCTGCCGTCCTGCCGCGAGACGCCGGGTCAGGACATCATGCCCCATCATCCCGTTTCGCGCCGCAATTCCGCATGGCATCAGGCCCTCTTGGAGCCGAATCCAGGCCGTCTCGTTGGCGTGGTCCGTCTTCAGCCATGTCTCGAAGGCGCGGACCTGAATTTCGGACATCTCGCCCGAATTCATCTCCACCATCCACTGGATCGCGGCTTCGGCGTGCGCATCCTCGAACTGTTGCGTCGGTGACATGCGAAGATCCGCGCTGCTCAACCTTGTCGATCGACCGCTGCATAGGCCGCGCGCAGTCCTTGAGCAACATACTTGCGGACCATGCTGACCGAAACGCCAAGTTCGTCCGCAATATCGGCGTAAGGAGCTCCTCCGATCTGACTTCTCAAAAACGCGGTCCGCGACTTGTGCGACAAGGTCGAGAGCATCGCTTCCACAGCTTGAAGCGCCTGGATCAGGATCAGCCGTTCCTCGGCCGAGATCTCCAGCGCTTCCGGCAGGGCCATCAACTCCGCTTCATAGGAGCGCCGAAGATCGTCCCGACGACGCGCATCGTAGATGAGGCGACGCGCGATCGTCGTCATCATAGCGCGCGGCTGACTCACGGCTTCTAGGTTCGGTATCGTAAGCAGGGCGCAGAAGACATCCGAAGTCAGGTCTTCGGAAGAATGGACAGTCCAACGCTGCTTGCTCAGCCAGCCCGCCAGCCAACTGCTGTGCGTACGAAACAGCCTGTCGAGCACCGTACGGTTCCGAGAAAGTATCGACTCGGGCATCCATCTTCCTTTTTTAGCGTGGATTACATCGATCATAAATTTCTTTGCTGGAAATCCTACCATCAAGAACCAATAAATATGGTTTGGCAATCCTCAATTTGAGGAACGCAAATCCCGGGCCAAATTGGTATGCACAGAGAAATTTGAGTGTCATGAGCAGCCATTGGCTCGGATCTGCCTCGCATCGGCTTACAGCGGATCGACTGTAGGAGCCTCTGCACAGGCCTAAAAAATTTCTGCGAGCAAGGATAGCTTAGAAAGCATTATCTTGTGTTCCAACATGGGATGCCAATCCGTCGGATTGGCATCCCATATTTTTATTAGGCTTTTTCGAAAATATTATCAAGTATACGTCCGTTCTTAATAATTCGATATATCCAGATTTTTGAACTATGTTCTGACGGTCCTATGGTCCCTTTTTCTCCATGCGCAAGTGTCGGTATGCAACTTCGGCTCTGCCGCAGCCTCATCGCAGTCGAAGTCGCGCGGCGCCGATCAGTTAAGCTTCGATTGGGTAGAGCTGGACACCTCTAAAAACCTCGCGGTTTGAGGCGTTTCGTGGTGTGATGGACGGTTCGAGCAGCCCGACTTCAGCGCAGACATGACCGGGTATCGGCCGCTGACGCAGCCCGAGACGTTCGGCGCATTGCCCGGGCGCCGGGTGCTGCTGCTGGGTGACGACCGCGAGCGGCGTGAGGCGCGGGCGGCACTGCCGAAGGCGGCGGCGCGGGTCGGGACGCTGCTGGGCGAGTGGGAGGAGACCTACGACCGCACCGTGTCGCAGGAGGAGAGGCGGCGGGAACTGGCGCAGGTGGAGATCCCGGGGCTGTCGGAGGCGGCGCAGCAGTTCCTGATCCCTACCGGGCCGGGTCGCGCGAGGCGGGCCAGGCGCTGATCGCGGGGGCGCTGGCGACGGAGGAGGGCCGGGGCGTGCTGGGGGAATTCAGCGGGTGAGCGAGGCTGCGAAGGAGCGCGAGGGGGTCTCTCGGGGGGGCATCGAGAAGTACGCCTTCCTCGGCATTCCCGGGATGGATCGGGAGCGCGGGCTTGCGCTGGGAGAGACGGTGATGGCGATCCGGGGGATCGACCGCGAGCAGGGTCGGATCGCCTACGAGCAGAAGCGGGCGCAGTGGCTCGCGTTGGATCATGCTCAGCGGCGCGGGTTGGAGCGGGATGATGGGCTGGCCCTGGAGTTGTAGCCGGCGAGGCTCTCAGTTCCCCGGGCTCATCGCTCTTTCCACGCTTTGGCGATCTGATCGGTCAGGGGCTTGGTGAGATAGGACAGCACCGAGCGCTCGCCGATCTGGGTGTAGGACTCCACCGGCATGCCCGGCACCAGCCGCAAGCCCTTCAGGCGCTCCTGCTGGTCGTCCCGGATGCGGATGCGCGCCGTGTAGTAGCTCTGCCCGGTCTTGGCGTCCTGACTCACGTCGGCCGAGACCCGGGTCACCTCGCCGTCGATCTCCGGCGTCGTGCGCGTGTTGAAGGCGGCAAACCGCAACACCGCCTTCTGGCCGATTCGCACGTTGTCGATGTCCTGCGGCTGCACCCTCACCTCGACGAGGAGCTGGTCGGAGGCCGGCACGATCAGCATCGCCGGTTCGCTCGGGGTCACGAGGCCGCCCACCGTGTGCACGCTCATCTGGTGGACGTAGCCGTCCTGCGGCGCGCGCAGCTCGACCCGCTTGAGCTGGTCTTCGGCCGCCACGCGCTTCTCGCGCAGCTCCGACCACTTGCCGCGGATCTCGGCCAGATCCTTGCCGGTCTCGGTGCGCATCTCGCCGTCGATCTGGAGGATCTGCAGTTCGGTCTCGGCGATCTTGCCGCGCGCCGAGGCGGTGGAGGCGACGAGCTGGCCGCGCTCGCCCTCGAGGCGGGCGGCGTCGCGCTCCAGGGCGGTGACGCGCGAGAGCGGCACGAGGTTCTTGGCGTAGAGGTCGCGCACGCCGGTCAGCTCGTGGCCGATCAGGTTGATCTCGCGGTCCTTGGCCGCCGCCTGCTTGGTCAGCCCGGCGATCTCCTGGCGGAGCTGATCGACGCGCTCGCGCAGTTGCGCCTTCTGGCCCTCGCGCCCGGCGACGCGGGCCGCGAACAGGCGCGATTCGCCGTCGATCAGCCGGGCCACGGTCGGGTCGTCGTCGATGCGGGCAACGAGGTCGGGCGGGAAGGTGATGGTCTTGAACCCGTCGCGCTCGGCCTCGTCGCGGGCGCGGCGGGCGGCGAGTTCATCCATGGCCTTGAGCACGATGTCGAGGTTGGCCCGGGTCTGGGTCTCGTCGAGGCGGATCAGCACGTCGCCGGCCGCGACCCGCTGGCCCTCGCGGGCGAGAAGCTGGCCGACGACGCCGCCGGTGGGGTGCTGCACCTTCTTCACGTCGGTCTCGACCACAAGCTGGCCCGGCGCGATCACGGCGGCCGAGATGTCGGTGAAGGTGGCCCAGCCGCCGACGCCGAAGACGAGGACCGCCGAGAGGCCGACGGTCAGAGCCAGATGGCGCCGGATCGAGCCGTGGGCGGCGGGCCGCGGCAGCGCCGGGGCGAGGCCGCTCAAGGGAGCAAGCGTCGAGGACATCAGGCACTCTCTCGGATCGTGGGCGCGGCGACCTGCGCGGCGGCGGCCTCGGCGGCGACCGGCACGGGGGCCGAGGTCGGGCGCAGGACGCGCTTCAGGATCTCGTCCTTGGGACCGAAGGCCTGGGCGCGGCCGTCGGCCATCATCAGGATCAGGTCGAGGGCGGCGAGCGCGCTCGGCCGGTGGGCGACGACGACGCAGATGCCGCCGCGCTGGCGCACGCCGAGGATCGCTTGGGTCAGGGCGTTTTCGCCCTCGCTGTCGAGGTTGGCGTTGGGCTCGTCGAGGACCACGAGGAAGGGCTCGCGGTAGAGGGCACGCGCCAGACCGACGCGCTGGCGCTGCCCGGCGGAGAGACCCGAGCCGCCCTCACCGATCCGGGTGTCGTAGCCTTCCGGCAGCCGCAGGATCAGTTCGTGCACGCCGGCCGCCTTGGCCGCCGCGATGACCGCCTCGGCCGGCGCGCCGGGCTCGAAGCGGGCGATGTTCTCGGCCACCGTGCCGGCGAAGAGTTCGACCTCCTGCGGCAGGAAGCCGATATGCGGGCCGAGATCGCCGCTCGTCCACTGATCGAGCGCCGCGCCGTCGAACCGGACCTTTCCGCGCACGGGCGGCCAGACGCCGACCAGCGCCCGCACCAGCGAGGACTTGCCGGAGGCCGAGGGGCCGATGATGCCGAGCCCCTGTCCGGCCCTGAGACCGAAGCTGACATCCTGCACCACGAGGCGCGGCGTGCCGGGTGGGGCGATGCTGGCGGCCTCGACGGTGATGGTCTCAGCGGGCGCCGGCAGGGCGTGCGGCTGCGCGCCCTGCGGCATCCGGGCGAGCAGTTCGGACAGGCGGTGCCAACTCTGGCGCGCGGCGACAAAACCCTTCCAGTTTGCGATGGTGAGTTCCGCCGGGGCCAGCGCGCGCGAGACGAGGATCGAGCTCGCGATGATGATGCCGGCGCTGGCTTCGTTGTGGATCACGAGCCAGGCGCCGAGCGCGAGCACGCCCGATTGCAGTGCCATGCGGAACACCTTGGAGCCGGCGCCGAAGGCGCTGCCGGCATCCGACACGGCCTGGTGCGCGTGCATGTAGTCGCGGTTGGCCTGCGCCCAACGGGCGGCGAGGCGCTCCTGCATGCCCATGGCCGCCAGTACCTCGGCGTTGCGGCGGCCGGATTCGGCGAGCGCGTTGCGCCGCAGGCCGTGGCCGGTGGCCTCCCGCGTCGGACCTTTGCTCGCGCGATCGGTGAGGAACGTCAGGGCGGCGAGGATCGCCATGCCGACGAGGGCGGCGACGCCGATCAGCGGGTGGAACAGGAAGCAGATCGCGAGATAGACCGGCATCCAGGGCAGGTCGAAGAAGGCGGAGGGACCGGAGCCGGACAGGAAGGCGCGGATCTGATCGAGGTCGCGCAGGGGCAGGAGGCCGTCCCCCTGCGTCGTTGCCTTGAGCGGCGAACGCACGACGAGATCGAACACGCGCCCGCTCAGGGCCTCGTCCAGCGCCGCGCCGATGCGGGCGAGGATCCGGCCGCGAATGGCCTCGAGCAGCCCCTGGAACGTGTAGAGCGCCAGCGCGAGCGCAGCGAGCCCGATCAGGGTCGGCACGGAGCGGCTCGGGATCACCCGGTCGTAGACCTCGAGCATGAAGAACGAGCCGGTGAGGTAGAGGATGTTCACCAGCCCGCTCATCACGGCGACGCCGAGGAAGGCCGTCTTGCATCGTGCTAATGCAGCGGCAATCTCGTTGTCGTTTCGGCTCTCGATCACGGGCTTGATTCCACTTCCCGTTGACGCGTTACGCGAACCCCGCCTTATGTGACCGGCCGTGGGGACGGTTCAGTCGGAGAACCGGTCACACGAGGGCGTGACCGCTCGCCATGAACTGGTGAGCGGCCGTCAGGTAATCGGGCCCACTGATTCCGAGCGAGGCACCGTCCTGGATCGTGTCCAGGAGAATACCGGTCAGATCGGCGGTGCGGATCTCCGCACCGAAGGCGGTGCCGCGTTCGCTCTTCGAGAGGGAGCCGGCATTGTCCCAGAAGAACCACTTCAGGGTCAGCGCGGACTGCGCGGCCTGTCCCCCCGCGAAGGTGAGCGTGAGGTCGCCGCCGTCCGCGGAGCGCATGCCTCGAACCTGTCCCCCGTCGATCAGGGCCGACAGCGTGTTCGCATCGTCCCAGTACCCCGCCGTCTCGTTGAACAGGAGAAGCTGGTCGCCCTCGGCCAGGCGGAAGCCGTTGATCGTATCGTGGCCGAAGCCGGCTGCCCCGCCCTCGGCATCCTCGAAGAACAGGGCGTAGGTGTCGCCGCCGTTGCCGGCCCAGATCTGGTCGTTGCCGTCGCTGGCCGTGCCGAGGACACCGCCCAGTTGGAACAGGTTCCTGCCCCCGTTGGCGTAGATGGTGTCATCACCGGCCCCCCCGACGATGACGTCGTCGCCGTTGCCGGTGGTGATCAGGTCGTTGCCGGCGCCGGCATCGATATAGTTGTCGCCGCCGTTGGCGTGGATCCGGTCGTCGCCCGCACCGCCGAAGATCCGGTCGTCGCCCTCGCCGCCGACGAGGGTGTCGTCGCCGCCTCCGCCGACGAGGGTGTCGTTGCCGCCTCCGCCGACGATCAGGTTTGCGGCGTCGTTGCCGGTCAGGACGTTGTCCTGCCCGTTCCCGAACGCCGAGAGGGCCGCGCTGCCGGTGAGGGTGAGGTTCTCCACATGCGCGGGCAGGGTGTAGGACACCGACGCCAGGACCGTGTCGATCCCTGCGCCGGCCTTTTCGACGACGACGTCGGCGGGATCGTCGACGACGTAGCGGTCGTTCCCGCCGCCGCCGGACATCCGGTCGCGGCCGGAGCCGCCGTCGAGCAGGTCGTTGCCCGCCCCGCCTTCGAGACGGTCGTTGCCGGCGTAGCCGTAGAGCGCCACGTCGACCGTCGCCCCGGCGGGCGAAGTCCCGCTTCCGCCCGCGGCTTCTTCGCGAGCCCCCCAGCCGATGATGTGATCGTCCAGATGCGTGCCCAGGAGCAGCGACTTGCGGAACGGATTGTCGATCACCCCGGTCGCGGCGAAACCGAGAGCCGTCCCCTGAATGAGCCCGGCTCCGGTGGCCGAGTCGTATCCCTTGTCGAAACCGGGGGTATTGAGATCATCCATGTCGATGGCGCTGTTCTGAAGCAGGTTCCGCACATCGACCGAGGTCAGCGCCGGATTGGCTTGCAGCATGAGTGCGGCCAGGGCCGCGGCATGAGGCGCGGCGGCCGAGGTGCCGGAGAAGTTCGGCAGGCCGTTCCCGTCGCTGTCCCAGCCGAAGAAGGTGTTGTCACCGTCGTTCGGAGCCATGAAGGCCGGACCCGACCGGATGTCGGGCAGCGGCAGCCTGTTCCCGTGGACATCGTGGGTGAAAGAGGCGCGGCCGACGCTGGAAAACGCTTCGGCCCATGGCTGCGAGGCGCCGAAAGCAGGGGTGTCGCGGTAGTTCACCGCGCCGACCGAAAGGGCGTCCCGCGCCGCCGCATGTCCGTAGAGCGTCCCGGAGTTGAGATTCGATGCCAGCGGCTCGAAGTAGGCCCAGTTCCCGTTGGTCAGCGCGATCAGGCGGAACTCGTCGGGAGGCGGGCCTTCGACCAAGCCGACCTTGACGTGAATCGTCTCGTCGGTGTCACCCGCGAAGTAGGCGATCTGCTCGATCGGATCGTTACCGATGTTCGGGTTGCTGACCTTGAAGAGGAACTCGTTCCGATCGTTGAAGAAGAACAGGTCCAGGTCCGTTTTCGCTCCGTTGGACGGGCTGACGGACGCGTAGGCATCGCTCCACTGGAAGGTGAAGGGAATGTTCGTCCGGGCCGGGATCGTGATCGCGATGTAGTCCTGCCCCGGGGCGAATTCATGTAACTGCACCGTCTCGCCGTCGATCGTGGTCGGGGTCGCCGCGGGCTTGAAGGTCGAGCCGTAGGCGTGATTGGCGTGGTTGCCGGCCATGGTGACGTAGGTCACACCTTGCGCGGTGACGTCGCTGATCGCCTGATTGATGACGCTGTCCTGATAGGTCGGCTCCGCCTGATAGAAGAGGTCGTCGACGATGACCTTTGCCCCCGCGGCCGCGAGATCGCGGATGGCCTGCGCCATCGACTCGACTGTGCGCCCCCCTGCGGCGAACAGGATCGATGCGCCCGGCGCCACGTCGTGGACGATCTGCGCCATCGCCCGACCCTCGTCGATTCCCCATTCGCCCTCCCGCAGGATCCGCGTGCCCTGGGGGAGTTCGCCCGCCGCCCGATCGCTCGCGAACCCGCCGAGCATGTCGAAGCTGTCGGAAATGACCCCGACCTTGATCCCGCTGCCGTCGAATCCGTACTTCGCGCGGGCCAAGTCGGTGCCCATCGCGCGGTCGCCTTGGCTGACGACCCTCGGCTGGGTCGGAGGAACGACGTCGCCCGCTTTCGGCTCCGGCGTGAATGCGGCGGGACTCGTCCCAGGGGCGAGGAAACGAGTCGGATGAAACCACCCCGAGCCCGGCGCCTGCGCGATCGCGGGCCCGTGCCCCCCTGAGAGGGCGCCGTCCTGCTCCGCGTCATCGAGACGTGCGCCGTACGATGTTCTCGTCATGTCGGCCTCCTTGTCGATCGAGAGTTCGTGTGCACGGCCGGGCGATCGGCCTGTCACGCCGAGGCGTATCCGGCAGCGAACATCGACGGGACTGACGGTGCGTCCCTGTCGCGGAGACGCTGTATCCCTGCGCTGTCGCCGGTAACCGTCAGTTGATGCGTGTGCAGATCGTCCAGCAACGGCGTGTGCGCGACGCTGACGATGGTCACATCGGGCATCGCCTCCAGCAACATTGCGTACATCCTGCGTGCGTTCGCGGGATCGAGCGCGCTCGTGGCTTCGTCGAGCAGGATGAGGCTCGGCCGCAGGATCAGGGGGCGCAGGAAGGCGAGGCGCTGCTTCTCGCCCGGGGAGAGGTGCTGATCCCACTCGGCCGCGACATCGAGATCCGGCACCCGGGCGCCCAGCCCGATCTTCTCGAACAGATCCGCCAGATCGACCTCGGGGGCCGTCTCGCGCAGCGGGTAGGTCACGGCATTGCGCAGACTTCCGACCGGCAGGTACGATTGCTGGGGCAGGAAGAGCGTGGCTTCGAGCGGAGGCATGGTGAGACGTCCGCCGGTCTCGGGCCAGATCCCGGCCAGCGCGCGCAGCAACGTACTCTTGCCGACGCCGGAAGGGCCGCGGATCAGCCAGCGCTGGCCACGCTCGACGTGCCAATGGGGCAGGCTGAGCAGCGGTGTCCCATCCGGCTGGGCGAGCGTGACGTTCTCGGCAAGGATCGACGTCGCGCCCCTTTCCTCCCGGAGGATCGCCGGGCTGGCCGGCGGCGCGTCGAGCAGCTTGTCGAACCCGCGCAGGCGGCGGACGATGCCGCGGAGCGTCTGAAACCCCGTCGTGGCCTGCCAGAAGTACGAGATGGCGGCGCTGTAATGACCCACCGACTGCTGCGTCTGCATCATGCCGCCGAGGGACAGCGCGCCGCTCATGTAGCGGGGGAGGATCAGCAGCAGCGGAAAGACGTCACCGAGTCTGCCCACGCTCGTGTTGAAGACCAGGATCTTCACCTGCTGGATGATCTGCCCGTAGATGTTGCCGCGGATCGCCGCGAAACGCTCGGCGAGAACCGCCCGCTCGGTCGCCTCGCCGCGCAGCAGCGCCACCTGCTCGGAAGCCCGGCGGATCTCGATGAGCTTGAAGCGGAAATCGGCAGTGAACCGATGACCCATCATGACGAGTTGCGGGAGTTTGCGCCCGACGTAGAAGGCCCCCGCCGTATGCAGCACCGTGTAGAGCGTCGTCGCGAGAAACAGGTAGCCGGGAACGTAGAGCGTGACGAAGCCGAGCGAGAGTTCGCCCGAGCCCGAGGCGTTCCAGAGGATGACGCCGAACGTGACCGCCGTCGTGACGACGCCGATCAGGGACGTCGTGATGTTGACGGCGGAGGTCGCGAAGGCGGTGGTATCGTCGGCGATGCGCTGGTCGGGGTTGTCGAGGAGGTCGCGGCGCTGGTTCTCGTAGTAGGTGCGGTTGTGCAGCCAGCGCGCGATGTACGTCTCCGTCAGCCATTGGCGCCAATGCAGGACGATCACCTCGCTGGTGAAAGTCGAGATCCCGGTCGTGACGATCGCCAGGACGACGACGACCGCGAGCAGGCCCAGGACCGAGGGCAGCCGTTCGACGGCCTTGTCGCCGAGCATGTCCCACAGCGCCTTCGTGTACTGGGTGCCGAGAACGCCCGTGTAGACGTGGACGAACTGCAAGCCCGTATTGACGACGAAGAGCGGCCACGCCCAGCGCGCGTGGCGCGTCGTCCAGAACCCGCCAATCAGGCGCAGGAAGTGGCGGAGCTTGTCAGCGAAGAGCGCTTCCGCCTCTTCCCGAGCGCTCTGCCGCAGGTCTCTCGTCGTGACGGTGTGGGAGGAGGCGCTACCGTCGGCGGCAGATCGCATCGGCCTATCGTTTCCGCTTCGGACTTCGGTCGGGATCGGGGACGCGCCGCGACGGCGCCTGCCGCGGATGCCGGATCAGCAGGTCAGGCCGCCTCGGGGCGGGGCGCGGCTGCCAGGGTGTCGAGACTCACGCGCGCGAGCGCGCGAGGGGCTTCCAGAAAGGCGACGTTCGAACGATCGAGCTGCCTTACGAACCGCGCGTGGAGTTCCGGCTCGCGCGCGCGGAAGAAAGGCGGGAAGTCGGTGGTTTGGAGCGAGGGGTCATGGGCGAGGACCTCCCGCTGGAACGTCTCGGTGCAGGCGTCGAAGGCGGCATCGTCTTGATCCGACCATCCGGTCTCCATCGAGGCTCGCAGCGCGCGCACGGTGAACCATTTGGCCGCGGCGTCGACCAAGGTGCTTCGCGAGACGAGCGGATCCCAGGCGGCGGCCTCCGCGAGGGCGCCGCAAGCCCTGCCGAGCTGGTCCGCCGCCGCGTCGGTCGCGGCGATGGCGGCGGCCTGGGCTGCGCTCCAATCGGTCCGAGTGGGCGTGTCTCCGCTCCCGGCCCGACGGTGCAGGGCGAGAATCCCGCGCAAGGCCGCCGCAACGCCCTGCGTCCCGGCGGTCCATTCCGCGCCGTCGAGCACTTCACCCAGCATGAAGGCGACGAGGCGGCTCGGAACCCCGGACAGGTCCGAGCCGGGCGCGGCCCGTCCGAGCCAGTCCGCCGCCAGCGTTGCGGCCTCCTGAGGATCGTCGATGCGGGCGAAAAGATGATCGAGCAGAAGGCCGAGGCCGGCCGGGTAACCGGTGACGACCTCGAACGCCTTGGGGTCGCCGCTCGCGGCGATGCATCCGGACGGCGTTCCGCCGGTTCCGTTCCAGCGGTCGCCCGCGCTTGCGATCGTTCCGGCGGCCGCGTGCTCGGCCAAGCGTACAAGCAGAGCGGACCGGATGTCCGGATTCCCGGAGAAGGCGATGAAGCGGGCCACGCGCGTATCTCAGAGATGAGTGTCGATGAAGTGGCACAGACGCGTCTTGGACAGCGCCCCGGCCACGCGGCCCCGCTCGCTGCCCTCGGCGAAGAGGGCCAGCAGCGGGATCGACCGGACACCGAAGCGTTCGGCCAGCCCCGGATGGCTCTCGATATCCACCTTCACGATCTTGAGTTCCTCGCCGTACATCTCGGCGACTTCCTCGAGCGTCGGCTGCAGGGCCCGGCAGGGACCGCACCAGGGTGCCCAGAAATCGACCAGAACCGGTCCGCCGAACGTCATGACCTCGCGGTCGAAGTTGTCCTCGGTTGCCGCATCGATCAACGCAGACATATCAAGTCTCTCCTCGTAAACGCACGATGTTCACCAAGCGTGGGCTCGGATGAAGCGGCTCAGAAATCGAGCGTGGCTCGGATCATGAAGATGCGTCCCTGGGCGAGTGGGATGAAATAAGGATTGACCGTCACATTGTAATAATATCGATCGAACAAGTTTCGTACATTTACATCGACCTTAAAGTTCTCCATCGTGTAACCGATCAACGCATCGTAAGTAATGAAGCCTGGTATCTTCGGTGCAGTCGCCCCAGGCTTGAAATCCGTATAGCTGAACGTCTGGCCGCGCCCACCGCCGCCGACCGACAGGCCTCGAAGGGGGCCTTCCGTGAACGTGTAGACGGCGAAGAGATTAGCTTGATGTAGGGGTTGGCCGGGGATGACGATGGGACCAGTGCCGGATCCAGATTGAAGGAGGTCGTTCGTGAAATCGTTGTAGCTATACCCGCCGATGACTTGCAGGTTCGGGGTAATCTGTCCCTGGAAGTCGATTTCGTAGCCATCGGCACGATAGCCGGGTCCGAGCGTGTTCGGTTGCCCGGGCTGGCCGAAAATGATGCTGTTGCTGTACGCGTTGGAATATTTAGCGGTCGTGATCTGCAATTGATTATCCAAGAGGACAAACTTGAAGCCGATCTCACTCAGATCACTGAGTTGCGGCGGGGCTGGCTGTGTTCGGTTGATCAACCCCTCCTGCGGCACGAAACCCGTACCGACAGTCCCGTACACGCTCACCCAGGGAAGAATGTCGTACAGAGCACCGGCCGTATAGGTCAGAGCATCTTGCTCCACCGTTTGAGAACCTGTTCCGATTGTTCTGGAATTGTACCAATCCTGTCGAACCGATCCGAGGATATGGAGTCGATCGAAAATGTCGATTTTATCTTGAAACGATATGCCCAAGTTATCGGTTTTCGTCCAACCGATTGCAAAAAAATTGCCGCCGAAGTATGAGTTATCAAAAAATCCCGGGAAGCGCAGATTCTGCCTGGGATTTATAAGACTGAATTCGTCTTCTGTATAATAAAGATTCGATTTTACCTTGGAAGATATCGAAAGATAGTCGACGCTGAACCGCATCGTTTGCCGAAAATATTCCGTATCGTGCTTCACGAGCAGGTCGGATTGGGTGATCAGGCGGCCCCCGTTCGCGGCAGCGACGCTGCCGGTTGGACGCACCAGAGGTTCGTTGCCGGCAACCCCCATACAAAGCTTCCGGGAATAAATCCTTGGCTATATGAGTCCGTCAGGAAATACGCCGTCCGATTGTGGAATTTGAAATCCAGGTTGCCAAAATTTTCCGTACTTACGGAGCCGAGATGATGGTCGATTTCCCCGTAGGGATTCAGGGATCGCACCGATCCCCCGTTGGCGGTGCTGCCAAACGGTGTCTCCCTTCGCGTCCTGAACGGACGAAAACCGGTCTCCTCCGTTCCGAAGGTGAAGGGCGGCAATCCGAACACCGTGTCGATGTAGCGAAGGCCGGCGGTGACTCGTGTTTCGGTTCCCTGCCAGGACACGACCGGCGAGATCAGCGCCTCATGGGGACTGGTGTTGCCGCCGAAGGAGGTCGTGGCCGTATTGCCCGACAGATTGAGCCGATAGGTGACACCCTCCAGGTCGGGCACCGGCCCGCCGAGATCGAAGGCGAGCGTTCGAAAGAAGCGGCTCCCGTAGAAAACGTCCGCTCTTCGGATCGGCGTCGCGGTCGGCGCCTTCGTGATCGCGTTGATGGCGCCACCGGCGAAGGTCGGGCCGCTGAACTCGGTGGTCGGACCCTTGATGACGTCGATGCGCTCGATGTCGGTGATCGGCAGCCGGGCGGAGCCCGACGGTTGACCGTTGATGAGAATCTGAGTCTGGTCGAAACCGCGGATCTGGTAGCTCGGCGCCCCCTGAGACTGGCCGGAGCCTTCGCCGATGCGGACGTTGCTGACGTTGCGCGCCACATCGAGGACCGAGGTCTGGGCTTGGGTGCGGATCACCTCGTCCGTCACGCCGACGACCGAGCGCGGATTCTCCTTCAGCGGAATGTCGATCCGCGCGGAGGTCTGGGTATCGACGGCACTGAAGCCGACATCGCGCGTCCCCGTCGCGGTATCGGTGACGTCGATCGCCGCGATGTCGCCGAGGGCGGCGGCTCCGGCGGCGGGGACGGTCGCTCCGCCGCGGATCGTCAAGGCGCCCCCGGCACCCGGCACGGCCACGAGGCCGCTGCCGGCAAGCGCGCGAGCGAGCGCCTCCTGGACGCTCATGCGACCGACGATCGGGCCGGCGCTTCGGCCGCGGGTCAGGTCCGCTGGAAACGAGATCGGCTGCGATGCCGCGCGCCCGATCTGGGCGAGCACGCTGCCGAGGTCGCCGGCCGGGATATTGAAGGCGGTACCGGCCGCGACCTGACTCAGTGCCGGGGAGGCGGCTAGAAGCGGCAGAACGGCCGTGGTCGCCATCAGCAGCGCCGCGAGCGGGATGATCCGCGCGGACCGACCGGTCGCCGCGCAGCTCGCCTGCACGCCCGATGTCCTTCCCGTACCCCGGCGACGCTCGCTCGCACCCATCTCAAACCCCTATGCAGATATGGCTCTGCTTTCGCTGGGTTTGACCGATGAAGGAACGAAAGCGTCAGCGCCCCGTGCGAATTTTTTGATAAAAGATCGGAGCGGACCCGCTGCGCAGGCAGCCTCCGGTCTCTGGTCGACGCCCGCAGCGCCGCCGCTGTCGGCGAGCCAGAGCGCGCATCAGGCTCTCGAACAGCCCCGATCCAGCGCCGGAACCAGCCGTAGACCGTGCCCAGGGCGGAAAGCCCGCCACCCTCCACCCGTCCGCAGGTGCCAGGCGATCCCCGCCAGCGCCCGGCGCACGGGCGTCGCATCCTGACGGCTTGGCGGATCCGCGCGCTCCAGGAAGCGGGCCACCGCGTCCAAGCCTGCTCGCAGCACCATGTCCTCCAGGCACGTCTCGTGACGCGTCCGATGTCGGTCCGTCCCCATCTGCTCTCCACGCCGCCCCGCCCGGCGGAATTTGTGTCGGCACACGAGACAGAGGGGGATGGCCGCCGGAGGATCTCAAACAGGCTCTCAGAGGGATGTTCTCACGGCGATCGAAAGAAACGATGGTGGGGTGACGTTGCTCAGACTTTTTGGAATCGAGATTGTTGTAGGAACGGCTAGCACCTCACAGCCGTCATGCTGAAAGGCGTTGCGCCAATGGTAGAACATCGCGCGAGTGATGCTGCGCTTGTCCAGTGGAGGGCGCGTCGACAGATGGGATAGTTCGACTCCCGGATGATCATAGATACTTGTAGTAAAGCATCTCATGCCGCGTCCGCCCTCGCGCCGGTCATGCTTTTTCCACTAGGTGGTACTTCGCGAGGAGTTTGGCCACGACCCTCTATCAGAATACCGGAGTCACGGCGTGGCTCCTTGATCTCGTCGGTATTGGTGGCGCAGGCTGCAGCGGCAAAGGGTAGTTTGCTGCCGGCAGCATTCAATATTTTTGATTATTAAATTATATATAACGTCAATCATTCGCACCGCCACATCTCTGCGATGATATCGCGCTCCAAAACACTTGCAAGATGGCTAAAAATTCCCTATAATACGAGAAGCGCTGCCGACCAACATTGTCGATGACTCTGATTGCCGCCTGCGGCGGCTTTAGAATCGGTCTGAGTATTTTTTGCCTCCGATCTTTGGATTGCGATAACGGATCACTATCGGCTCACGGAGGTTCTCAAACATCTAAGGATTGCCGGCCTTGGAAATTCCATTAGGCCTCTGCCTGAGATCGGTAGCGTTCAAAGGCGATAAGCAACGAGCGAGCGAGCGCTGGCCCGAGGTTTAGACCATGAGTGTTTGCGAGATAGTGCTGAAAATCGTAGATTGTAACGGCTGGACAAACTTCGAACTCGAAGAAAATCGGCCTGCCTTCCGCATCCAAGCGGAAGTCCATCGAAAAGTAATCCTGCAATGAAATTAACCGACGGAGACGATCCGCATAGACCATAACCAAGCATGCGGCCGCCTTGCCGCGTGAATCATCAGTCGTTCGCAGGTCATCCATCTCCGGGGTGAAGGCCGCGTCATGCGCGCGACCGAATCTATTGCGGGAACCTTGCGTGTCGCCGGCGCCCGACAAGGTCTCGTTGTCCTGCATCGTCATAAACGCGCCGCTGGTCTCGCTGGCAGAATTCTTGCGCAGCCGGCCGACGCCGACCTGGGATTCGAACCTTTTCCCGGTATCCATGTAGCTGACGCGGATGTCGTCGCCAGCGATGTAGGCCTGCACGATGGCACGGTCGGCATAGCGGTCCCAGATGCGCTGTCCGAGCCGAGCAGCGGCCTCCATCCCCACGCAGCGGCTATCGGCAAAGATGCCGAGTTTGGCGCCGAGCGTCGCGGGCTTCACGAAGAGGGTGGCCGAGTCCCAATCGAGATCGGACTCCCGCAGCGCCGCCATCGTCGTCGCCCCCTCCAAGAGGCGGGTCGGCGGGATCGGCAGACCCGCTCCCGCCGCCAGGGCGAGCGAGCCGAACTTGTCCTGGCAGAGATGCTGCGCGGCGGGCGGCGAACCGTACCGCGCCAGGCCGAGCAGGCGAGCGAGGGCCGGTATCGACGATCCGCGATAGAAGCGAACGCCGTCCGTCTGGCACCAGACGATCGTGTGCTCCGGATCGGCGCGCAGGAGCGCCTCCGGGGCCTCGGCGAGGGTCGTGAACGTCACGCCGAGTCCCTCCGCCGCCAGGGCGCCCCGGATCTCCTCCTCGAAATCCTCCAGGTCCGTCGCCTGCGCCAGGTAAGTGGCGATCTCCGATGCCAGATGATCAGGGTAGCCGTGCCTCGCGAGGTGGTCGCGGCAGGCGGTCTCGGGTTCGAAAACGATGACAACGTGCTTGAGTTTTGACATGGCTGACGGACATCACCGGCGAGAGGCATCGGCCCTATGCCGATACGTCGCGGAGCGTATCACCGATGGACGACGCGTGCTGGTTTCTGACCCGTGACTTTGGTCACGGTGTCCGGCGGATCGGAGAAGCCGGCTTGGGCCCCCGTCATGCCGCCAACATATGGCTCGTGACCGGTCGGGACAAAGCGCTCTTGATCGATGCAGGCGTGGGCGTCCTCCCGCTGAAGCCGGCGGTCGAAGCTTCGACGGACCAGCCGGTCATCTGTCTTCTCACGCATGGCCATTACGACCACATCGGCGGCGGGTGGGAATTCGCGGATCGCCGAGCGCACGCCGCCGAGGCGGCGATCCTCGCCGCCCCGACCCCCGAGGCGACCCAGTGGCAGGGCTGGCTGACCGATGCGGCGTTCCTTACCCATCCGTATCCCGGCTTCCGCATGGCCGACTACGCGCTGAAGCCTGCGGCGCCGTCGCAGCTCGTCGGCCACGGTGACGAGATCGACCTCGGCGGTCGCCTCCTCACCGTTCTCCACGTGCCGGGTCATTCCCCGGGCCTTCTGGCCGTGTACGAGCGGGAGACCGGCCTGCTCTTCACATCCGATGCGCTCTACGACGGGCCGATGTACTTCGATCTGCCTGGATCCGATGCCCGGGCGGCGCGCGAGAGCATGGCGCTTCTCTCCTCTTTGCCCGTGCGGACGGTCCATCCGGGTCACGGCGAGAGTTTCAGCGGCGCTCGCCTTCGCCAGATCGCGGATGAGCAGTCGCGCGTGCTCATCCCGTCATGAACTTCCATCGGCCATGCAATGGAGGAGGACTTCGCGCTCCGTCGTCACATTGAGCTTGTCGTAGATGCGACGGCGATGATTCTTGACCGTACCCTGCGCAAGGCCAAGCCGCTGCGCGATCGTCCTGATGGGATAACCGCGCAACATCAAGCGGATGACGTCGTTCTCGCGCCGGCTCAACAACCGGCTGATGCCGTCCGGGACAGCCAAGGTCTTTGCCACGCAGGACATCGAGCCGAGGGGCTCGATCGTCTGGACGGAGCCGCACGGTGCGATATCGAACGTCTCCGGCAAGGTGGTCCGATGCAGGATGACGTCACGGCCGATCCGCACCGACCCCGCCGGATCGACATGTTCCGAAGCGACGGCGAAGACACTAGCGTCTCGGTGCGCGAACGCGCTCCACCCGGCGTTGCAGACGATTTCGTTCCCGTCCCGGTCGAGGATGCGCGTCGGCGTCGATCCGGCAAGGGCTGTCCCGACCGGTTGACCATTGTGCAGGATCTGTCCGAACGCAGCCGCGACGTGAGCCGTGTGAAGCCCGGCCGCGAGGTCATAGACGAGGCGGGCCCTTGCGAGATCCACCGCCGCGTATGAACCGCCCCGCCGATCGAGGATCAGGGCGATGCTGCTGCGGCCGACGGGCGGCAGGAAGAGGCCGAGTTCATCGGTGACCTGGACGTCATGCAGGATCGCGCCGACATAGCGGCGCCGGTCGGCTTCCGTGACAGAGACGTCGCGAAGGGAGATCACTCCGGACCGCGCCGTCTGCTGCCAGTAGCGCCGGAAGGGATCGTGCCGGTGGAAACTCTGCACATAGCCGGACATGAAACGGGGATCGTAGTCCGCGCTGAACAGGAGGTCGGGCCGCGACGAGGTGGAGTAGCGCATGACGGAGGACAGATCGTGCGGAAGGCAGCATCCGACGGCTGCCAGCAATTCCCGGTAGAAGCCGTCGCGCCCGATCGCCGCCGCGGCCCGACCCAGCATCGCCGATGCCGTCCGGTCGATGACGAGGGCGCTCGCCATGGGGGCGGACGCCGGCCCGGCCCATGACGGAGTGTCGCGGAGGAACTCCGCAGCCGTGCCCGATTGCGGCGCGACCGGGCACGGCCCCAGAGGACGTTCTCGCTCGGCCATCGGGACGGTGCTCCTTCCCTCGCGTTCGTCAGATCGCAGCAACCGTCCGGCCATAATCGATCGCGCTCGAGACCGACCGGTGAAAGGCGAGCTTGCGCAGGTATTCGAGGGGATCCTTGCGCTTCACGAGGGCGCCGTCGCGGCCGTCGCGCCAATCGACCAACCGGGTGAGCAGGAAGCGCAGTGCGGCCCCGCGGCAGAGCGTGGGCAGGGCATCGGCTTCGGCCGTGCCGAGGGACCGCACGCTTTCATACCCGGCGAGCATGGCGCGGCCCCTGTCGCGGTCGAACGTGCCGTCCGGCGCGAAGCACCACGCGTTGAGGCATATCGCGAGATCGTAGGTGAGGGAGTCGTTGCAGGCGAAGTAGAAGTCGATCACGCCGGACGGCTCGCCGCCGGAGAACAGCACGTTGTCGGGGAACAGGTCCGCATGGATCACGCCGTGGGGCAGGCCCTTTGGCCAGCGCGCCGCGAGGTGAAGGAGTTCGTTCCGGACCGTGGCCGCCAAGCCGTCCGCGACGTCGTCGGCATGCGCTTGCGCGCCGGCGAAAAGGCCCGGCCAATCCGACAACGACAGGGCGTTGCGGCGGCGCGACGGGAAGTCAGCGCCCGCCAGATGCAGGCGCGCCAGCATCGCGCCGACGTCCCGGGCGTGGTGCGCGACGGGGACCAGGACGGACGCGCCCTCGAGGAAAGTGACGATCGCGCAGGGCCGCCCGGCGATGGCCCCGATGACGTCACCGGCGTGGCTCCGCACCGGCCGGGGGCAGGCGATGCCACGCGCGTGGAGGTGTTCCTTCAATTCGAGGAAAAACGGCAGATCGTCCGCCCGCACGCGCTTTTCATAGAGCGTGAGGATGAACCGGCCTGCCTCGGTCTCGATGCGGTAGTTGCTGTTCTCCACGCCTTCCGCGATGGCTTGATACGATCGCAATTGACCGAGATCGTACTCGCGCAGGAGCGAGGCGAGTTGAGCGCGCGTGACTTCCGTATAGACAGCCAATTCTGCAATCCTCCGCCCCGATGCGTGAAGAACCTCGCGACATCCCCTCCGCCGGCGCTCCGTTCACTGCGGCGGGCAGGGGAAGATCGGTGGGGCCCGCCGGTCTCGAAGGATGCCCGCGATCGTTCGTGACCGAGCGGCGGCGTCCGCTCCGGGATATTGGCAGCCGTGCCGTCGCCGGGTCGATCCGTGACGGGCGATCCTCCCGGCGGGCCGATACGAGCCGCCGCCGGTCGCTTTCGAAGCCACGACGAGGGCCAACCCGGAGACGGAGATGCCCAAACGGCGTGTCTTCCTTCGACGGCTCTCAGAGGCGCTCGCGCGCGACTCGGCTGTGCCGGCGGACGAAGTCCTCCACCGCCGCCTGGCTGTTCGGCAGGACGGTGATGCGCTCGGGGCGTTCCATCAGATCGGTGAGATGCGCTGGGAGCTGCGGCCGCAGCCCCGATGCGCGCTGCACCTCCTCGGGGAACTTCGCCGGATGGGCCGTCGCAAGCGCGACGACCGGTGTCGCCGGCGCGGCGCGCAGCAGCGTGCGCGCCGCGCGCACTCCTACGGCACTGTGAGGGTCGAGCATGTAACCGTTGTCCCGCCGCGTCTCCGCGATCTCCGCGGCAGCCGCCTTCCTGCCCACCGACTCGGCGGAAAAATCCGTCCGTATCGCCTGCAGCGCCCGGGGATCGATCGTGAAGCGGCCCGATCGGGCGAGATCGGCCATCGCCTCGATTACTGCGGCGGCGTTCCGGCCGCCGGCTTCGAAGAGCAGTCGCTCGAAATTCGAGGACACTTGGATGTCCATCGAGGGGGAACTCGTCGGGACGACGCCGCGAACCTCGTAAGTGCCGGTTGCGAGGGTCCGCGCCAGGATGTCGTTCTCGTTTGTTCCGATCATCAGGCGATTGATCGGCAGGCCCATCCGTTTCGCGGCCCAGCCGGCGAAGATGTCGCCGAAATTGCCGGTCGGAACGGAGAAGGAGACCGCCCGGCCCGGGCTGCCCAACGCCGCGCCCGCCGTGAAATAGTAGACCGCCTGTGCGGCGATCCGCGCCCAGTTGATCGAGTTCACGACGGAGAGCTTGATCTCTTCGCGGAAACCCGGACTGGCGAACAGCGCCTTGACCATGCCCTGGCAGTCGTCGAACGTGCCCTCGACCGCGACGGCATGGACGTTGGGGGCGTCGCATCCGGTCATCTGCCGGCGCTGGACCTCGGATACCCGCCCCTGCGGGTAGAGGACGAAGACATCGACGCAATTCAGGCCCCGGAATGCATCGATGGCGGCGCTGCCGGTATCGCCCGACGTCGCACCGACGATCGTGGCGCGTTCGCCGCGGGCCTGCAGCGTATGGTCGAGGAGTTGGCCTAAGAGCCGCATCGCCACGTCCTTGAACGCGAGCGTCGGCCCGTGAAAGAGTTCGACAAGGAAGAGGTTGTCGTCGATCTGGACGAGGGGGCAGACCGCTCTGTGCCGGAAGGGGCCGTAGGCCCTCTCGATCATTGGGTCGAGATCCTCCGGAGCAATGTCGTCCCCGGTCAGCGCGCCGACCACCACCTTCGCGACGTCCGCGTAGCGCGCGCCTGCGAAACGCCCGATCCGTTCGGGTGCGAGAGCCGGCCATTGCTCGGGGACGTAGAGCCCTCCATCGGGCGCGAGGCCGGTCAACATTGCCTCGACGAAGCCGACCTTCGGCGCCTGACCACGGGTCGAAACATACAGCATAGCGCGTCCTTCACGTCGTCCCGAGAGTCCAGGTTTCCGCATTCCTGTCGGGGAGGGCCCGCGGGTCAGGCCGTCCAGTCGAGCACGATCTTTCCGCAATCGCCCTTCGCCATCAGTTCGAAGCCCCGCGCATAGTCGTCCACCGGCAGGCGGTGCGTGATGACCTTGCGCACGTCGAGGCCGCTCTGAAGCATCGCCAGCATCTTGTGCCACGTCTCGAACATCTCGCGTCCGTAGATGCCCTTGACGGTGAGCATCTTGAACACGAGCTTCGTCCAGTCGACCGGTGACGGGCGCGTCGGTATGCCGAGCATCGCGATCTTGCCGCCCATCACGAGGTGCTCGACCATCTGCTCGAAGGCGGCAGGCGCGCCGCTCATCTCGAGTCCCACGTCGAAGCCTTCCTTGATGCCGAGGCGCGCCCTCACCGAGGCAAGGTCCTCCTTCGACACGTCGACGGGGACAACATCCGCGACCTCGCCGGCGAGGCTCAGGCGCGTCGGATTGATGTCGGTGATGACGACGTGCCGTGCCCCGACATGCCGGGCGACCGCGGCGCTCATGATGCCGATCGGACCGGCGCCCGTGATCAGCACGTCCTCGCCGACGAGATCGAACGAGAGCGCCGTATGAACCGCGTTGCCCAGCGGATCGAGGATCGCGCCGATCTCGTCGTCGATATCGTCCGGAAGAGGTACGATGTTGAAGGCGGGGATCTTGACGTATTCCGCGAACGCACCGGGAATGTTCACCCCGATGCCACGCGTCATCGGATCCAGGTGAAACCGGCCGCCCCGGGCCGCCCGGCTCTGCATGCCGATGACGTGCCCTTCACCGGAAACGCGGGCGCCGACGGCAATCCCTCGTACCGCGGAGCCGCATTCGACCACCACGCCGGCATATTCATGCCCGACCACCATCGGGACAGGGACGGTCTTACGCGCCCAGTCGTCCCACGTATAGATATGGATGTCGGTGCCGCAGATGCCGGTCTTCCTGACGCGGATCAGAACCTCGTCCGCGCCGATGGCCGGAACGGGTTCGTCCCGCAAACAGAGGCCGACTTCGTCCTCGGCTTTGACAAGCGCCTTCATCGTACGGACCTAACCTGGTTCAACCGGTTCGAAGTGTTGTGCCGCTTGCGAGCGGCCTCAGACGAGACCGAACGACCGGCCGGCATCGGCGAAGGCGTCGATCGCGAAGTCGATGTCGGTCTCGCTCAGAGCCGCGCACATCTGCGTGCGGATCCGTGCCGCCCCCTTCGGGACGACCGGAAAGAAGAAGGCCGCGACATGGACGCCGCGCTCGTTCAGCGCCGATGCCATGCCCTGGGCGCGGCGGGCATCGTGGAGCATGACCGGGATGATGGGCGTGTCGCCCGGCAGCAATTCGAAACCTGCCCTCGTCAAGCCGGCGCGGAACCTTCCGGCATGCGCCGTCAGTCGCGCGCGGCGGTCGTCCGCCCGTTCCGCGAGGTCGATCGCCTTGAGCGATCCGGCGGCGACCGCGGGTGCGAGGCTGTTGGAGAAGAGGTAGGGCCGCGCGCGCTGGCGAAGGAGATCGACGATGGGCTGTGACGCCGCGACGAAGCCGCCCATCGCCCCGCCCAGGCTCTTGCCGAGCGTTCCGGTCACGATGTCGATCTGCCCGCTCGTTCCCGTCAGGGCGGGCGTGCCGCGGCCCTTGTCTCCGAGGTGGCCGGTCGCGTGGCAGTCGTCGACCATGACGAGGGCGCCGTACCGTCGGGCGAGGTCCGCGATGGCAGGCAGGTTGGCGATGTAGCCGTCCATCGAAAACACGCCGTCGGTCACGATCAGCTTGAAGCGGGCGCCGGTGCGATCCGCCTCCTTGAGACGGTCTTCGAGCCCGTTCATGTCGCCGTTGGCGAAGCGGTAGCGCTGGGCCTTGCTCAGGCGGACGCCGTCGATGATCGAGGCGTGATTCAGGGAATCCGAGATGATCGCGTCCTCAGCGCCGAACAGCGGCTCGAACACCCCGCCATTGGCATCGAAACAGGCGGCGAAGACGATCGCGTCGTCCTTGCCAAGATAGCGCGCAATCCTCGTCTCAAGGGCGCGATGCAGGGTCTGGGTGCCGCAGATGAAGCGCACGGACGCCATCCCGAAGCCGAACTCGTCGAGGGCGGCCTTGGCCGCCGCGACGATCTCGGGATCAGCCGCGAGGCCGAGATAGTTGTTGGCGCAGAGATTGACCGCCGCTCGCCTCGCTCCGCCGGACTCAATCTCGATCCGCCCGCCTTGCGGGCCTGCGATCACGCGTTCGACCTTGTACAGACCCTCATCGCGGATGTCCGCAAGGACGCCCTCGACATGGTCAAGAAACCTCGACGCCATCACAAAGTCCCTCATCGCTTCCGCCGATCCGTCCTCTGCTGGCTCTCGGGCTCCGTCCCAGGCGGCGACGGAAGACGCTCAACGTGTCGATCGTCGCGGCAGCGTTGTCCACGATCCACGGAGATCATGTGAACACATCTGCAGCGTCGAAGCTCGCGTCACCAAGCGCCAAGCTCGATAAGTTCTATCAAGATCCGAAGAGCACAGTTATCGAGGGAGATTCTACAGATTTTCGTTTAATATTTTGCATTGAACGAATCTTTTCAAATCGTAGCGCGCAGGAACCGGCAGAGCAACAGGCTCATGAAATCATGGCACATCCAAAATCTACTACCGCCATCTAAATTCTTCAAATGCAGGTGGGCACATCGATTTGATGGAAACCGGCAAAATCCGCAGCCCCGGGCGACCGACCGATCGGAGCCGGCTCCCCCGGCAGAACGGTTCGCCGCCCGGACGACGAGGGGAGACGCGTGCCCGGACAAGGCATTGTCAGGTCTGGAACGCCTGCGGCCGTGTCACGCGCGTGCGATGCCCCCTCCGAGGAACATCCCGCACGCCGTGCCGAGCCAGGTCCAGACGTAAGCAGCCAAGCCGCGATCGACATGCAGCCTGAGCCGTCCCGGTTGCTCCAGGCCGTATAGCACCGCCGTGACCCCGGCGAACGTCACCGCCGCGCAAGGTCCGGGCGCCCTCGGATCAATCACGCAGGCGCGGCGCACGATGTCCTCCACGCGATCGCCCTGCATGTCGAAGACGTGAAGGCCCGCCGACATGTTGGAGGCGAGGTAGCCATCCGCGGACCAGCCGGCCTCCACCGGCATGGCGGGCTGGCCCACGAGCAAGATCCGGTCGCGCCCCACCCGGACCGCGTACGGCGCGCCGCGCACGACGCCGAGCGCCCCAGCCGCCGGCGTCGTGACGCCGGCCGCCCGGCACGCGGCGGCATCGTTTCCGCTCACCATCCACTGCTCCAGGCCGGCGCACGAACGGATGCGCAGGCCGTCCCGCTCGATCTCCGCCTCAGACAGGTCGGGAATCGCCGACCAGGATCGCACCAACTCACGCATGGAGACGCCCTCCGTCCAGATTGTAGGCACAGGGCTGCGCGATCTTCGCCTTCCGCCGCCGACCCAAGTGTTGCACGTCGATCACCTCGCCCATCCGGCTCGCACCGCGCTCAATGAGCGCCAGCGCGATCGGGCGGCCGAGCGTCGGGCTGTCGTAGCTGGAGGTGACGTAGCCAAGGCTTCGGACCCTGTCCCCGGAGACCTCGACGCCGTGGGCGCCGGTCGCGAAGGCCGGGCCGCCGTCGATCACCTCCAGGCCCACGAATTGCTTCCGGTCGGACCGCTGCGCCTCTTCGAGCATCAGCGACCGCCGCCCGAGGAAATCTACCTTCTTCTTGGTCAACGGCGCGACGACGCCGAGGTCCATCGGCCGTGTCATGCCATCAGTGTCCTTGCCGATGATGATGTAGCCCTTCTCGGCCCGCATCAGCAGCAACGCTTCGACACCCATGACCACGACTTCGAACCGGCTGCCGGCCCGTTTCAGATCCGCCCAGAGGGCGCCGGCCCTGTCGGCTCGGATCGAGAGCTCGTAGCTGCGGTCGCCGGTGAAGCTGACCCGCGTGACGCGCAGCGGGATGCCGCGGTAATTTCCCCATCCGGTCGCCATGTGCGGCAGGATCTCGTCATCCAGCGCGAGGCCGAGGTCGAGCGCTTCGAGCAGGGCCTTCGACTTCGGGCCGGAGACCGTCAGCGTGGCCGTGTCGGCGGTCGCGTCGTGGATGAAGAGCTGTTCGCGATCGAAGCGATCCTGACGCCACTCCTCAAGGAGCGCGTGGATCCCTCGTACGTGCGACGACGAGCAGGACACGACGAAATGGTCGTTGCTTAGCCGGACGAGGACACCGTCGTCGAAGACGATGCCGGACTCGTGCAGGATGAAGCCGTACCGGCAGTGCCCGGGCTTCAGCGTCGACATGGTGTTGTAGTAGATGAAGTCCATGAAGGCGGCCGCCTGCGGGCCGCCGACCTCGATCTTCCCCAGGGGAGAGCCGTCGAACAATGCGACTCCCCGGCGGGCCCGCGTCACCTCGCGCGCGATGGCCGTCGCGGGTTCGCCGGAGCCGTACCACGCCGGACGGAGCCAGCCGCCGTATTCCTGCATCACGGCCCCGTCCGCCAGGTGGGCCGCTTCCAGGGCCAGACGACGGGGCGGGTTCATGAATTCGCCCGTGCCCATGCCGGCGAAGCTCATCATCGGCACGGGAGTGAACGGCGGCCGGTAGGTGGTGGTGCCGACCTCGGGAATGCTCCGCTGGGTCAACTGTGCCATGAGCGCGAGGCCGTTCAGGTTCGACGTCTTGCCCTGGTCCGTCGCCATGCCCAGGGTCGTGTAGCGCTTGAGGTGCTCCACGGAGACGAAGTTTTCCCGGGCCGCGAGTTCGACGTCCTTCGCCGTCACGTCGTTCTGCAGGTCGATCCAGACCCTGCCCTTCGTCTTCGGCCGCGGCCAAGCCGCCACGATGCCCGTATCCGCCCTCGCCCCGCCGCTGAGCCTCGGAAGGGTGACGGCGATCCCGACGCCCCCGAGGACGTCGCGAACATCGTCCAGGATCGCCGGCAGGTCGAACCGGCCCGAGGCCGCACCGACGGCCTTGACCCCGGGGAGCAAGCCGTCCGGGACGAAGCCGAGGATGCCATCGTTCCAGGCGAGCCTCCCCTGCGCCTGGCAATAGAGGTGGATGGTGGGCGTATATCCTCCCGAGACGAGGACGGAATCGGCGGCCAGACGTGTGCCGTCATCGAGGATGACGCCGTCGACCTTCCGGCGTCCCGTCGCCCTCGCGACCGTGCGGCCCTCGAGAGACCGCAGGCCGTCGCGCGGTCGGGCGCCCGCGCGATGATCGACGAGCGTGACCTCGACCCCCTGTTTGGCGAGCGCCGTGGCGACCTCGCGGGTGAAGCCGTTGTTGGTCGCGATCACCACCTTGTCGCCGACAAGGACCCCATAGCGCCGGAGGTAGACCAGGGCCGCCTCCGCCGACATGATGCCGGGCAGGTCGTTGTTGGCGAACGGCAGGGGCCGCTCGATCGCCCCGGTCGCGAGGATCGTGAGGTGCGGACGCACGCGCCACAGCCGATCCGGCACCTTGTCGCCGAGGCGCTGGTTGAGGGCAACGAGTCCGTGGTCGTAGATCCCGAACGCGGTGGTCCGCACCAGGATGGTCACGCCGAGCGCAGCGAGACGTTGCCTCACCCGCGCCGCCCACCGGGGGCCGGAGACGCCATCGATCTCTACCTCGCGGTGCAGCAGCGCGCCGCCCAACAGACAATCGTCCTGACACAGGATCACCGACTTGCCGGCCTCCGCGGCCGCCAGCGCGGCGAGCAGCCCGGCCGCGCCGCCGCCAACCACGAGGACGTCGCAGTGGACGTCGACCTGGTCGCCGGGACCGAGGGCCCTCACCGCCGGATCAAGCCTGCCCAGCCCGGCCATCTCGCGGATGCGCGGCTCGAACAGGTGCCAGTCGGGGAACATGAACGTCTTGTAGTAGAACGCGGCGGGAATGAAGCGCGAGAACCGGTCCAAGAAGCCGTGCCGGTCCGCCGCCGCCGTGGGATGAGCGTTGACGCTGCGGATCGACAGGCCGTCGCGGACGGGTTCCGTCGTCGCCCGGACGTTCGGCCGTCCGCCCTCGCCCGCGATGTCGACGAGCGCGTTCGGCTCCTCGACGCCGCTTCCCCATATCCCGCGTGGGCGGTGATACTTGAAGCTCCGTCCGACGATGTCGACGCCGTTGGCCAGCAGGGCGGACGCAATCGTGTCGCCGGCGAAGGCCGTAAGATCGCGCCCGTCGAACGTGAAGGTCATGCTCGAGGAGCGATCGAGGGCGCTCCCGCCCGTCTTAAGACGCCGCGCGGACATGCTCGCCTCCATGCGAGAGAGGGGCCGAGCCCGAAACTTTGTGGGTGAGCGTGTCACGATCCATTCGGAAGACCTCGCCACAGGTCATGTGCATCCAGACTTCGCTGGCAGGGCCCCGCGAATTCCTGCGGAAATAGAGGTAGTCCGTCCACGTCGCGGTCTCGGCGGCGGACTGGCCCTCGGGCCGCGCGTTTCCGGAATCTCCGCCGAAGTGGAATTCGGCTTCGCTGCGCAGCCCGCAGAATGGGCAGGGAAAAAGCTGCATCGGTTTCTCCGTCAGTGCGCGATGCCGGAACCGGCCGCCTCGTCGATGAGGCGGCCGGTCGCGAACCTCCTGAGATCGAAGGGTTTGCTGATGTCGTGGTGGCGGCCGGTCGCCAGGAGATGGGCCAGCAGCGTGCCGCCTGCGGGGATGGCCTTGAATCCGCCGGTTCCCCACCCGCAATTCAGGAAGAGGCCGGGCAGCGGGCTCTCTCCCAGGATCGGCGAACTGTCCGGCACGACATCGACGATGCCCGCCCATTGCCGCATGAGCCTCAGTTGGCGGAAGCTCGGGAACATCTCGAGGGCGCCGGCGATGACCGTCTGAAGGGTGGGCAGGTTGCCGCGCTGCCCGTAGGACGGGATGCGGTCCAGCCCGCCGCCGATCACGATCTCGCCCTTGTCGGACTGGCTGATGTAGGTGCCCGTCGCCGGCGACGAGACAACCGTGTCGACGGCGGGTTTGATCGGTTCGGACACGCAGGCTTGAAGGGCATAGGAGATCACCGGCAACCGGAAGCCGGCCTTCTCCGCCATGACCGAGGAGTTCCCGGCGACCGCGAGGCCGGTCCGGTCGGCCCTGATTTCGCCGCGGGTGGTCCTCACGCCCCGGCACAGGCCGTTCTCGACGATCCACTCCCGGACCTCGCAGCCCTGGATGATGTCGACTCCCAGGCGATCGGCCGCGCGCGCATAGGCCCATGCGACGGCATCGTGGCGGGCCGTGCCCGCCCGCTGCTGCCACACCCCGCCATAGACGGGATAGCGATTGTCCGGGCCGAGATTGTAGAGGGGCACCACGCGCTGGACGTCGGCCGGCCCGAAGAGTTCCGCGTCGATGCCGTTGATCTGCATCGCGTTGACGGTCCGCGTCGCCATCTCTAAATCGGCCGGGCTATGCGCGAGCGTGAGCACTCCGCGCTGGGACAGCATGATGTTGTAGTTCAGGGCCTTGCCGAGCCCTTCGTAGAGCCGCAGCGCGAGATCGTAGAGGGCGACGCTCTCCGGGAAGAAATAGTTCGACCGCACGATGGTCGTGTTGCGACCGGTATTCCCGCCGCCGAGCCAGCCGCGCTCGACGACCGCGACGTTCCGGATGCCGTGGTTCTTGGCGAGGTAGTAGGCGGTGGCCAATCCGTGCCCGCCGCCGCCGACGACGATGATGTCGTAGCGGGACTTGGGCTCAGGCGAACGCCAAGCTTTCTGCCAGCCAAGCTGCTGGTTCAATCCTTCCTTGAACAAGGATAAGGCTGAATAATGCTTTGTCATTGGCCTGTAAAAGCCCTGCTTGTGATCGTATCACTCGAATACGGATCGGACGAGTCGAGTGCCGGAGTCACGATCTGGCGAGATGCCGACACGGTAATGGGGTGATTGCCATCAGACCGCGCGGCAATATTCATTAAATTTTTCCGTCGATCCCCATCTGGTAATACTTGTGCACGATGTCATTTTGATTTTCGAGCAGCCAATCGATCGATGGCTCATGGGTCATGGCCTTGCGGATCGCCTCGGTCATACCCTTGCGCTGAATCTCGAACAGCGCCTTGTGGTCGACCGTCTCGGCCTCGATCACGCCGGGGCTGAGCCAGACCGAGCAGATGATGCCGAGGTCGTTGGCCTTCTCCTTGGGGATGTAGCCGGCCCGCACCGCGTCGAGCACGCCGTTGGCAATGGCGAACTGGACGGTGCCCATCAGGATCGAGGTGTACTTGCTCTCGGTCACGCTCACCTTGGAGACGCACAGCGTCACCGGGCGGACCATGATGTCGGTGTTGAGGAGCGCGAAGACGCGGCTGTGGCCGACCACTTGGTCGCCGGTCAGGGTCGCCAGGGCAGTGCCGACCGGGCCGTCGAGCTCGCCGATGATGACTTCCGGCTCGGAGGCGGTATTGGGCGGGCCGCCCGCGACGAGGGCCTCGCCGGCGCGGAGGATGATGCGGTCACTCATGTTGCGTAATCCCTGTTCGAGAAGATTTGCCCTGATGACGATCGGATCGAATGCAAAGATCTGAATCACATGTTTGGATAGTTCAGCCCGCCCGGACCTTCGGGCGTCACCCAGTCGATGTTCTGGTTCGGATCCTTGATGTCGCACGTCTTGCAGTGGACGCAGTTCTGCGCGTTGATCCGGTAGCGCACCCCGTCCGAGGCGGCGGCATCCTCCACCCACTCGTAGACGCCGGCCGGAGGGGCCGCCGAACACGTCGTGCTCGGAGTGCTTCTGCAGCTCCATGTCCCGGACCTTGAGGTGGGGCGGCTGGTCCTCCTCGTGGTTGGTGTTCGACAGGTAGACCGAGGTTTGCCAGCCCTTCGGCCGCGAGGGCGCTGCCGCCAGAACGGATCGACCTCGCGGCCGGATCGGTCGGCATCAGGCAGCGGCGCTGCTGGTAGCCGGACTGCGCCAGCCCTGGCGTTCACGCCAATCCGACGGGAGGTTTCTGAACCGGTCGAGACTGTATTTCTCGAGGTCGGTGAACGAGCAGCGCCCATCGAGCACGAGATCGCGGATCGCGTGGCCGCTCGCGGGCGACAGACCGAAGCCGACACCCGACATGGTGCAGACGGTGACGTTGCCGGGATCGGCCGGCCTGTCGATCACCGGCCGTCCATCCGGCGTGTTCTCCACCACGCCGGCCCAGGATCGGATCACACGCACATGCGCCGCCTTCGGGAACAGCTCGGACAGCCGCCGTGAGAGATTGGCCAGAAGCGGCGAACTCGGGCGGGCGATAGGACCGTTCGGCCCGACATCCATCCACTCGTGCGGACCGCCGCCATAGGCGAGGTTTCCGCGCAGGGTCTGGCGGCCGTAGAGCCCGTTGCCGTCGCAGCCGCCGACCCGCATGAGAGGAAGTGGCTCGGTGACAATCATCTCCGCCCGGGCGGAGGCCAGGGGCAGCCTGATCCCGATCGGCGACAGCAGGGCCTCGCTCTGAGGACCGGCCGCGACGATGAGATGGTCGCAGGCCAGGAATCCCAGGCGCGTCTCGACGCCCGTGACCTTGCCGCCCTGCTCGACGATGCGCAGCGCCGGCGTATGCTGCAGCACACGGCCGCCCAGATCCTGCAGCGCCCACGCATAAGCCTGCACGGTCCGCTGCGGGTTGGCGTGACCGCCGCCACGGATGTGGATCGCCCCCACCGCGTTGTCGCCGGCGAGCGGGATCGCCTCGCGGCATGCCCGCGGATCGAGTTCGTCGACCTCGATGCCGTACCGCAGGATGATCTTGGCGATGCGCCGGTACTGCGTCCACTGGTTCTCGCTGACGGCGAGGATGATGCGCTCGCGCCGGTACTCGGTGGGGTAGCCGAGAAGCTCGTCCATCTGCGGCCAGAGCCGCTGCTCCTCAAGGAAGAGCGGGCTCTGGTAGTGCGAGCAGCCGCCGCCGTTGCGGCCCGACGCCTCCCAGCCGACGAGGCCCTTGTCGAGCACGAGGACGTCGACGCCCGAGCGCGCCAGCCACCAGGCCGCGCTCAATCCGGTGACGCCGGCGCCGATGACGATGACGGATGCGCCCTTGGGGGGGGCCTCGTCCGAGGGGAGGATGGGCAAAGTCATGCTCGCGCTCACAGGTGCATGTTGACGCCGAGATACTCGGCTTCCTGGGGAGTGCCGATGTCGGCATAGGGGACCCACTGGGTCGGGATGCCGAACCAGACGTCCCAGTGCTCGCGCATGGCGGGCATCTCCTCGATTCTCGCGAGAAGTCCGAGTTGCAGCGGGCGAACCGGTGCGCGGTAGCCGGCGAGCGGCACACCCTCGAGCCCAGTCCCGCCGCCGATAGCCAGCATCATCGCCACCTGCTCGCGGCAGCGCCGCGCCTGGCAGGGCCCCATGCAGGCCCGGGTGATGCGCTTGATCTGGTCCTGGTTGATCGATCCCTCGGCGATCAGCGCCGTGAGATCACGCTTCTCGATCGTCTCCGAGGAGGCCCCGAGATAGCGCGGCGGACGCACGCCGAACAGTTCTCCGCGCGTGACTTCCTCGCACTGGCAGGCGAGGACGTCGGCGTCGCCGCACGCCAGGAGGGCGCGCATCCAGTCGAGCCGATAGGCGTGCCGATCGCCATCGCGGGTGGACGACGGCACGTCCGCAGGTTCCACGGTGCGCCCGAGGGAGGCCATGACGGCCCGGGCGACGCTCCGCGCCCGGTCTTCCGCAGCCGCGGCGTCGGCGACCGGACCGGATCGCAGGCCGGCACAATCGCCGGCCACGTATATCTCAGGGATCGAGGTTGCTCCGTCCGCCGCTAGGCGAGGCACGTAACCGCCGCGCGTGCCGTCCAGGACGAGTTGGGCTCCGGCCACGTCGAGGAGTTCGACGCTCGGAACCCGATCGACCGCCAGACAGACCGTGTCGCAAGCGACGCGCCGCTCCGCGCCGTCCGATCCCGAAAGAATGGCGCCCGTTACGCCGAAAGGCCCGCGTTCGGCCGAACGGATGACGTGGCCGCACAGAATCTCGACCCCGCGCGCACGGAGGGCCGAGACATCGGCTTGCGGCTCGCCCCGGACCTCGACCAAGGCGGCGACATGAACGCCCCTGTCGAGGGCCAGTCCGGCCGTCTCGACGGCGAGCGCGTCCGAACCGAGGATGACGACGCTCCGCCCGTCGAAGGCGTCGTACCGGGCGAGGAGGGCGTGCAGCGCCTGAGCGCCCATGACGCCCGGCTGATCGGCCCCATCGAAGAACATCACGAGGTCGCGCGCGCCCGTCGCCAAGATGAGGCGATCGAAGCCGCACAGCCAGGGCTCGGCTTCGTCGGCGAGCCCGACCACCGGGACCGGGAGAGACTGGAGGCCCGGCCCGCTCACGAAGGCGCCCCAGGCATGGACGCCCAGCGCCACGTCGACGCCGGCCTCAAACGCCTCCTCCAGGCGCGGGTTGGCCGCGATGACCTGTTCGAGCATGCGCGCCTTGGCCTGAACCGCGGAACCGGCCCGGCCGCCGTAGAAGAGCGGTACATCCATGCCGATCAGTTCGCCCGAGACGGGATTCTCGTCGACGAGCTTGACTCCGGCGCCGAGGCGGGCGGCCTCGATCGCCGCGGCCACGCCCGCCGGTCCGGCCCCGATGACCAGCACCTCGACATGCTCGCGCGCGTTGGGGAATTTCTCGACCTGGGACCGCGGATCGACAAAATCCTTCGGTACGCCGGCAGTGATGGAATTGGCCATCGTTGAAGATACCTTTCAGAGCCTGTTTGACCGGCCGCCGTGTCGTCAGGCAACGGCAAGGCGAGGGAAGGTCCTACTCCCATCCTGAACCCTCATCCTGAGGTGCCGGAGCGGAGCGGAGGCCTCGAAGGGGGCTCCAGGAATCGCGCGGGATCCGGAGCCCCCTTCGAGGCCGCTCACGCGGCACCTCAGGATGAGGGGCGAGATGGGATCACTGCAGTCAAACAGGCTCTCAGACAGCATCGAGGGCGTGAGCGAGGTCCGCGATCAGGTCGTCGGCATGCTCGATGCCGACGGAGATCCGCAGGGTGCTGTCGTCGACACCGACATCCTCCCGCCTGTTGCGAGGGACCGAATAGTGCGTGGTGGTGGCCGGGTGGCAGATCAGGCTCTCGGTCCCGCCGAGACTGACCGCCAAGCGGATCACCACGAGCCGGTCGAGCATCCGGAACGCCTCGGCTTCGCCGCCGGCGATCCGGAAAGAAAAGGTCGATCCCGCTCCCGCACATTGCCGGCCCAGGATCTCGCCGACACGCCCGTCCGGACCGCTGTTGCCGAGAAAGGCCACCGAGCGGACTTTCGGATGCCCTTCGAGGAAGCGTGCGATCTTCCTCGCGTTGGAGCAGGCGCGCTCCGTGCGCAGGTGCAGCGTCTCGAAGGATCGCAGAAGCATCGCGCAGACATGCGGATCGGGATGGCTCCCGAGCACCGTGCGCATCTTCCTGACCCGCTCGATCAGAAGCGCCGAACCGCTTACGCCACCGGCGAGAAGGTCGCTGTGGCCGCCACAATACTTCGTCAGGGACGTGATGCAGAGGTCGGCGCCATGTTCGAGTGGCGATTGCAGGAAGGGTCCGAGGAAGGTGTTGTCGACGCTGATGATCGGGCGATGACCTTGCCGGAGGCGGATCGAATCGGCGATCTCGGCGATCATCGTCAGGTCGGTGATCGATCCCGTCGGATTTGCCGGTGATTCGACATGGATCATTTTCAGGGAGCCGGCCTGCATGGCGCGTTCGGCCTCGGCCTGGACGGCCGCGCCGTCGAGGCCGTCCCGGAAGCCAAAGGACCTGATGCCGAGCGCACTCAGTTCGCCGTAAAGGAGGCTGTCAGTGCCGCCGTAGAGCGGACGGGAATGCAGGATCGTGTCGGCGGGACGGAGGAAGGCGAGCATCACGGTGCTGATCGCCGCCATTCCGCTGGCGAACACGGCAGAATCGACCCCCTTGTCGAGGACAGCCAGACGCCGCTCGATCATCGTCAGGTTCGGATGGCCCACGCGGGCGTAGATGAAGCCCGATTCCTCGCCTTCCGGCAGCGGCACACCGTCGAAATAGGCGCGGTGGACGTTCTTCGCGTGCTGGGCCGAGCGGTAGAGGTAAGTAGAGGTCGGGAAGATCGGGGGCTTGGCCGCGCCTTGGTGGGCATGCGGATCGTAGCCGTGGGCGATCGTCAGCGTCTCGGGATGGAGAACGCGGTCGGCGGCGTTCATCAGGACACCTTCACGGTCACGGGGCTGCGCGGATATGAACAGCAGGCGAGGATGGCGCCGTCGGCGACCTCTTCGTCAGAGATGCCCCCTTCGTGGTTCATCGCGACCTCGCCCGTCTCCTTCTGAACGAGGCAGCTGCCGCAGATGCCCTGGCGGCAGGAATTCGGGATCCGCACACCCAAGCGGAGCCCGGCTTCGAGGATGCTCTCACCGGGACGGGTCCGCGTTTCCTTGCCCGAAGGCAGGAAGCGGACGACCTGCTCTTGCGTGGTCGGCTGCGGCGGGACGACCATGCTGCCCTCGCCGCCGAAGCCTTCCTGATGGAAGCGTTCGGGCGCACCGCCGGCAGCGCGATGGGCCGCTTCGACCGCGGCCATGAACGCGCCCGGCCCGCATGCGAACACCTCCGCCTCGCCGAGGGTCGGAATCAGTTTGCCGAACAGCCCGGCGTCGGGCCGTCCTGCGCGAATGCCGTCCTGAGCGACGCCCCTTGTGACCATCCAGTCGAGCGTCCAACGGCCCGTCCGTTCGGCAAGCGTCGAGAGTTCCCGCCGGAACAGCAGGTCCTCCGGTGTCCGGCCGACATGGACGTGGTGGACGCGGGTGGGCGCACCGTGATCGGCGAGCCACCTCAGGATGGCGGCCATCGGCGTCGCGCCGCTGCCCGCCGAGACGAGCACCAGAGGCCGCTCCGGGATCGATTCTAGCCGGAATGAGCCGCCGGGTTTGCGGCCCGCGAGGCCCATGCCAGGGCGAAGGTGATCGTGCAGCCAGCGCGTGGCGTTGCCGTCAGCCTGCGCCTTGATGGTGAGATCGACGGACTCATCGCGCAGGGCCGAACTGGCGATTGTGAAGCTGCGCCAGGCGGGACCGGTCTCCAGAGGAACCGCCAAGGTGAGGTACTGGCCGGGATGGAACACGAACCGCGCTCCGGACTCGGCGGCGAACCGGAACGACTTCACATCCCTCGTTTCATCCCGGACGCTCTGGCAGACGAGGCAATCGTCTCCGGCCGCCCAGGCAGTTCCCGCGCTTCTACGCGTCTGGACGCTCATCGCCCGCATCAAGCGTTCGCTGCGATGAAGCTTCGGGCCTTCCCGCAGTACCAGTCGACGAACCGCCGGACGAGTTCCTCGGCATCCTCCGAATACGGGCCGGGCCGGTATCCGGCCCCGTTGACGCCCCGCTGGTTGTTCTCCGCGAGGTCACGATCCTGCATGTTGGTGACGGTCCAGAGACGAACCAGTTCTTCGACCTTATAGTCGACGCCCTCTTGCGCGTCCTTGTGTACCAGCCACTTGGCGGTGACGACGGTCTCCTGCGGACCGGTCGGCATCGCCGAGAACATGAACACGAAATCGCCGACCGCATGGGCGAAGCAGTGGGGCTCGAGGGCCCACCGCATCGAGCCGATGTCGCCGCCGCCGGCCTCGCACATGAGCTTGGCAACGCAGGAACTGCCGTCTTCCGACATCGAGACGCAGCCCTCGTTCAGAGGGAAGCGCATCGCCTGATACCAATCGCCTTCGATCGGCCCGACCGAAAGGCCGATATCCGCCATGCGGGCGTTGAAGTCGGCGAGCCGCGGGTCACCGTTGTAGTCGAAGTTCCTGCTCGTACCCGTCGGGAAAGTGAAGGAAAGCTCCGGGTGCTTGGCGTCGCAATGATAGCACTCGCGCCCGTTTTCCATTACGAGCTTCCAGTTGGCCTTCTCGATGAGGGTGCTTTGGTGGGCGAGCTTGGCATTGGCGAGATCGTGGGGCGCCAGGAGCGGCGTCAATCCGGCGCGGAAGGCGGTGAAGTCCGGCGGCGTCTCGGCGATGCTCGCGTAGATCGTTCCGGCCACTACTTCGACCTTGATCGGGACGAGGGAATGCTCCGCCGGGTCGAAGCTCTCCTGCATGCGCCCGGCATGCATCAGCTTGCCGTCGAGGCCGTAGGTCCACTGGTGATAGGGGCAGACCAGGCGCGCGCTCCTGCCGTGACCCTCCTCGCAGATCTGCGCACCGCGGTGCCTGCAGGAGTTGAAGTAGCCGCGAATGGCCCCTGCCCGGTCCCGGACGATGACGATCGGTGATTCGCCGATTTTTGTGGCAATGTAGTTGCCGAGCGAGGGAATTTCGACCTCGAACCCGATCATGATCCATGAATGGCCAAAGATCGCATCGAGATCGAAGCGATAGATCTCGGGATCATTGTAGAAGGACTGCGGCAGCGTGTAGCCGGGACGACGTTCATCGAGCAGTCGGCGGATCCGCGTCAGGTCGTGCATGGGTGCCTCCGGAATTCGGGAAGACGATGCCATGCGGGTCTCGGATTAGAACAATTGCATTTTGGCATGCGGGTATCTCATAAAAGCAATTGCTCTCTTCTATGATCAAATCAAAGATCGTTATTAGAAAAGCTCATTTGATAGGCGATTCTCTTGATGGTCGCCGCCTTCGTGAGCAATGAGCGCTTTTCATGGGCGATCACCGGATCAATCACGACGCAAGGAAACACTAGGGCTGCCGAGATCACCCCGCTAGAACTCCCACACGACGAGAGCCTTCCCGCTACCTACACCGGCGCGATCGAGAGTTGTGGAAGCACCTCTCCGGGATTGCCAGGGAGGAATCCGATGATCGATCGACGCTGGTTGCCGCTCAACGCCCTCCGGGCCTTCGAATCGGTTGCCAAGAATCTAAGCTTCACGGCGGGTGCCCAGGCGCTTCACGTGACGCAGAGTGCGCTCAGCCGGCATGTCGCCAGCCTTGAGGTGCTGCTCGAATGCAAGCTCGTCGAGCGCAGGCCGCATGGGCTCGTGCTAACCGCAGCGGGCGCCATGCTTCTGCCCGTGGTCACGAAGTCCTTCGACCGTCTTCAGGACACGATGAACGAGATCCTGCGCGACGGCAGCGGTCTCACGCGGACCCTTCGCGTCCACATGCCGCCGTCCTTCCTCCAACATATGGCGATTCCCATGCTCCGGGACTTCCGGCGGGAATTTCCGAACATTCCGATCGACGTATCGAGCTCCTCCGTCATCGGCGTCCCGACGCGCGACCTCGACATCGCGGTGATCTACGACCGGCCGCGCCAGGGCGACGCGATCCGGGACCTCCTCTGGACGGTCCAGGTCACGCCGCTCTGCGCCCCCGAGGTCGCCCAGGATGCGGAAGGGTTGGATCTCGCCGCGTTCCTCGCCGCCAACGAACTGCTGCATGTCCGGATCGACGGACAGCCGCGCGGCGTGATCTGGGATGCGTTCGCCGCGCAGGCGGGGATCGGCCTCAACACGGAGCGGGGCTTGGCGTTCGACACGTCGAGCCTCGCCATCCAGTACGCGCAATCGGGGTCCGGCGTCGTCCTGGGTGACACCCGCATGTTCGCCGACCTGATCGCCAGCGGGCAGCTCGCGCAACCCTACGACGTCGTCTGCGAGGACGGGCATGGCTACTACCTGACCTTCCATCCCGAGGATGTGACCGAGCCCGGCGTCACTCTGTTCCGCACCTGGATGATCGAGCGTTTCGCCGGATTTCAAAAGGGATCCGGGATCAAGTCACCGACGATACTTTCGAACGAGAAGCAGGGCAGACTGGAATGTTCACTCTGAAGACGTTGAGCGGCCGCCCGCAGCATCCTGCCGTCGACGAGCTGTGTGACAGTTACAGGGGAGGGCATATCGGCCGGAGGGACTTCCTGCGGACGGCCGCATGGCTCGGCGTGTCGGCGGCAAGCGCCGCCGCCTTCGCCGGTTCCGGCACCGGCAGCGCCGCCGCGACCGAGACGCCGAAGCGCGGCGGAAGCCTGCGCTTCGCCTGCCAGATCCAGGAAATGCACGATCCCGCGGAATCGAACTGGTTCGAGGCCGCGAACGTCTTCCGCAACGTGCTCGAATACTTGACCAGGGTCGATGCGAACAACATCGTCCACCCCTATCTCGCCGCGAGTTGGGACCCCTCTCCCGATCTGAAGACCTGGACGTTCCACCTGCAGCCGAACGTCAAGTGGTCGAACGGCGATGCCTTCACGAGCGAGGACGTGGCCACCAACCTTCGCCGCTGGATTGCCCCGGACTCGAAATCGTCGAACAAGACGAGCTTCGCCGCCTTGCGCGACATCGAGATCCTCGGCCCGATGGAACTGCGCCTGCATCTCGATCGGCCGATGCTCGCACTGCCCGAGATGCTCTACGCTCCGAACACCCCGATCATGCATCGGGACTTCGGAACGTCCGGTACGGACTGGACCAAGAATCCGATCGGCACGGGCCCCTATCGGCTGACGGAGTTCCAGGTCGGCCAGAAGGCGACGTTGACTCGCCGCGCGGAGTATTGGGGCGAGGCGCCCTATCTCGACGAGATCCGCTTCATCGATCTCGGTACCGACATCTCCACCCATCTCGCCGCACTGGCCGCGCGTCAGGTCGACATCCTCTACCGGATCAACGTCGCCGATCTCGACCTCGCCAAGCGCCTGCCGGACGTGCAGATCCTCAGAGTCCGCGCCGCGCAGACGCCCGTCATGCGCATGCAGGTCGATCAAAAGCCGTTCGACGACATCCGCGTGCGGCAGGCCGTGGTCCTCGCCTGCGACAACAGCCGCTTCCTGGACATCGCTATCCGTGGCGCCGGCGTCTTGGGCGAGAACTGCCATGTCGCCCCCTTCCAGCCCGAATATGCGCCGGTCGCCGCACCCAAGCGCGACCTGGAGCGGGCCAAACATCTCCTGCGTGAAGCCGGCTACGCGAACGGGCTCGACCTGTCCATCGCCGTCGGCAATACCCAGGGTGTCTGGGAGCAGAATACGGCGCAGGTCCTGCAGTCGCAGTGCGCCGACGCGAATATCCGTGTCAAACTCAACATCATGCCAGCTTCCCAATACTGGCCGATCTGGAACAAAGTGCCATTCGGTCTGACCTACTGGGCACACCGCCCGCTCGCCGTGCAGACGCTCGACCTCGCCTATCGCAGCGGCGCGGCTTGGAACGAGACCCATTTCGCAGATCCGAAGTTCGATGCCGCCCTTGATGTCGCGATGGGAATCATCGATCCGAAGGCTCGGTCCGTCGCCATGGCACCCGTCGAGAAAATTCTTCAGGACGCCGCGCTCATGGTGCAGCCATTCTGGATGAACAAGTACACGGCAGTTTCCAGCCGGGTGCGGGGTTACATTCTCCCGCCCAATGAGTCGTTTGAGCTGTTCAAAACCTGGATCGCGTGAAACTTGCACGGTAGATTTATTATGCCATCCAGGGTGAGATCATAAAAAGTCGTTGATCGACAACGCCGGTCCGGAGCTATCGGATCGACTGCCTCAATCGCTGCCCGGCGCGTCCGATCGGCGCGCCGGCGCTTTCCCGACCGCGGACTTCGCCCAGCGGCTTGCAAGGAACGACACATGCTGCGCACCGGCCTCGTCCGAATGATCGAGATCGCGCTGACGATGCTGACGGTCTCGGTCATCGTCTATCTCCTGCTGGAATTCGACTCCGACGATGTCGCGGTGAAAGTGCTCGGACAGTTCTCGACCGCGGCACAGCGCACGCAGTGGCTGCATGAACACGGTTACGATCAAGGTTTTCTCGTTCGTTACTTGGCATGGCTGAGGAGCTTCCTCAGCGGAGACTGGGGCCGGTCGCTCCATTATCAGGTTCCCGTTCTTCCACTCGTCGCCGAACGACTGGTCGCCACCGCCATCCTTGGCGTGCTGACGCTCGCCCTCATGATTCCGCTGGGACTCGGTTTCGGCATCCTTGCCGGCATCCGCGAAGGGTGCGCGGTCGATCGCGTGATCTCGATCTTCAGCATCGTCACCACGTCCGTACCGGAATTCGCGAGCGCGGTGTTCCTGACGGGCTTCTTCGTCTTTTGGCTCGGGCTGCTGCCGGGTGCCAGCACGATGACGTCTGGATTCTCCTGGCAGGAGATCGTGCTGCCGCTCCTCGTCCTCGTCCTCTACGGCACGGGCTATCTGGCCCGCGTGACCCGGGCATCGGTCGCGGAAGTCATGAACGCGCCCTACGTCCGGACGGCGCGCATGAAGGGCGCCGGTCCCTGGCGGATCGTCGGTCGCCACGTCCTGCGCAATGCGCTCGTGGCGCCCGCCACCATCATCATGCTGCAGATCCCATGGCTGCTCTCGGGCGTGATCGTTGTCGAGGTCTTCTTCGCGTATCGCGGCTTCGGCTCGTTGCTCTACGAAGCGGGATTGAACAGCGACATCAACGTGATCGAAGCCTGCGCGATGATCAGCGTGTTCGTGGTGGTCGTCACGCAGCTCTGCTCGGATCTGATCAACACCTGGTTGAACCCGCGCACCCGTCGGATCCGCGTCACGTGCGCGGCCCCGGCCCCCATCGTCGGAAGCGCGACGCCTCTCTCCAAATCCGCGGAGTCCGTCTGAATGCGTGCGTTCCTGTCCCTCCGCCGTCGGCCATTGGGTCTCCTCGGCGGTGCCGTCGTCGCCCTTTGGCTGACCTGCGCCTTGTTGGCGCCCTGGCTGGCACCGCACGATCCCCTGCGCAGTTTCGTACCTCTCACCCTGCCCTTCTCGGGGACGCCTCAGGACGGGGTCTTCTACCTCGGCACCGATATCCTGGGTCGCGACATCCTCTCGCGCCTCGTCTTCGGCGCACGCTCGGTCATGATCTGGTCCTGCCTTGCGACCGGCACCGCCTACATCTTCGGCATCGCGACGGGTTTGGCAGCGGGCTTCTATCGCGGCGCCATCGATCGTCTGTTGTCCTTCGCGGCCAACGTCATCCTGTCGTTCCCGATCCTCGTGCTCTACCTCGTCGTGATCACGCGGTTCGGCGCATCCGGTCTCAACATCATCCTGGCGGTGACCTTCGCGAGTTCGCCCGCGATCTTCCGGATCGTCCGCGCCCTGACCCTCGACCTGCGCGGCCGCGATTTCGTCGAAGCCTCGGTGACCCAGGGCGAGAGCGCGTGGCGGATCATGCTGGTCGATATCCTGCCGAACGCGAGTGGACCTCTCGTCGTCGATGCCTGCCTGCGGCTCGGCTACACGGCGATCACGATCGGCGTCCTCGGCTTCCTCGGCCTCGGGCTGCCGCCGCCGACCCCCGATTGGGGCGGGATGGTCAACGAGGGCCGCAGCCTCGCCATCGCCTTCCCGCACCTCATCGTCTTTCCCTGCATCGCGATCTCGTCGCTGATGCTCGGCCTGTCGCTCCTGTCGGATGCGCTACGGGAGGCCGGCCAGGCCGCCTTCGCCGGCGGCACCCCGAGCGAGGCGATCGCTCCTCCCGCCGCTCCCGTCTGAGTTCGAATCGATGAACGCCTTGTCCCCGGAGCAGCCCCCCATGTCGGAGCCCGTGCTGACCATCGACGGACTGACCGTGCGCCTGCCCGGCGGGTCCGATCGCCCGTTCGCCGTCGAGGGGGCGAGCTTCCAGGTGAAGCGCGGGGAGATCGTCTGCATCGTCGGCGAGTCCGGCTCGGGAAAATCGATCCTGTCGAGCGCCGTCATGGGGGCGTTGCCGACGGGACTGAAGCATGTCGCCGGCCGCGTGCTGTTCGGGGGGGCCGACCTCTTGTCGCTGTCCGAAGCGCGTCTGCGTGCGTTGCGGGGACGGTCCATCGCGATGATCTTCCAGGAGCCGATGGCGTCCCTGAACCCGTCAATGACCGTCGCGGCTCAGATCGGCGAGATGTTCGAGATCCACGAGCCGAATCTCACGCGCGAGGACGTGTTTCGTCGGGTCCTCGGTCTCCTGAACGACGTTCAACTGCCCGATCCGGAGGCGATGATGCATCGCCTGCCGCACCAGCTCTCCGGTGGCCAATGCCAGCGCGTCGTCATCGCGATGGCCCTGAGCCTTCATCCTCAGTTGCTCATCGCCGACGAGCCGACCACGGCCCTCGACGTGACCACGCAGGCCCAAATCCTGAACCTCGTCCGCCGCCTGCGGGACAGGCAAGACCACGGAATCCTGTTCATCACCCACGATTTCGGAGTGGTCGCCGACATCGCCGACCACGTCGTCGTGATGCGCCGCGGGCGAGTGGTGGAACAGGGGCCAGCGGAACAGGTTCTCACCCAGCCGGCGGATCCCTACACCAGAGCCCTGCTCGACGCCGTCCCTGCGGGCACGCCGCGACGGAGTTGCATCGAGCGGGGCTATCCCGTGCTCTCGGTCCGCGACATGTCGAAACATTTCGGCACGGTCGCCGCCCTGGACGGGGTCAATCTCGACGTCGTTGAGGGACAGACCGTCGCGATCGTGGGCGAATCGGGCTCCGGCAAGAGTACCCTGGCGCGCGCGATCATCCGTCTGATCAAGCCGAGCGGCGGCCACGTGGTGGTCGACGGCAAGGATTTCGCGACCTTGAGCGGTCACGACGTTCGCGCGAGCCGCAATCTCATCCAGATGATCTTCCAGGATCCGTTCGGCTCGCTCAACCCACAGCGCACCGTCGGTGACATGCTCGAGCGTGCCGGTGTCCTCGGGGGATTGACGCGCCAGATGGCGCGGCAGCAGGCCGAGCGCCTCGTGCGCGACGTCGGGCTTTCGCCTGCCTGCCTCGCGCGCAAGCCGGGGGCCTTCTCCGGCGGCCAGCGGCAGCGAATCGGCATCGCTCGGGCCCTCGCGATGCGCCCAAAGATCATCATCGCCGACGAGAGTGTGTCTGCCCTCGACGTGTCCATTCAAAAACAGGTCCTCGAACTCCTGGACGAGATCCGCTCGCGGACGGGGACCACGATGCTGTTCATCACCCACGACCTCCGAGTGGCGGCCCAGATGGCCGACGTGGTTGTCGTGATGCGCCGCGGTCGCATCGTCGAGCGCGGGACGCCGGAGCAAGTCTTGGCCGATCCGGAGAGCCCCTACACCCGCGAACTCGTCGCGGCGATTCCCGGTCAGACGTTCCACAAAAAGCGTCAAGCCGGCGTGTCATCTCACGGATAGATCATCTTCCCCCGAAGTGAGTACCGGTTCGGCGCATGGAAATGCGACAACGACCGTGAGATTGCGCGTTTCCCTGATTCATCGATCGCAGAAATCCGCCCGGAACCGGATTCCAAACCAGACAGTCGTATCCAGCAAGGCAACATGCCCCTTGCTTTCGGCCCTTTACGCACCGTTTATGATCTGATTTTGATCTATTACAAAAAAAATGATCGCAATAGAATTTTGATCTTTGTGTCGAGAGTAATTCCACCCACCCTCCTGACCAAGGCAGCCGTTCAGATATCCGATTAGAGCGGACGGTCGCCGGGCAACCGCGGGGGTTTTGGGACTATGTTTGGCCAAGAGACGCGTTTTCATCTGGCACGCAGCGTCGTCGCATGCAGTCTCTTGCTTGCGACAGGCCGAGCAGCTTTCGCTCAACAACAGGAGATCGACGCGGAGCCGACGAGAGTGAATCGCGCTCAGCCGGTTACGGTCCCGGAGCCTCGGCGAAAGATCCGGGTCAGGAGCGTCGTTCCCGCGTCGCCCGCCGCGCCGGCGCCGCCGCCCATCGCGGCCGATGGAAAATGGACCTTCGGCGGGGCCATCCGCGCGCGAGTCGATGCCAACTTCAATTCGACGAATGCCAGAACCGGGGCGCCGGATACGCGCAGCTACTTCGGTTTCGATACGCTCATCCTGAAAGCCGCCTACGATTCGAGCACCATCTTCGGTGCGGCTCAGTATCGCTTCTACGGCGGGGCGTACCCCTACACGCGCGAGGCAGGCTACAAAAGTAAATTTGGAGAGTTCAATTTTTTGCAATTTGCATATATCGGTGTCAAACTGACCCCAACAGACAGCCTGTCGGTGGGACTTCAGCAGGTTTCTTTCGGACTTGTTCCCTACTTCAGCACGACGTTCTACGAAACGATCGGCTTCGTCATGGGGATCGAGGAAGTCTACAACGCGGGATTCAAGTTCTCGCACGTCGACAAGGATTATAATTATCAGATCGCCTATTTCCCTGCGGATGGCGGGAATTACTTCGGTATCAGCCGCGACAGCGCACGCTATTCGAGCAATATCGTCAAGGCGGACAGCTATGTCGCGGGAGGTTCCAACAACGCCGAACAGCAGATGCTGGTCGGACGCGGCGAGTATACTTTCTATCGCGAAGCCGACGTGACTGCAACCATCGGTGCCTCGATTTGGCATTCGAGCGTCTACAACTATAATACCGCACAGTTCGGGACCACGCAGAAGGAGGCGATTCACTTCGTCGGAACATACGGTCCATGGACGTTTCGTGCGCTCGGTGCCCGGATCGATATCGATCCGAAGAACCCCGGTGGGCGCAACAGCTTGATCACGATCGGCGGATACGACGGATCCTACAACGTCGCGGCGAAGGGTTTCTTCTTTTCCGGGGACCTGGCCTACAAATTCACTCCGGGAATCGGCCCGTTCTCGGAGATCGTCCCTTATGTAAACTACAGCGCTTACTACAAGGATAAGGTCGATTACAAAGATAGCGAGCGCTATATCGTGGGCTCGGCTTGGACGTTGCGCGATATTTCGAGTGTCTATGTGTATACGGAAATTCGCTTCGGCCGAAATGATCCCTACACCGGGTCGGGGCAGTACACGCAGGGCCTCGGGGCCGGGGGTGACAATCGGTATAAGACCAGTTTCCATATGAATATCGGTTACTACTTTTGATCGGCAATTCCGTACGCTCATCGAGTGCGTGGTCGGGTCACCGATCACGTATTGCGAGTGATCTAGAGCGGTTTCGGTTGGGCTGAGTCGGTGAGATAGGGTTCACACGGGGCGTATGGAGTGATTCACGGGTCGTTCCCGACACGGAGCGATGCATGGGCCGCCCCTACAGCTTGGACCTGCGCGAGCGGGTGGCGGCGGCCGCCGCCGCGCCGTCAAGCCGCTGCCCGCTTCGGGGTCGGCATCGCCATCCGCTGGATGGCCGCGCTCACGACGACCGGGACGGTGGCCGCCCGTCCGCAGGGGCGGGCGCGGCGCTCCAAGCTCGATCCGCACGAGGCGTTCCTGCGCGGCCTGATCGCGGAGAAGGCCGACATCACCCTGGCGGAGATGCGCGCCCGACTGCGGGACGAGCACGGCCTCACGGTGGGGGTGGGCACGCGTGACGGCGGGCGAGGTCAATGGTCCGGGCTGCGACCGCCGCGGCTTTACCGTGCAGACGGGGGTGATCGAAACGCGGCGACAGTGAAGCGGCACGGGTTCGACACCGGCACGGAGCACACACCGCTCGTGCGGGGGACCGCCCCGCTCTCAGTGGCGCGATCCCGTGGTCACGCCCGCAGCCTTCCACGATCAACCCTCAGGGGGGTCCGCTCCGCATGCGCGGGCGGCCGCTGCGGCTGACGCCTTCGCGGTGATCGCGGCCGCGTCCGGACACGTCGGGCGCCCGTCGAGCGGGGATGGCCCCGCCGCAGGACGGGAGCCCGGTCATGGCCCACGATCTCACTCTCGCCCGCAGCCACGCCTTCCACCTCGCCCGCACCCTGATGGTCTGCGTCGTGCTCTTCCAGGCCGACGGCGGCTACGGCGCCATGCCCTCGGACGAGTTCGACGGCGATTCCGCCAGCGTCATCCTGGAATTCGATCCCTTCGCCTGACCGCCGAAGGAGCAGGGGCCGCGCAGCGGCGGCCCCATGATCTGGAGGTCAGGGCGCGATGGGATGGACAATCAAGCGCGGCCGGCCATCATCTCGGCGATGCATGCCCTGGGTATCGGCTTGCTGAACAGGTAGCCCTGAACCTGCTTCAGCCCTTCCGCCTGGGCGAGCAGAAGCTGCTGCTCGGTCTCGACGCCTTCCACGAGCGTGGTGATGCCGAGGCTCGTGCCGAGACCGGCGACCGCGCGGATGATGGCGAGGGCGTCGGCGCTCGTCTCGGCATCGCGCATGAACGACCGGTCGATCTTGATCTTGTCGAAGGGGAAGCGGCGCAGGTAGCTCAACGAGGAGTAGCCGGTGCCGAAGTCGTCCAGGGCGAACCGCACGCCGGCCTCCCGCAGCCGGTGCAGGGTCTGCATGGTCGTCTCGCTCTCCTCCAGAAGCGAACTCTCCGTGATCTCGATCTCGAGCCGGCCGGCCGGGAAGGCCGTCTCGGCCAGGATCGCGAGGACCGCGTCGGCGAAGGATTTCTGCCGGACCTGCACGACGGAGGCGTTGACCGCCACGGTCACGTGGTCCGGCCACCGGGCCGCATCCTGGCATGCCCGGCGCAGCACCCACTCGCCGAGCTGCACGATCAGCCCGACCTCTTCGGCGAGTGGGATGAACGTGGCTGGCGGGATGAACCCGCGTTCCGGATGCTCCCAGCGCGCCAGGGCCTCGACCCCGATGATCCGGCCATCCTGGATCTCGACCAGCGGCTGGTAATGCACCTGCATCTGCCCGGCCGCCAGGGCCGCGCTCAGCTCGCGCTCGAGGGCGAGGCGCTGCCGCGCCGTCTCGGACATGGCGGGCTCGAACGCGCAGACCGTGCCGCGTTCCAGCGACTTGGCTTGGCGCAGGGCGAGGTCCGCGTTCTGGAGCAGGCGTTCGACGTCCGCCGCCACGTCCCTATCCTCGTGCGTGGCCACACCGATGCTGACACCGGCTTCGATGCGCCCGCTCGACAACTCGAATGGCCTGCCGATCTCGGCCACGAGCCTTTGCGCGAAGGCGAGAGCCGCGGTCACGTCGGGAACGCGTTGAATCAGCGCGAACTCATCGCCGCCCAGCCGGCCGACGACATCGTCCCGTCTGGCGGTGGCCCGCAAGCGCGCCGCGACGGCTTGCAGCAACTCGTCTCCGACGGCGTGCCCGTAGGTGTCGTTGACGAACTTGAACCGATCCATGTCCAAGTAATGGCAGGCCAGAACGGGCAGGCCCTTCGCCCCTCCGGTCGAGAGGGCGCGTCCGGATTCGCGAAGGGTCCGGGCGTTGGCAAGGTCGGTCAGCCCGTCGTATCGCGCAAGATGCTGGATGCGCGCCTGACTGCGCTTCTGCTCGGTGATGTCCTCGAAGGTGGAGACCCAGCCGCCGCCCTCGATCGAGCGGTAGAGGATCGAGACGATCCGGCCGTTGGCAAGCTCCCGGAAGACCGGCAGGGCGCGCGGTCGCGTGAGCGCGCCACGCACGCTTTCCCTGATGGTCTCGAGCGTGATGGACGGCGGATAGCGGCCGTCGGCGACGAGGAAGCCACAGATCTCCTCCTGGGTCTTCCCGAACAGCGGATAATCCTCCGGGATGCCGAAGATCTCCCGGTATCTATGATTGCAGACGACGAGGCGCGCCTGCCGGTCGAACATGCACAAGCCCTGATTCATGTAATGAAGCGCTGCTTCGAAACGCTGGAACTGCTCGGTCCAGTCACCGTCCATGATCTGCGAGGTGTCGCCGGGCCAAGCGCCGCAGCGACCGGATGGCAGCGCAGTTCCGGTTACGTCTCGCTCGTCCAGGTCGCCGAAATCGCTCGATAGGGCAAGGCTCAGACCGTCCATTCCACGCTCCCTTGATCGTGGCGCGCGGCAGCGCAATGCCGCGCAACTCGGTCCCAGACGGACACGGGTTGTTTTAAGATCGTCTGTAGCGAGAGGCTTTATTTGCCCGTCCGGTTAATTCGGAGTGACCTCACAGGATAGAGTTTCGGATCGCCTCTGATATGAGCGATGAAGCGCCTGATGACGCCAATTCGTTCGACTATGGACGTCTTCGGAGATATTCATTGCGGCATATGCGGGATATCCGAAATGGAAAGCAAGCCCGATCTTGTCGAGCAGTCCGTTGCTTTCGCGCGAGAACTCCGGGAGTGTGCCGGGCACAGGCAGGGCAGGGCGGTCGACAAGGCATTCATCGACGGTCTCGACGAGCGAGAATGAGGTTCGGACGCTTGCCGCCCGTCTCAAGCAGGGCCGCCGCTGCATCCCCTCACCAATGGGAGTGTGGCGGTCGCGGGCTCGCAAAACAGGACACGGACTTCATCTGCTCGAGCGGCCGCAGGCGCCTGCGATCACGGACGATGATCCCTTGCGTAGCGGGAGCGGCCGGGCAACAGCAAGGGCCGGCCAGCTCAGGCGTGCGGGTCTGCGGGAACATCGGTGTCTCACGATGGAACTGAAGTGGATCGAGGATTTCCTCAGCCTCGCGCAGACCCGCAGCTTCTCGCGCTCGTCCGAGGCGCGACACGTCACGCAGTCGGCCTTCAGCCGCCGCATCCGCTCGCTGGAGATCTGGCTCGGCACGGCGCTCGTCGACCGTAGCACCTATCCGATCGCGCTGACCGCCGACGGGCGCCAGTTCCGCGAGACCGCCGAGGAGGTCCTGCGCCTGCTCACGCTGAGCCGCGCCGACTTCCGCAGCACCGGCGAGGGCTCGAGCCTGCCCGTGATCCGGATCGCGGCACTCCATTCGCTCTGCCTCTCGGTCCTGCCGCAATGGCTCGGCGGCGTCCGCGCCGCGGTCGGCCCGCTGACGAGCCGCGTGCTGCCGGAGAACTTCAACATCTGCGTCCAGGCCCTCGTCGAAGGCGGCTACGACCTTCTGCTGACCTATCACCATCCCGGCATCCCGATCCCCCTCGACGCACGACGCTACCCCTACCGCGTCATCGGCCAGGACAGCCTCACGGCGGTCGCCGTTCCGACCGGGCTCGAGCCCGACGCGGAGGGGCGCCTGCCACTGCTGCACTACTCCCGAGGCTCCTTCCTCGGACACCTCGCCGCGCTCGCCCAGGCTCAGGACGGGGTGCCCACCACCTACTCCGCCCACACCAACGAGAACTCGATGGCCGAGGGCCTGCGGACCATGGCTCTCGCCGGGCACGGTCTGGCTTGGCTGCCGCACAGCCTGGTGGCGGCACAGCTCGCGGCCGGAACGCTCACGGTCGTCGCGCCCGCAATGCCGATGGAGATCCGCCTCTACCGGAGCGCCGAGCGTGGACGCCCGTTCCTCGACGCCGTGTGGGACGCCGCCGTACTCGAAAGCCCAGATTATTCGCAACAGGAATAGTTTGGTTCCGACATAGCATTGGCGGCGCCTCCTCGCCGGGCCTATTCCGGTGCGGCCGGGGCAAGCGCGGCCGCCGATCCAGATCCGAACCGGGGCGGCGGTCGGCGCTCCAGACCCGATCATCACCCGTCCGATGCGGTGCCAACCGTCGGCATCCGGCCGTGCATCCCACGCGGCTCGGGCCGCATTGGATCGTCCCCGTGCGGGACCGAGGAGGAAACCGTGACCCAGCCCCCGACCGCCGTCCCACCGCGTATCGAGCACGATCTCCTCGGTGATCGCGAGGTCCCGGGGCTGGCCTACTACGGGGTCCACACGCTGCGCGCCGTCGAGAACTTCCCGATCAGCGGCAGTACCCTCGCGACCTGCCCGGATCTGATCTGCGCCCTCGCGGCGATCAAGCAGGCGGCGGCGCTGGCCAACCTCGAACTCGAACTGCTCGATGCGCGGCGCTGCGGGGCGATCGTCGCGGCTTGCGAGGAGATTCGGGCCGGCGCGCTGCACGATCAGTTCGTGGTCGACCTGATCCAGGGCGGGGCCGGCACCTCGACCAACATGAACGCCAACGAGGTCATCGCCAACCGGGCGCTGGAGCTCCTCGGCCACGGGCGGGGCGCCTACGAGCACCTGCACCCCAACGAGCACGTCAACATGGGGCAGAGCACCAACGACGTGTATCCGACCGCCCTGAAGATCGCCGCCATCGGCGCCATCCGCCGCCTCGTCGCGGCCATGGCGGTCCTGCGCGGCAGCTTCGAGGTCAAGGCGGCCGAGTTCGCCGACATCCTCAAGATGGGGCGCACCCAGCTCCAGGACGCGGTGCCGATGACGCTCGGCCAGGAGTTCGGCACCTACGCGCGGATGCTGGCCGAGGACGAGGCCCGGCTCGGCGAGGCCGAGCTCCTGATCCGCGAGATCAACATGGGTGCCACCGCCATCGGCACCGGCATCACCGCGCACCCGCTCTACGCCGCGCTCGTGTGCGAGCGGCTCTCCGGGATCGCCGGCATCCCGCTGGTCACGGCGGAGGACCTGATCGAGGCGACGCAGGATTGCGGCGCCTTCGTCCAGGTCTCGGGGGTGCTCAAGCGCGTCGCGGTGAAGCTCTCGAAGACCTGCAACGACCTGCGCCTGCTCTCGAGCGGCCCGCGGGCGGGCTTGGGCGAGATCAACCTGCCGGCGCGCCAGGCGGGGTCCTCGATCATGCCCGGCAAGGTCAACCCGGTGATCCCGGAGGTCGTGAACCAAGTGGCCTTCGAGGTGATCGGCAACGACGTGACGATCAGCTTCGCGGCCGAGGCCGGGCAGTTGCAGCTCAACGCCTTCGAACCCGTCATCGCCTACAGCCTGTTCCGCAGCCTCGCGCATCTCGAGGCCGCCTGTCGGACCCTCGACGCGAACTGCGTGCGCGGCATCACGGCCAACCGCGAGCGGCTGCGGGCCGGCGTCGAGCGGTCGATCGGCCTCGTCACGGCCCTCAACCCCTACATCGGTTACCGCAACGCCACGGCGGTCGCGGTCGAGGCGCACGCCTCCGGCCGCGGCGTCTACGAGCTGGTCTTGGAGAAGGGTCTGATGGCCCGCGAGCAACTCGACGCGGTGCTCCAGCCCGAGCGGCTGACCCGGCCCCAGGCCCTCGCGCCGGTCGTCGCGATCGCCTGACCCGCGCTTCGGGATCCGCCTCCGCCACGCCAGCGGCCGGATCCCTCTTTCATCGCGAACCAAGAGCGATCCAGGGAAGAGAGACGATGACGCACGCCGATGCAGCCCCGCGGTCGGGCCGGCTCACATTCTACACGGGCGCCGGGCTCGCGCTCGGCATCCTCGTCGGCGCGGTCCTGCACGGGCAGGCCGCCGGCCCGGAGGAGGCCAAGGCGCTGGCCGCCCACTTCACCCTCGTCACCGACATCTTCCTGCGCCTGATCAAGATGATCATCGCGCCGCTCGTGTTCGCCACCATCGTGGCGGGCATCGCGAGCTTCGGCGACGCCCGCACGGTCGGGCGGGTGGCCGCGCTCGCCATGGGCTGGTTCGTGACCGCCTCGGTGGTCTCGCTCTCGCTCGGGCTGATCGCGGCCAACCTGTTCCAGCCCGGCGCGGCGCTCCACCTCCCCCTGCCGGACGCGGGGGCGCAGACCGGGCTCAAGGCCGCCTCGCTCAACCTGCGCGACTTCCTCACCCACGTCTTCCCGACGAGCATCGTCTCCGCGATGGCCACGAACGAGGTGCTGCAGATCCTCGTGTTCTCGGTCTTCTTCGGCTTCGGGCTCAGCGCGATCGACCGGCGCTACGCCGACCCGATGGTCGACCTCCTCGAGGGGCTCGCCCGGGTGATGTTCAAGGTCACCGACGCGGTGATGAAGCTGGCGCCGCTGGCCGTCTTCGCGGCGATGGCCGCGGTCGTCACCATCCAGGGGCTCGGCGTGCTCGTCGACTACGGCAAGTTCATCGCGAGCTTCTACGCGGGCCTCGCCGTGCTCTGGCTGCTGCTGATCGGCGTCGGCTGGATGATCCTCGGCCGCCACGTCGTGCGCTTGCTGCGCCTGCTGCGCGCGCCGATGATCCTCGCCTTCTCGACCGCGAGCAGCGAGTCCGCGTTCCCGCCCACGGTGGAGATGCTGACCCGGTTCGGCGTGCGCCCGCGCGTCACCGGGTTCGTGCTGCCGCTCGGCTACTCGTTCAACCTCGACGGCTCGATGATGTACCAGGCGATGGCCTCGCTGTTCATCGCGCAGGCCTTCGGCATCCACATGAGCTTCGCCGAGCAGATCACGATGCTGCTCGTGATGATGGTGACGAGCAAGGGCATCGCCGGCGTGCCGCGCGCCTCGCTGGTGGTGGTGGCCGCCACCGTGCCGATGTTCGGCCTGCCGGCGGCCGGCATCCTTCTGATCATGGGCATCGACCAGATCCTCGACATGGGCCGCACGGTCACCAACGTGCTCGGCAACGGGCTGGCCACCGCGGCGGTCGCCAAGTGGCAGGGAGAGATCGCCGAGGGTCGGCAGGACGAGGCATCGAGCGCGACCGGCGGCCTGGGAGCGGACGTTCCGGACGCGGCGCTCGGCGAGGCCGCCCGCTCCTGACACCCGGCGACGCGCGACCCTGAGCCCGCTGCACCTGACAGGGCAGCGGGCTCAAGCACGCTTCCCGAGGCTCCGGACGGCGTGCGCCGGCTGAGGACCTCCGTCCGGGCGTCGCGTCAGGCGGCCCGGACGGTGGCGAGCTGGACCCGGACTTGCCAGACGCAGCCCGATGGCTGGACGCGCAGGACCAAGCCCCTGGCCTCGATGTCGGCGACCTCTCGCCTGAGGCCGGCGGCCGCGTCGCGCTTGGCCTTGTCGATGGTCGTCTGCCGGATCTCGACGCGCTCGCTCGTGGCCACGGCCCCTCCGGATGCCAGCCGGATGCCAGGTCGGCCTTGGACGGTCGTAGGACAGCTCGCGGAAACCGAGCACCCCCATGGACCGCAACGCCTTTCCTTCGATCTGGCGGAAACGGCGTCGGAAGTGAAGCCCGGTTTAGTTCCGATTGCCAGGAAAGTTCAGCGCCTTGGCGCTGGCAGGGTCAACGTCCGGCCGGATCAGGTCCTACCACAGAGAGTGTCCTCCGGTTGGTAGGGCGGCAGCGGGCAAGAGAATGCCACTGCGCGCGGCTCACCTGAGGCAAGCATAACACGAGCCGGTGATCGCTCAAATCGGGCGCCTTACCCCGGCGCCGCCCCACCAGCTCTCCGGTCCGCCACCAGTCCCCGATCCACGGGCGGGTGCGCGCGATCATCGGGCCGATGTCCGGACGGGTCGCGAGGATCGCCCCGACCATCAGCACCGCGAGAGGCGTGCAGCCTTATCCGGGTCCCGGCAGTCATGCCCGCCATCGATATAGGGGCGAACCATCTCGGCAAGCGGCCGGAGATCCGGCTGCACGAGCACGAGGTAGAAGACGAGACTGAACATCACCAGCCACGCCGTGCCGAGCTTGATCTTGCCGCTTGACCTCCAGCTCCATCATGCGCTCGGCCGCACAGGCCAAGAACTCGCGCACGAGATCGCCCCGTCCGCCCCCTTCTCGATCAGCTCGATCAGGGCCATCCTGTCTCGGTCATCGTCATCTCCGGTTCAAGGTTCAGCTCGCAACCGAACCCTAGCCGAAGACCGGCGATGACCACCTGAGCGGCAGCCCGCTCCTACACCACCTCGGGGGACGTTACCGTGCTTGGCCCATCGAGCAGGGTGGGCAGCCGCGCCTTCGGCGCAATATCTCCGGTTCGCTCGCGGAGTTCGAGCCGATGCGAACTGCCGTGAGAGCTGCGGTGAACCATGGTTGCCGGCGAGGTGCGGTCGCGGCCAGTCCGTTCGATGGCGCGGTATGTTTTGGATTTACACGTCGGCATTTGTTGACTTGGAGAACTTTGCTCTAGGGCCGGGGATATCCACGTTGAATCGAGGGAAGCGGATGGCTTGCAAAACGCGGATCGAGCTCAATCGAGCGACCATCGGAAGACTGCCGCCGAGCGTCAATGCGCCTGCCTACGATCCTGCCGCGATTGAGCCGGGCATCGTCCATCTTGGACTCGGCGGGTTCCATCGCGCGCACATGGCCCGCTATACGCACGACACGATGGAAGCCGACGCTTCCGCCTTCGGCTGGGGGATCGTCGGCGCCGGGCTGATGCCGGGCGATCGCGGGATGATCGAGGCGCTGGCACCGCAGGACGGACTCTACACGCTGGTGGAGCGCGACGGGTCCGGTGAGAGCGCGGCGGTGATCGGCTCGATTCCGCGGGTGGTGTTTGCAGCGGACTCCTCCGCCGAGTTGCTGGAGGTGATGGATGGCGAGGGCATCCGCATCGTCAGCCTGACGGTCACCGAGAACGGCTATTGCCTTGATGCATCGACGAAAAGGCTCGATCCCGAGCACCGGCTGATCAGCGCCGACCTGCAGAACCCGACCCAGCCGAAGAGTGCCATCGGCGTGATCGTCGAAGGTTATGCACGGCGACGGGCAGCGGGGCGGCCGGCCTTCACGGCGCTGACCTGCGACAACATCCAGCACAATGGCACGGTCCTGAAGAACGCCGTGCTCGATTTCGCGCGGCTGCGCGATGCGGACCTGGCGGCCTGGATCGAGGAAAACGCGAGGTTTCCCAGCACCATGGTCGACCGGATCACGCCGGTGACCCGCGCGGCGGACGTCTCTGCCTTCGAGGAGCGCTACGGCCTCGCCGACCAGCGCCCGGTCTTCTGCGAGCCCTTCCGGCAATGGGTGATCGAGGACGACTTTCCGCTGGGTCGGCCGGCCTGGGAAACGGTCGGCGCGCAGTTCGTGCCGGACGTTTCTCCCTATGAATTCATGAAGCTGCGCCTGCTCAACGGCAGCCATCTCGCGGTGGCGGGCGTCGGGCGGCTCTGCGGCTACACCTACATCGACGAGAGCCTGGCCGATCCGCGCATCGCCGGCTTCATGGCGGCCCTGATGGACCGGGAGACGGGGCCGACCCTACCGGCGATCGAGGGGATCGACCTCGCCGAGTACAAGGCCAAACTGCTGGAACGCTTCGCGAATCCGTCGATCAAGGACACGGTGGAACGGGTCAATACCGATGCGCCGATCAACGTGCTGGTCGATCCGATCCGCGACCGGCTGCGGGACGACCAGCCGGTGGAACTTTTGTCCCTGGCACTGGCGGCCTGGCTGCGGCGGGTGCGCGGCGAGGACGAGCAAGGCCAGCCGATCGATGTGCGCCATCCCCTCGCCAAGGAGTTGAAGGAGAAGGCGATTCAAGGCGGAGACGACCCGCGTCCGCTGCTCGGCATCCGACGCCTGTTCGGCGAACTGGGTGACGATCCGCGCCTCGTCGAGCCGGTCGGACGCTGGCTGAAGCTGCTTTACGAGAAAGGCGCCTCGGCCGCCCTCGACGAGGTTTCCGGCAAGGCGTGACACCCCGCCGGGTGATCCCCCGGGTGTCCGTCAGCGCCGCACGAGGCGACGTTTTGCGTCAGCTTGGATGCTCACCATGATGAGCGTGGCAATCCCAACTCGTGCATGTGCAACAAAATCGCACGAAAGATGCAACGATGGGTGGTCGGATCAGCACAGCGGCCTAGAACTATAAATCACCGGGACGCTGGATAACGGCGCCCGACGGGAGACGCCCCATGCCAGAAGGTTCGGACTCGCTGCATGCAAGCGTCCGAGGCCTGACGCTCGCCGCTGCCCTACTCGCCTGCGCCGGGATCGGCTCGAGCGGGCCGGCTCTGGGGGAGCCGACGCAGATCACCGTCGCCACCGTGAACAACGGCGACATGATCATCATGCAGTCGCTGACCAGCCAGTTCGAGAAGGCCCATCCCGACATCAAGCTCCGCTGGGTGGTGCTGGAGGAGAACGTCCTGCGCCAGCGCGTGACGGTCGACATCGCCACTCGCGCCGGACAGTTCGACGTGGTCACAGTCGGCAACTACGAGGTGCCGATCTGGGCCAAGCAAGGCTGGCTCACCCCGTTCGACAATTTGCCGGCGGAGTACGACGTCGACGACCTGATCGGCACCGTGCGCGAGGGGCTCTCGGTGAACGGCAAGCTCTACGGGCTGCCGTTCTACGCCGAGAGCGCGATGACCTATTACCGCAAGGACCTGTTCGAGAAGGCCGGCATCACAATGCCGGAGCAGCCGAGCTACCAGCAGGTCCGCCAATTCGCCGACGCGCTCACCGACCGCAAGAACCGGGTCTTCGGCATCTGCCTGCGCGGCAAGCCGGGCTGGGGCGAGAACATGGCCTATCTGACGACCCTGGTGCACACCTTCGGGGGCCAGTGGTTCGGGCAGGACTGGAAGCCGGCCCTCGACGCGCCGGCCTGGGCCAACGCGATCGCCTATTACGTCGACATCCTGAAGAAGGACGGGCCGCCCGGCGCCACCTCCAACGGCTTCAACGAGAACCTCGTGCTCTTCGCCGGCGGGCGCTGCGGGATGTGGATCGATTCCACCGTCGCAGCGGGCCTGCTCTACGACTCCTCGCAATCGACGGTGGCCGACAAGACCGCCTTCGCCGCGATGCCGCAGGGCGAATACAAGGCCGGCCCCACCTGGCTGTGGAGCTGGAACCTCGCCATCCCCGCGACCTCGAAGAAGCAGGAAGCGGCCAGGACCTTCGTCCAGTGGGCGACCGACAAGAACTACGTGAAGCTCGTCGCCAAGGAGAAGGGCTGGGTGTCCGCCCCGCCCGGCACCCGGCGCTCGACCTATGCGAGCGAGGAGTACCGCAAGGCCGCGCCCTTCTCCGGCTTCGTGCTCAAGGCGATCGAGGGCTCGAACCCCAACGGACAGACCCAGACCCCGCGGCCCGAGGACGCGAGCGGCGCGCAGTTCGTCTCGATCCCCGAATTCCAGGGCCTCGGCACCAATGTCGGCCAGACGCTGGCCGCCACGCTGACCGGGCGCAGCACGATCGCCGACGCGCTGTCCACGGCGCAGGGCGCCGCGACGCGCACCATGCAGCAGGCCGGCTATCCGAAGAAGTAGGGGCGCGATGGTGATGGCTCAGGGCGCGTTCCGACACTCACCCCGTCATTCCGGGGCACCGAAGGCGAACCCGGACCCGAAGGGGCGCGAAGGCGTGCAATCCACGAACGGGCACGGCGGTGAGCGTGCCTCGCCAATCGCAGCATCACGGGTGAATTCCGGGTTCTCTCCTGCGGCGAGCCCCGGAATGACGGGGGTGAACTTTCCTGGCGTCAGAGCGGCGGGGCACTAGGCGATGGCATCCGGCACCGTAGCGACAGCCGACGCGGCAACTGCGCCTGCGAAACCCGCGCGCAGCCGCAAGATCAACGGCTTCCCGCTGATCGCGCCTTCGGTCGGCGTCCTGCTGCTGTGGATGATCGTTCCGCTGGTGATGACGCTGTGGTTCTCGTTCCAGCGCTACAACCTGCTCGACCCGACGGTCTCGGGCTTCGTCGGCTTCGACAACTACAATTACCTGATCAACGACGCGAACTTCTGGGCCTCGATCATCAACACGCTCCTGCTGATCGGCACCGTCCTCGTCATCACCGTGGTCGGAGGCGTGCTGCTCGCGGTTCTGTTCGACAAGGATTTTCCCGGCCGCAATATCGCCCGGCTCTTCGCGGTGGCGCCGTTCTTCGTCATGCCGACGGTGGCAGCGCTGATCTGGAAGAACCTGATCCTGCATCCGATCTACGGCGTTTTCGGCTCCTTCGCCCTGGCGCTCGGCCTGGAGCCGATCGACTTCTTCGGCCAGTACCCCCTGCTCTCGGTCATCCTGATCGTCTCGTGGGAGTGGACGCCCTTCGCCTTCCTGATCCTGCTCACCGCGATCCAGTCCATGGACCGCGAGCAGTTGGAAGCCGCGCGCATGGATGGCGCGGGAGCGATCGCGCAATTCTTCTACATCGTGCTGCCGCACCTTTCGCGGGCGATCAGCGTCGTTGTGATGATCGAGACGATCTTCCTGCTGACGATCTTCGCCGAGATCTTCGTGACGACGGCAGGCGGCCCCGGCAACGCCACCACCAACCTCGCCTTCCTGATCTACGCCCGCGCGCTGCTCGAATTCGACGTCGGCGGCGCCTCGGCGGGCGGCGTCATCGCGATCATCCTCGCCAACATCGTCGCGGCCTTCCTGGTCCGCTCGATCGCGCGCCGGCTGGAGGTGTGAGGGCTTTGATGATGTCCCTGCCGACATCGACACCCGCACCGTCATTCCGGGGCACCGAAGGCGAACCCGGACCCGAAGGGGCGCGAAGGCGTGCAATCCACGACCGGGCACGACGGAAAGCCCCACCCTCGGCATCACGGATGGGTTCCGGGCTCTCGCCGTTGGCGAGCCCGGGAATGACGGTGTGGGGGTGGTCGCGCAGTGCGTCGAAGGGAGGGGCTTAGCGATGCAGGCATCACCGGCCAGGCAGATCGGTCTCGCGCTCCTCGGCTGGGGCGTCGCCTTCCTGCTGTTCTTCCCGATCCTCTGGATGTTCCTGGTGAGCTTCAAGGCGGAGAGCGAGGCGATCCTGCCCGGCCTCACCTTCACGCCGACGACCCAGAGCTACAGCCAGGTGCTGGCCCGGGCCGATTACATCACCTTCGCGATCAACAGCGTGGTGATCTCGGTCGGGGGCACCGCGCTCGCCCTCGCCTTCGCGATTCCGGCCGCCTACGCGATGTCGTTCCACCCGACGCAGCGCACCCGCGGCACGCTGCTCTGGATGCTCTCCACCAAGATGTTGCCCCCCGTGGGCGTGCTGGTGCCGATCTACCTCTTGTTTCGCACCACCGGCCTGCTCGATTCCCGCATCGGCATGATCATCATCTACGGGCTGATGAACCTGCCGATCATCGTCTGGATGCTCTTCACCTTCTTCAAGGAGGTGCCGAAGGAGATCCTCGAGGCCGGCCGCATGGACGGCGCCGGCACGGCGGATGAGGTGCGGCACATCCTGCTGCCGCTGACCCTGCCGGGCATCGCCTCGACGGGCCTGCTCTCGCTGATCCTGTGCTGGAACGAGGCCTTCTGGAGCCTCAACCTGACGACCTCGACGGCGGCCCCGCTCACGGCCTTCATCGCCTCCTTCTCGTCGCCCCAGGGGCTGTTCTTCGCAAAGCTCTCGGCGGCCTCGACCATGGCTGTGGCGCCGATCCTCGTCTTCGGCTGGCTCAGCCAGAAGCAGCTCGTCCAGGGCCTGACGTTCGGGGCGGTGAAGTAGCGATGGCCCGTTGCCGACCCAACCCCCGCAGACGCATGAGGGAGTGATTGCGATGGCCAACCTGACCCTGCGCAACGTCCGCAAGAGCTACGGCAACGTCGAGATCATCAAGGGCGTCGATCTCGACATCAAGGATCGCGAGTTCGCGGTCTTCGTCGGCCCGTCCGGCTGCGGCAAGTCCACCCTGCTGCGGATGATCGCGGGGCTCGAAGAGATCACCTCGGGCGACCTGAACATCGACGGCAACCGCGTCAACGACGTGGCCCCGGCCGATCGCGGCCTCGCCATGGTCTTCCAATCCTACGCGCTCTATCCGCACATGACGGTGCGGGACAACATGGCCTTCGCCCTCAAGCTCGCCGGCGTGGACAAAGCCGAGCGCGACAGGAAAGTCGCCGAGGCCTCGCGCATCCTGCAACTCGACAAGTACCTCGAACGGCGCCCGAAGGAGCTGTCCGGCGGCCAGCGCCAGCGCGTCGCCATCGGCCGCGCCATCGTGCGGAGCCCAAAGATCTTCCTGTTCGACGAGCCGCTGTCGAACCTCGACGCGGCCCTACGCGGCCAGATGCGCGTAGAGCTCGCACGGCTCCACCAGGACCTCAACGCCACGATGATCTACGTCACCCACGACCAGGTCGAGGCGATGACCATGGCCGACCGGATCGTGGTGCTGCAGGGCGGCTACGTCGAGCAGGTCGGCTCGCCGCTGGAACTCTATCACCACCCGGCCAACCAGTTCGTGGCCGGCTTCATCGGCTCGCCGCGCATGAACTTTTTGGCCGCAAAGGTGCGGCCGACCGACGGGAATGCCGTGCATGTGAGCGCGAACGGCTCGAAGCCGATCGCCGTGGCGGTCGAGACCGGCGGCGTCGCGCCCGGCGCGGACGTGACGCTCGGTATCCGGCCGGAGGCGATGCGGCTCGATCCGAACGGCGAGATCTCCGGCCAGATCCGCCATGTCGAGCGGCTCGGCGGCGTCACGCTGATCCACTTCGCTCCGCAAAGCGCCGAGGAGGCAATCATCGCGCAAGTCGATGGCGCCGCGCCGGCCAAGCTCGGCGAGACCATTGCCTTCGGCATCGATCCGGAGGGCTGCCATCTGTTCGGGGCCGATGGAAAAGCGCTGAAACGGCTCGTCCGCCATCCGCTGGCGGCGTAGAGTCTCCCGATGATCCTGGTTTCCGGCGAAGCACTGATCGATCTCTTCGTCGACACCCGCGGACCCGGTGCCGAACGCGGGCGGGTGCCGGCGCGTGCGGTGGTCGGCGGCGCGGCCTTCAATCTCGCCTTCGGCATCAGCCGCTTAGGGGCGAAGAGCGGCTTCCTCGGTGGGCTCTCCGAGGACGGGTTCGGGCGCATGCTCGCCGCCCGCCTCGAGGCCGAGGGCGTCGACATCTCGCTGGCCAAGACCAGCAAGCGCCCGACGCCGCTCGCCGTCGTCGCCACCGGCCCGGACGGCCACCCGACCTACACCTTCCACGCCGACAAGGCCGAGAGCGACCTCGCGGCCGAGGACGTGCCGGTCGACCTCAGCGGCATCCAGGCCATCGCAGTCGGCTCCTTCCCGCTGATCCTCGAGCCGATCGGCACCACCCTCGTCGGCTTGGTGCGGCGCGCGGCGAGCCAGTGCGTGATCAGCGTCGACCCGAACCTGCGGCTCAGCCTCGTGCCGGACCTCGACCACTGGCACACGCGCTTCGACGGCATCGTGCGCCACGCCTCGATCGTGAAGGTGAGCGCCGAGGACATCGATGCGGCCTTCGGCGAAGACGCCGACGAGGCCGAGGTCGCCCAGAAGTGGCTCGATGGCGGCACGCAGCTCGTGATCGCCACCGACGGCCCGCACGGCGCCACCGGCTACCATGCCTGCGGCACGATCAAGGTGCCCGGCCGCAAGATCAAGGTGGTCGACACGGTGGGCGCCGGCGACACCTTCCACGCCGCGATGCTGTCCTCGCTCCAGCGGACCAACCGCCTGACCCGCGAAGCCATCGGCGGCTTCGATCAGGAGTCCTTGCGCGAGTTGTTGACCGAATGCGCGGTCGCCGCCGGCATCACCTGCTCCCGCCAGGGCGCAGATCTGCCGACCTGGGACGAGCTGCGCGCGGCGATGCGTGAGGCGTGAAGGACGACCCTCGCCGTCATCGCGAGCGAAGCGAAGCAATGACGGGCGACGACTGACACCGATCATCTCGGGAAGAGCCCAGCGATGTTCCTAGGCCTCGATCTCGGCACCTCCTCGCTGAAAGCCGTCCTCGTCGACGAACGCCAGGAGGTCGTCGGCCATGCCTCGGTGCCGCTCACGGTCAGCCGGCCGCATTCGGGCTGGAGCGAGCAGGATCCCGCCTCCTGGCTGCAGGCCGTCTGCGACGCCCTCGACACCTTGAAGGAGCAGCACGGGCCGGCTCTCGCCGCGGTGAAGGGCATCGGCCTGTCCGGCCAGCAGCATGGCGCGGTGCTGCTCGACGCCGCAGATGCAGTGCTCCGCCCCTGCATCCTGTGGGACGACACCCGCTCGGGCGTCGAATGCGCCGAGCTGGAGGCCGCTTTCCCCGATCTGCGGAGCGTCACCGGCAACATCGCCATGCCGGGCTTCACGGCGCCCAAGCTTCTCTGGGTGAAGAAGCACGAGCCCGAGATTTTTTCGCAGACCGCCAAGGTGCTGCTGCCGAAGGCGTGGCTGCGGCTGGCGCTCACCGGCGAGACCATCGAAGAGATGTCGGACGCCTCGGGCACCTCCTGGCTCGATGTCGGTGCGCGCGACTGGTCGGACGTGGCGCTCGCGACCACCGGCCTCTCGCGCAATGCGATGCCGCGCCTCGTTGAGGGCAGCGCATCCGCCGGCCATCTGCGCGCGGACTTCACCCGGCGCTGGGGCATGGCGACACCGCCGCTTTTCGCAGGAGGAGCGGGCGACAACGCGGCCGGAGCGGTAGGCCTCGGCGCGATCCGGCCGGGCAACGCCTTCGTTTCCCTCGGCACCTCGGGCGTGCTCTTCGCGACGACGGAGGCGTTTCGGCCCTATCCGGACCAAGCGGTCCACGCCTTCTGCCATGCTCTGCCCGATCTCTGGCACCAGATGGCGGTGACGCTGTCGGCAGCGTCGTCGCTAGCCTGGTGGGCGGGGGTAACGGGCGCGAATCCGGGCGACCTCATCGACGAGATCGGTACGCCGGCGCAGCCGAGCGGCGCGCTCTTCCTGCCCTACCTCGCCGGAGAGCGCACACCGCACAACGATCCGGCCGTACGCGGCGGTTTCGTCGGATTGGCGCATGCCACCGACCGGGCGGCGATGACCCAGGCGGTGCTCGAAGGCGTCGCCTTCTCGCTGCGCGATGGGCTCGACGTCATCCGCGAATCCGGCACGCGGATCGCGGAAGCCGACGTCATCGGCGGCGGCTCGCGCTCACGAGTCTGGCTGCAGATCCTTGCCAACGTGCTCGGCCTGCCGCTGAACCGGCTCGCCGAGGGCGAGCATGGCGGGGCCTTCGGCGCGGCCCGCCTCGCCCGCCTCGCGGTGGGCGGCGAAGATCCGGAAGGAATCTGCACGCCGCCGCAGCGGGTCGAACGGCTGGAACCGGACCAAGACCTCACCCAGCTCTATGCCGAGCGGCTCGTCGCCTATCGCAAGGCCTACCCGCTGCTCGGCGGCCGGCCGTCAGCGACGGCGTAGGCGCGACCAGGCCCGCTCGCGCGGCGCGAGGGCGCCGGTGACGAGCGGCTCTTCGGCACGCTGCGCGACGGCTGGCGAATTCCGGCTGCCGGCATAGGCCGGGCTCGCCGTGGCGCCGAGCGTATAGGCGGTACCCGCGGCCGAGCCGTAGCCCTGCGCGAAGGCATTGGAGCCGGTCGCGGCAAGAGCGGCGACGGCGATGGCGGAAAGTGACGGCTTTCTCATGACCGGATCTCCCCTATTGGTCGTGCCGGCGAGCCGTGAGAGCGGCGCCGGCATCGGACGTGAGCCGAACCCTGTGGAGTGCCGGTCAGATGGGGCGTGCGCCGCAGCACATTCGCTGCGGTGCAATAACAGATCGAGACCTCACCTCCTCTAGCCATGCCGCAGGAGCATGGCTAGAGGAGGTGTTGCGCTAGATGCTGCCGGGCCCCTTGGCCAAGCCGAACAGGGTGAAGAGGTCGCAGGAGAACTTCGCGCCGAGCACGAAGGCATCCGGGATGGCCTTGGGCCGGAACGGGAAGCGGGTCTGGTCCGGGTTGATGATGTACTGCAACTGCGGCGTCAGGCGCGCGGCAGGGCTGAGCTGGATGCCGTAGTTCAGCTCCATCATGATCTGCTGGGTCGCGATATCGCGCGGGTCGAGCCCCTGCGAGGCGCGCGCGGCCCGCACGTTGGCGAGACCGAGCGAGGAATATTTCTGCGTCGAGACCACGAAGCCGACGGTGTCGTAGGGCCTGCCGGCAAAGGTGCCCGTCTGCACGAAGCCGAGTTCGAGGAAGTAATCTTGGATCTGGCGCCCGCCGGTGGACTTCATCGCCACGCCGAACAGGCTCAGACCCTGCGGCTGGGTCGGATCGGGGCGCCAGACCATCCGGTCGAAGCGAGCATAGACCAGCGAGCGGCCGAACTGGGTGAACGGATCGAGCCCCGAGAATACCGAGGCGCCGCCGAGCACGTCGCGTACCGGGTCGCTGTACTTCGAGCGGTCGATCACGGCACCGATGCCGTAGTTGCGCGGCATCAGGTCGTTGTCGAAGGTTGTCGAGTAGCCGAGCTCCATCGGGATCACGGCGCCGGTCGCGCCGCGGGTCGACCAGTCGATGCCGTTGTCGGTCGGCAGCAACAGGGTCGGGTTCACCTCGTAGGCGCCGATGTGGAAGAAGTACTTGCGATCCTCGTCGAGCCAGACCTTGGCGTGGCCCGCCCAGCTCGATATCGGGAAGAAGGTGAAGTTGGTGGTCTTGAACACGAAGATCGGCGATCCGCAGGTCGCGTTGTTCTGGAAGTTGCAGTAGATCGGCGAGACCAGGAACGCGCCTTGGCCGTTGAGGCGGCCGACCTCGAAGTCGAGCCGGTTGTCGAACAGCTTCTGCTGCCAGCTCAGATGGGTCAGGCGCGCGGTCTGGCCGGCGCCGAAGATCTCCTGCACCGACGTGTCGTTGCCGATGAAGTCGTTCGAAAGGCTTCGGCCATGGCGCTGCGTCACGATGGTGTGCAGCGAGGAGCCTTCGATCCCGGCGAGCCGGTTCAGGTCGGCGTCGATGCCGAAGAGGATCTGCGCCGAATAGGCGGTGCCCTGCCGGATGCCGCCGATCGGGTTGGCTGCGGACTCGCTCGTGTAGTTGAGCAGGAAGGTCAGGCCGTTGCCGAGATCGAACGTGCCTGGCGGCAGCTTCGGGGGTGCAGCGGTCTGGCCCTGGCGGGCGGCGTTGCCTTGGACGCTGCCGGCCCCGGCGGTTCCCTGTGTCTGATCGGCCTGCGCCGAGCGCGGACGGGCGGGGCGCGCCTTACGCGGCTTGGGATGCAGCTTCGGACGGACGATCGGCGCCTCGGCTCCGGGGGCCTCCGGCGGCGGAGCCGATTGCGCCGAGGCCCCCGTCGCGGCGACTGCGAAGAGACCGATGACGGCCAGGCTCGTCCCGAATGCCTTCATCGCCATGCTTCCCCAACCCGTGCACCCGAGCCGATCTTCGCCGACCAAGGACAACTTAACATTTGGGATGAGTTGAGGCGTGCATCCAGGCCTCACGCTCTGAATGCATTATCATTCCTAACCGCCTGTGTTGGGAATGCCGCAGGCGGGATGAGCAGGCCACGCGTCCATCGCCTTGCGGTCGGGCGTGCGTGGGTTGTGACAGCCCAACGGGTGCGGCGGACGCGCGGGCAGCGGGGGTTCCATGCGCCCAGGGATCGTCTGGCAGGCGACTAGCCGTCGTCCAGAACGGACGGCTTGCTTGGGCGGCGCTGGCGAGAATCACTCATCCCCGCAACGTAGGACGCCTCGTCTCATCGCCTACCGGGATAGGTTCCAAGGGGGCTCAGGACCATGCAGGGGCTGTGGCCCGCGGAGCTCCCGGGGGCGGTTCGGCCGCCGGGGACGGGTCGCGTCGCGGTTTGCCAAGGGGATGTCGCTGCCGTGGAAGCGGCGGGGCGGGGCGCGCTCATAATTCCTCGAAAGCCAGACACGGCTTGGGAGGTTCTCCATGCTCGATGTGACGCCGACCCCGCTCCAGCGCCTGCTGCGCGAGCGCCGCCCCGGCTACACCCTGGCAGCCCCCTTCTACCTCAGCCCCGATGTGTTCGAGGCCGACATGGAGGTCATCTTCGGCCGCCACTGGATCTATGTCGGGGTCGAGCCCGACGTGCCGGAGGCCGGCGACGTGATGGTCGTCGACATCGGCAAGACCTCGGTCGCGATCGTGCGCGGCGACGACGACCAGATCCGCGCCTTCCACAACCTCTGCCGCCACCGCGGGGCGCGGCTCGTGCACGAGGAGAAGTCCACGGTCGGCAACCTCGTCTGCCGCTACCATTCCTGGACCTACGACCTCACCGGCAACCTGATCCACGCCGAGCATATGGGCCCGGACTTCGAGCGCGGCTGCCACGGCCTCAAGCCGGTGCACATCCGCTCGCTCGCGGGCCTCCTCTTCATCTGCCTCGCCGACGAGCCGCCGGCCGATTTCGACGCCATGGCGGCCCGCCTCGGCCCCTACATCGAACCGCACAACGTGCGGAACACCAAGGTCGCCTTCCAGAAGGACATCATCGAGCCCGGCAACTGGAAGCTGACGATGGAGAACAACCGCGAGTGCTACCATTGCGGGGCCAACCATCCCGAGCTGACCGTGCCGCTCTTCGCCTACGGCTTCGGCTTCGCCCCCGAGGAGATGGACGAGCACGACCGCGCCAACGCCGAGCGCTACGGCTGCCTGCTCAAGACCCGCCACGGCGAGTGGGAGGCGGAGGGGCTGCCCTCGCGGGAGATCGACGAACTCGACACCATGATCACGGGCTTCCGCACCGAGCGGCTGCCGCTCGACGGCGAGGGCGAGTCCCACACCCTCGACACCAAGGCGGCCTGCCGGAAACTCCTCGGCACCTTCACCAACGCCAAGCTCGGCGGCCTCTCGGTGTGGACCCAGCCGAATTCCTGGCACCACTTCCTCGGCGACCACATCGTCACCTTCTCGGTGCTGCCGCTCGATGCCGGGCGCTCGCTGCTGCGCACCAAGTGGCTCGTCCACGAGGACGCGGTCGAGGGCGTCGACTACGACCTCGCCAACCTCACCGGCGTCTGGGAGGCGACCAACGACCAGGACAGCGAACTCGTCGGCATCTGCCAGCAGGGCGTGGCGAGCCCCGCCTACGAGCCCGGCCCCTACTCGCCGCATACCGAGATGCTCGTGGAGAAGTTCTGCAACTGGTATGTCGGCCGCATGACAGCGCATCTGGGGCGCTGAGCATGACCGCGGCCCCCGCCCCGGCCGAGCCGGCCGCCGCGCGGCTGGCGGCCTCCGCGCCCTGGGATGCGGAGGCCGACGACGCCCTGGTCTGCCTCGCGGTGCGCGACGAGACGCACGACGTGAAGACCTTCGTGCTGGCGCCGAGGGAGCCCCGGCTCTTCGCCTACGCGCCGGGCCAGTTCCTGACCTTCTCCTTCGAGATCGGCGGCGAGACGATCCACCGCTGCTACACCCTCTCCTCGGCGCCGACACGGCCGCACGCGGTCGCGGTCACGGTCAAGCGCGTGCCCGGCGGCCCGGTCTCGAACTGGCTGCACGACACCCTGAAGCCCGGCGACACCGTGCGGGCGCTCGGGCCGATGGGCGCATTCTCCTGCTTCAGCCATCCGGCCCCCAAATACCTGCTCCTGTCGGGCGGCAGCGGCGTCACGCCGATGATGGCGATGGCGCGCAGCTTCCACGACGTGGGCGAGCCGCGCGACGTGGCCTTCGTCCACTCCGCCCGCTCGCCCGCCGACATCGTGTTCCGGGGCGAGTTGGAGCTGATGGCCCGGCTCGATCCGACCTTCCGCGTCCACGTGGTCTGCGAGACCGATTCCGCCGACGAGGTCTGGGCCGGGCCGAAGGGCCGGCTCTCGCTCGACACCTTGCGCGAGGCGGTGCCGGACTTTTTGGAGCGCGAGATCTTCGTCTGCGGACCGAAGCCCTACATGGACGCCGTGCGGGCGATGCTGAAGGACGCCGGCTTCGACATGGCCCGGCACCACCAGGAGAGCTTCGACTTCGGCGAATTGCCGGAGGCCGACAAGGAGGCGGCGGCCGAGGCCGCCGAGGCGCTCGACGCCGAGGCGGCACCGGCGGCGACGGTCCGCACATTCCGGGTGGAGTTCGCCAAGACCCGCCGGGTGCTCGAATGCCCGGAGGACACGACGGTGCTCGACGCCGCCCGCAAGGCCGGGATCCGGCTGCCCTCCTCCTGCGCCAAGGGCCTGTGCGGCACCTGCAAGTCGAAGCTCACCTCCGGCACCGTCGCCATGACCCATGCCGGCGGCATCCGCCAGCGCGAGATCGATGCCGGCATGGCGCTGCTGTGCTGCTCCAAGCCGACCAGCGACCTCGTCGTCGAACGCTGAACGGGAAGGGCCGGCCGGCCCTTCCCGCGCGCCCCAAGCTCTCGCTCATGCCTTCGGGAGTGCTCCCGTGATCGCCAATGCCGACGCGCTTCTGAAGCCGCTCACCATCAAGGGCCTCACCATCCGCAACCGGGTGATGTCCACGAGCCACGCCCCCGGCTACGGCCGCGACGGCAAGCCCCAGGAGCGCTACCAGCTCTACCACGCCGAGAAGGCCAAGGGCGGGATCGGGCTCACCATGTTCGGCGGCTCCTCCTCGGTCGCCGCCGACAGCCCTGCCGCACCCTGGAACCAGATCTCGGTCGCCGACGATTCGGTGATCCCGTTCTTCCGCCAGTTCTCGGACCGGGTGCACGCGCACGGCGGCAAGCTGATGATCCAGCTCACCCATATGGGCCGGCGCACCAAGTGGGACACCGAGCACTGGCTGCCCACGATCTCCCCCTCGCCCCGGCGCGAGCCCGCCTCCCGCACCGTCCCGAAGGAGATGGAGGCGGAGGACATCGCCCGGGTCGTGAAGAGCTTCGCCCAGGCCGCCCGGCGCTGCCGCGAGGGAGGACTCGACGGCTGCGAGGTCTCGGCCGCCCACGGCCACCTGATCGACCAGTTCTGGTCGCCGTCCGTCAACCGGCGCACCGACCGGTACGGCGGCAGCCTGGAGAACCGCATGCGCTTCGGCATCGAGGTGCTGGAGGCGATGCGCGCGGAAGCCGGCGACGACTACGTCATCGGCATCCGCATGTCCGGCGACGAGATGATCGCCGACGGCCTCAGCCAGGAGGATTGCGTCGCCATCGCCTCGGAATATGCCAAGCGCGGCCTCGTGGACTTCCTCAACATCATCGGCGGCCAGGCGCGCGACCACATCGCCCACGCGATCTCGCTGCCGAACATGTCGTTTCCCGTGGCACCGTTCCTGTTCCTGCCGAGCGCGATCAAGCGCGAGGTCGACGTGCCGGTCTTCCACGCCCAGCGCGTCACCGATCTCGCCACCGCGGCGCGCGCGGTCGCGGACGGGCATGTCGACATGGTGGCGATGACCCGCGCCCACATCGCGGACCCGCATCTGGTGAAAAAACTCTCCGAGGGCCGGGCCGACGACATCCGCCAATGCGTGGGCGCGGGCTACTGCATCGACCGGATCTATGTCGGCGGCGACGCGCTCTGCATCCAGAACGCCGCCACGGGCCGCGAGGCGAGCATGCCGCACGAGATCCGGCGCGCCGACCTGCGCCGCCGCGTCGTGGTGATCGGGGCCGGGCCCGGCGGCCTGGAGGCGGCCCGCGTCTGCGCCGAGCGCGGCCATGCCGTGGTGCTGTTCGAGAAGGAGGCCGTCGCCGGCGGCCAGATCAGCCTCGCCGCGAAGGCCGGCTGGCGCGAGGCGATGTCGGGCATCACCCGCTGGCTGGTCGCGCAGGTGACGAAGCTCGGGGCGGACCTGCGGCTGAACACCGAGGCGACCGAGGCGGCGGTGCTTGCCGAGAAGCCCGACATCGTGATCGTGGCGACCGGCGGCACCCCTTTCCGCGGCCACGCCAAGGGCGCCGAGCGGCACGCGGTCACCACCGCCGAGGTGCTCTCCGGCACGGTCGAGCCGACCGGCTCGGTGCTGCTCTACGACGAGATGGGCCAGCACAACGCGGCCTCGGTCGCCGAACTGATGGCCAAGCGCGGCTGCCTCGTGGAGATCGCCACCCACGACCGCATGGTCGCCGAGGAGGTCGGCACCACCAACCAGCCGATCCACCTGCGCGAACTGTACAAGCTCGGCGTGGTGATGAGCCCGAACCTGGAGCTGATCGAGATCTTTCCCGAGGGCAACCGGCTGGTCGCGGCGCTTCGCAACACCATGACCGACGCCGAGGAGGAGCGGGTGATCGACCGCGTGGTGGTGGATCACGGCACGCTTCCCGTGGACGGCCTTTACCGCGCGCTGAAGCAGGCCTCGGTCAACCGGGGCCAGACCGACCAGGACGCGCTGCTGCGCGGCGAGCCGCAGCCCTACGACCTGACCAAGGGCTACGCCCTCTACCGCATCGGCGACGCGGTCGCCGGCCGCAACATCCACGCGGCGATCTACGACGCCCTGCGGCTGTGCAAGGATCTTTGATGGGCCCCTCGTGAAGGAACGGGGCCTGCCGTTGCTCCCCCCTCTCCCCGCGTGCGGGGAGAGGGGATGCACGGCCCTCGAACGCCTCGTCCGGAATGACGAGGCACGGACTGTCAGCAAGCCCATGAGATCGTCGTTGAGATCGTCGTCGAGACCACCGTCATGATCAGCGTCGCCCCCCTGACCACGGTGTTTCCCGGCCTCGTCTGGCTGATGGCGGCGCTCGCCCTCGTCCAAGTCTCACGCCGCGCCGCCCTCTGGCGGGTCGGCGCGGCGGCGCCCGTGGCGTGGCTCGACGGCCTCGCCAAATTGCCCCGTCGCTACCTCGTCGATGTCCACCACGTCGTGGCGCGTGATCCTTACGCCTCGCGCATGCACGCGGTCGTGGCCGGCGGCCTGCTCGCGGCCTCGATCCTCACCGCGCTGGCGATCCTGCCGCCGCTCGCGGACTTCCGGCCCTACTGGTTTCTCGTCGCCCTCGCCTTCGGGGTGACCGCGGTCGGCTCCCTGCTCGTCGGCGCCCGGCGCTACCCGGAAAAGCAGAATCGCCTCTCCGCCGGGCGCTTCCAGATCCTGCCGGTCCTGCTCGTCGCCTACGCCGTCGGCGGCACGATCACCGCGCTGCTGCTCGCCTTCGACGGCGGCGGCCTGCTCGCGCCGCTCGCCCTCGCGCTCGCCGCGGCGGGCGGCCTCGGCCTCGCCTTCGAGGTGCGGCACGGGCCGATGCGCCATGCGGCGGCCGGCGCGCTCCATCTCGTCGCCCATCCACGGCCCGGCCGGTTCGAGGGCCGCCCCGACGCCGCGCTCCAGCCCCTCGACCTCGACGCGCCCCGGCTCGGCTCCGAGATGCCAGCCGACTTCACCTGGAACCGGCTCCTGTCCTACGACGCCTGCGTGAGCTGCGGGCGCTGCGAGACCGCCTGCCCGGCCTACGCCGCCGGCCAGCCGCTCAACCCGAAGAAACTCGTGCAGGATCTCGTCGCCGGCCTCTCGCCGGCCGAGCCCGCTTACGCCGGCAACCCCTATCCCGGCGGCCGGGCGGCGGAGGGCGCGCACGGGGCGCTGGCCCGGCTGGTCGGGCCGGACGCGCGCATCCATCCCGACACGCTGTGGTCCTGCACCACCTGCCGCGCCTGCGTCGAGGAATGCCCGATGATGATCGAGCATGTCGACGCGGTGGTCAGCTTGCGCCGCCACCAGACCCTGGAGCGCGGGGCGCTGCCCGAGAAGGCCGTCGGGCCGGTGACGGAGCTGCGCCAGGCCGGCGATCCCGGCGGGCGCCCGCTCGCGGCGCGCACCGACTTCGCCGCCGGCCTCGACCTGCCCCTGATCGCCGCGCGCGGGCAGGCCGAGATCCTGCTCTGGCTCGGCGAGGGCGCCTACGACCTGCGCTACGGCCGTAGCTTGCGCGCCCTGGTGCGGCTGCTGCGGGAGGCCGGCGTCGATTTCGCGGTGCTGGGGGCGGAGGAGCGCGACACCGGCGACCTCGCCCGGCGGCTCGGCGACGAGGCGACCTTCCAGGCGCTGGCGCGGGAGAACATCGCGACGCTGGCGAAATACCGCTTCGGACGGATCGTCACCGCCGATCCGCACGCGCTGCACGCGCTCCGCAACGAGTATCCGGCCTTCGGCGGGCGCTACGCGGTGACCCACCACACCGCCTTCCTGCTGGAGCTGATCCGGGCCGGAAAGCTGACGCCGAGCCGCCTGCCGGACCTCTCGGTGACCTATCACGACCCCTGCTACCTCGCCCGCTACAACGGGGAGACCGAGGCGCCCCGCGCCGTGCTCGACGCGATCGGCGTGACCCGCGGCGAGATGGCCCGCTCCGGCCGCCGGGCGATGTGCTGCGGCGGCGGCGGCGGCGCGCCGGTGAGCGACGTGCCGGGCGAGCGGCGCATCCCGGACCTGCGCATGGCCCAGGCCGCCGAGACGGGTGCGGGCATCGTCGCCGTCGCCTGCCCCTCCTGCACGGCGATGCTGGAGGGGGTGACCGATCGCAGGGCGGAGATCCGCGACGTGGCCGAACTGCTGCTCCAGGCGGTGGAGGCCGGACGATGAGCCGCCTGCGCCGCGACCCGAGGGCCGAGCGGGCGGCCGCCCTCATCCCCGGCGAGGGCCCCCGCCCCCGCTACGACCGCACCCGGAAAAAACCCGGCTCCGGCCGGCCCCGCCGCGACCCGCGGGCCGAGCGCGAGGCGCAGCGCGTCGGCGGAGCGGCGCGGGCGCGCTACGACCTCGGCCAGGCCGGCCGTCCCGTTGGGGAGGCGGTCGCCGCCGCGCCCCGGGCCGCGCCCGCGGCGGAAGCCCCGAGAACCATGATCGTCGAGGCGCCCGCCTTCCTCGTCGCGGTGGTGCCGGACGCGCCCGGCGGCCGCCTCTCGGGCCACGACCGGCAGGTGCTCGGCGCCGCCCGGACGCTCGCCGGCCGCGAGGGCGCCGTCGCGGTGGTCTCGGAAGGTGCCTGCGAGGGGCTGGGCGCGGCGGGCGCCGACCGCGTGCTCCGGCTCGACGGCGCGGAGGGCCACGACCCGGCCGACCCGGCAATCCGGGCCGCCCGCATCGAGGCCGCCCTGGCGGAACTGGCGCCGCGCCACGTCCTGTTCCCGGAATCCCGCGACGGCGGCGATCTCGCCCGCCGCGTCGCGGTCGGCCTGAACGAGGCGCTGTTCACCGACGCCGAGGTGGTGGCCGCCAACGGTCTCGTCCGCCCGGCCAGGGGCCGCCGGGTCGAGCAGCGCGTCGCCCCGCCCCGCCTCGCCACCGTGGCGCCGGACGCGGTCGCCGACTATGCCGGCCCGCCGCGGGAGGCGCGCGCCGTGCCCTTCGAGCGTTCGACGCCGCTGGAAACTCCGGGAAACATCGTGTCGGCGACGCGCATCCCGGCCGATCCGGCGACCGTGCCGTTGTCGCTCGCCGAATTCGTCGTGTCGGCCGGCAACGGCCTCACCGATCTCGACACCTTTCGCCAGGTGGTGACGGCCCTGCACGCGACACCCGGCGCCAGCCGCGTGCTGTGCGATGCCGGGCTGATGCCGCGCCACAGCCAGGTCGGCGCCTCCGGCACGGTGCTCGCGGCGACCTGCTACTTCGCGCTCGGCATTTCCGGCGCCCCCCAGCATCTCCAGGGCGTCGCCGGCTGCGAGCACGTCATCGCGGTCAACACCGATCTGCACGCGGCGATGATCGAGCGGGCGGGCCTCGCCGTGGTGCAGGACGCGCAAGCCGTGATGCCGGCCCTGCTGCGCCGGCTCGCCCAGGAGACGGCAGGGCAAGCCGCCGGGGGACGGCCATGAAGATCGCCGTCCTTCTCTCCGCCGGACTCCATCCCGTCTCCGGGGCGCCGGTGCTGCCGCGGCTCGAAGCGCAGGCGATCCGGATGGCCGCCGGGCTCGGCGACGCCTTCGGCCTGCATGCCGGGCCGGATGCCGCCGCGGTCGCCGAGGCCCTCGGCCAGGGGCTGTCTCGCATCGAGCACATCGCGGTCGCGGCCGGAGACGACCCGGTGCCGGCCCTCGCCGCGCGGCTCGCGGAGACCGCCCCCGACCTGATCCTGGCCGGGCGGCGCAGCCAGGGCGGCGACGAGAGCGGCCTCGTGCCCTACGCCCTCGCCCGCGCCCTCGCGCTGCCCCTGGTGGCGGACGGGGTCGCGGCGGCGTTCGAGGCGGAGGGCAGCGTGCGCCTCGATCAGAGCCTCGGCCGCGGTGCCCTGCGCCGGGTCGTGGTGCGGGGGCCGCTCGTCGTCACCTGCCATCCCGACGCGCCGGCTCCGCTGGCCTTCGCCTACGGCCGGGCCCGCCGCGGGACCGTCGAAGCGCTCGCCCCGGCAGCCGCGGCCGGCCCCGCGATCCCCGCTGGCACGGTGGAGGAGCGCCCCTATCGCCGCCGGCCGAAGCTGGTGAAGGGCGCGCCCGTCGGCGGCTCGGCGGCGGAGCGGCTGAAGGCGGCCACCGGCGAGGCCGGCGCGACGGCCGGCGGCCGGCTCCTGATCGAGCCCGATCCCGACGAGGCCGCCCGCGAGATCCTGGCCTATCTCCGACGGATCGGCGTGCTCGCCCCGCCGGCGCAACCGAAGACCTGAGGCAGACGGAAAGGACACGCCATGCCCCTGAGCCCGGACGACCTCCTGACGCGGCTGCGCGCGCTCGGCATCGCCTACAAGCTCTACGAGCACCCGCCGGTCCTCACCGTCGAGGCGATGATGGCGGTCTGCGGCGACATCGCCGGGGCCCACACCAAGAACCTGTTCCTGCGGGACGGGAAGAAGACCACCTTCCTCGTCACGCTCCGACACGACGCGCAGGTCGACCTGAAGGCGTTCCGCTCCGTGCTCGGCGCGCGCGGCGGGCTGTCCTTCGCGAGCGCCGAGGCCCTGCGCGAGCAGCTCGGGGTCGAGAGCGGCGCGGTCTCGCCGCTGGCGGCGCTCAACGCCGCGCCGGGCAGCGTGCGGGTGTTCCTTCAGGACAGCCTGCTCGACGCGACGCGGATCAACGTCCACCCGCTCGTCAGCACGCGGACCCTCTCGCTCGTTCCGGCCGACCTGATCCAGGCCCTGCGGGCGAACGGGCACGAGCCCACGCCCGTCGCCCTGCCGGAGAGCGCGGCGGCCTGAGCGGCCGTCGGCGATCCGCGCTCCTTCGGTCCCGACCGCGGACGGTCGCACGATCCGCCGAACCGGCCTTCAGGCGCGCTGGAGCGCCGCCGGGAAGGCGAAGGCCATGAACGGCGGCTCGCCGGCCTTCTCGGCGCGCGCCGGTTCGGAACGGGTGCGCAGTCCCGACAGGGCGGCACGGGTCAGGCCGATGTCGGCCAGCGCCTCGTCGCTCAGGCTCATGAGAGCCTCTTCGTCCGCCCGGGCGCGGAGATGGACGCGAACACTTTCGAAAACCTTGCCGAACATGGGAGGAACCTCGATCGCGCCGTCGCTGATCAAGACGAGGACGGCCCGCGTCGGAACTCGTATGAAGCTTCCCCAGTCCTCGGAGGAGCGCAGATGCTTGGGATCAGCCCTGCTCGATGCGCATGAACTGAGCAAAAAAGGCCCGCAATTCAGCGATGTGCCCACCCATTTTGCATGGAACCGCCCGGCTGAGAGCCTGTTTGATCGGCCAACGTGTCTTCGTCAGGCCACGGCAAGGCGAGAGGAAGGTCCTACTCCCATCCTGAACCCTCATCCTGAGGTGCCGGAGCGCAGCGGAGGCCTCGAAGGGGGCTCCAGGAATCGCGCGGGATCTGGAGCCCCCTTCGAGGCCGCTCACGCGGCACCTCAGGATGAGGGTCGAGATGGGATCACTGCAGTCAAACAGGCTCTGAGCGGTCGTGCCGGCCGTGAGCCTGTTCAACCGCTGCGCCTTCGGGCCATGGCCGGTGAAGGAAAGAGCTTCGATCCCATCCGCCCCCTCATCCCGAGGGGCGTCGGCGAAGCGGAGGCCTCGAAGGGTGTTCCGGGAATCGCCCGGCCTCCGGAAGATCCTTCGAGGCCGCCTCGCGGCGCCTCGGGATGAGGGGGCGGCTGGGACGTGCGCGGTCGAACCGGCTCCGATCGGTCGCCTCGCGGGCTGGAAGCCCGGCCGCCCACGCGGCCGTTCGAACAAGAATTATTCTATTGCCTTCGCCCGATGATCGGAGATTAAGTTCCGGTGCGGGCCTCGCCTCGAAGAAGGTGCCGCGGGCGGTCACCGAGGCCGGTTGCGGTCGGGCCGATCCCGAATCGGCTCCGGTGCGGGGACGGCGCGGCACGTGAATTGCCCACCGAGGCGCGGCACGCGCCGACAAACGGTGATCGGGATGGACATATCAGTCACGGTCGCGAAGACACGCCCGGTCGATCGGGTCACGGCGAGCGAACCGGTTTCCGGAAAGGCCATCTCCGTCGGTTTCATGCTCGTCGAGCGCTTCTCGATGATCGCCTTCTCCTCGGCGATCGAGCCGCTGCGGCTCGCCAACCGCGCGGTCGGGCGCGATCTCTACCGCTACTCGCTGTGGTCGGAGGACGGCGCCAAGTGCACCGCCTCGAACGGGATCGAGGTGAAGGTCGCGGGCCGCTTCGGCGAGGCGCAGGACTTGGACATGCTGGTCGTGTGCGGCGGCCTCGACATCCAGCGCGCCGATCACCGCGCCCTCCACACCGCCCTGCGCCGGAGCGGCGCCCGCGGCGCGGCGATCGGCGCGGTGTGCACGGGCACCTACGTGCTGGCCAAGGCCGGACTCCTCGACGGCTACCGGGCGACGATCCACTGGGAGAACCTGCCGAGCCTCGTCTCGGAGCATGACGGGCTGGAGATCGGCTCGGACCTGTTCGAGATCGACCGCAACCGCTTCACCTGCGCGGGCGGCACCGCGGCGGCCGACATGATGCTGTCGCTGATCATGCGCGCCCACGGGCCGAGCGTGGCCTCGGAGGTCGCCGACCAGCTCATCCACCACCGCATCCGCGAATCCGGCGAGCGCCAGCGAATGGACCTGCGCATGCGCCTCGGGGTCTCGCACCCGAAGCTGTTACGGGTGGTGGGGCTGATGGAAACCTCGCTCGCCGAGCCGCTCGGCAGCCAGGACCTCGCCGACGCGGTGCATCTCTCGACGCGCCAGCTCGAACGGCTGTTCCTGAAGTATCTCGGCCGCTCGCCGGCCAAGCACTACCTGCGCCTCCGCCTGGAACACGCCCGCACCCTGATCCGGCAGACGGCGATGCCGCTGCTCTCGGTGGCGTTCGAATGCGGCTTCACCTCGGCCTCGCATTTCTCGAAGGCCTATCTCGACGGCTTCGGCCAGCCGCCGAGCGCGGAGCGGAAGCTGGCCCAGGCGGGCCGCGCCTGAACGGTTCACGTCGGCGCGCGGCGCCCCCGGCACCGCGCTGACCCGAGCGCCGACGATCAACGTCGCGACGCCGGCCTTGCACAGTCTTGAGACGGACGATGCCTAGAAGTAATAGCCGATGTTCATGAGGAAGCGCGACTTCCAGCGGTTCTCGCCGCCCTGGGCGAGGCCGTCGTTGAATTCGCCGGCACCGACGTAAGGGTCGTTCCGGCCGATGGCCGCCTCGGTGTAGACGATGAGGTTCGGGTCGGCCGTCAGGGTCCAGATGCCGCCGAGCATGAAGCGCTCGCTGTCGCGGAAACTGGCCTTGTCCTTGTAGAAGGCGCTGTAGCCGACGAAGGGCACCACCGTGAACGGGCCGACCGGATCGGGAACCTTGTAGGTCACCTCCGCCGAGACGAAATTGCCGCGCGCGGCGAGATTGTACGAGAAGTCGAAGCCGCCGACGGTGACGAGGTCGTTGCGGAAGGGGTTTCTCGGGTCGATGTCCTGGCGGACGTAGATCGCCTTGACCCCCCAGGGGCCGTAGGTGCCGAGCGCGTGCAGGCCTTCGAGCTGCTTGGTGCCGGTCTGGCGCGTGTCGAAGTTGTAGATCTCCGAGTGCCAGATCGAGGCGCCGAAGGCCAGCGAGGCGGTCTCGTTCTTGAGAACGAAGTACTCGGCCCGGCCGATGAACATGTTCTGTTCGGCGTTGTTGACCCCGTTCGTGACGTAGGGGTCGGCGCGGACGATGTTCGTCGAGTAGCGCGCGCTGTCCAGGCTCAGGCCGAAGGCGTTCGGATTGGCGCCCGGGTAGAACCCGAACTGATAATTGAAGTCCGATTCGACGTGGGAGAACTTGACGCCGAGATTGTAGACTTCCTCCAGGCCCATGGTGAAGCCGAGGGTTGCGAGGAAGCTCGTCCCGAAATACGGGGTCAGGCCGAAGGGGGACTGGTTGAAACCGAAGGTGACGCTGTCCTCGGGCGTGAACTTGTAGCCGACATAGGCCCACATCGGGAAACTCACTTCGCCCGGATAGCCGCGATAGCCGCTGCTGGGGCCGTAGATCGAGCTGCCGCCGTAGAACCGGTACTGCGCGGCGCCGAAGATCGTGTCGGAATCGTAGGTCGCCTTGAACGCGAGGGTGTCGAAGTCGAAGTTCTCGCGCGCCTTGCGGACGCCGCCGCGGCTGGCATCGTCGAAGCGCCAGTCGTAGCGGGCGCGGATCGCGCCGCCGAAGGTGAAGGTGCCCGGCCCGGCCTTGCTCTTGGGCGGCGCCAGATCGAAATCGTAGCGGGGGTCGGCCACCGCGATCGGCTGCTCACGGTTGGCTGGGCTGGGCTCGGCATTGACCTCGACCGTGCTCTGCTCCTGCGCGGCGGCCGCTGACGGGCCCAGCATCACCCCCGCGACACAGGCCACGAGGGCCGCCCTCAAACCGTTCGCCGTCATGTCCCCCGAACCCCTCTCATCGAATCCCCGATCTGCCTTCCGAGCCGTTTCCCGTCGCTCTTATTGTCCCGGTCGATGCCGTCACTTCAGCCAGCCATCGACGGTGGCGCGGTTCCGCGCGATCCACTTCGCGGCGGTCTCCTCGGGCTTGGCGCCCTTCTCCTCGTTCTCCGCCATCACGGCCTCCTCGTCCGCGATGGTGAGCTTGAAGTTCCGCAGGATGGCGTAGACCTCGGGCAGGTCGTCCTTGAGCCCTTTCCGGGCGAGCGTGTTGACGCTCTCGGCCTCACCGAAGCTCTTCTTGGGATCGGCGAGGTATTTCAGGTCGTAGCGCGCGAACATCCAATGCGGCGTCCAGGCGGTGACGACGACGTCCTTCTTCCGGCGCACCGCGTCCTTCAGCGCGCTGGTCATCGTGGCGTCGCTGCCGTCGATGAGCTTGACCTTGAGGCCGTAGGCCTTGATCGCCGCCTCGGAGCTCTTCATCACCCCGGCGCCGGGATCGATGCCGATCACCTTGCCGTCGACCTCGGACGCCCTGGTCGCCAGATCCTCGATCGAGTTGAGCGGCGAGGTGGCGGGCACGGCCCAGCCGATCCGGGCCCCCGTCACGTTCGGGCCGATCAGGTCGATCCGGTTCTTGAGCTTTTCGTAGTAGGCGCCCTGCGTGACGGGCAGCCAGGCCGCGACGCTCGCATCGGCGTCGCCCGTGGCCACGGATTGCCACATGGCGGCCGCCGCGAGCGGGATCGTCTTGACCCGGTAGCCCTTCTCCTCCAGCACCTGCTTGAGGATGTTGGTGGCGACCACGGCGTCGGCCCACTCCACGTAGGCGATCCGGACCTGCTGGCCCGCGGCCCCGGCCGGCGTCTGAAGCAGGGCGAGGCAGGCCACCGCCCCAAGCATCGGCACACGCATGGATCGAACCCTTCAGACTAGTTCAAGGATGACGGCCGATTCGGGGGGCGTGATCAGACGCGATCTGCCGCCACCCCCTTTGTATTATACTGCCGCCGTCCGCCTTTGTATTATAGGTTATTTCTTCGGCCAGGAAATCGCAAGCGTAAGTTGCCGCGCCGCTCGGAGAATACCGGTCAGGCCGCGCCGTGAGGGCGAGCCCGGGCGGCGAGCGCCTGCGTCACGCGGTCGAGGATGACCGCCACGATCACGATGCCGATGCCCGCCTCGAAGCCGGCCCCGGCCTCCAGCCGCTGGATCGACTGCCAGACCGCGCGGCCCAATCCCCCGGCGCCGATCATCGCCGCGATGACGACCATGGAGAGCGCGAGCATCATGGTCTGGTTGACGCCGGCCATGATGGTCGGGAGCGCGAGCGGCAACTGCACCTTGAACAGCTTCTGCGTCGCCGAACCGCCGAAGGCGTCGGAGGCCTCGACGAGTTCGGACGGCACGTTGCGGATGCCGAGCGCCGTCAGGCGGATGACCGGGGGCACCGAGAACACGATCGTCGCGAAGCAGGCCGAGACGGCGCCGAGCCCGAAGAAGGGCAGCGCCGGGATCAGGTAGACGAAGCTCGGCAGCGTCTGCATCATGTCGAGCACCGGCGAGAAGGTCCGCCATGCCCGCCGGCTCAGCGCGAACCAGATCCCGACGGGCAGGCCGATCACCAGCGCCGCGCCGGTCGCGAGGATGACGAGGACCAGGGTCTCGACCGTCGCCTGCCACAGCCGCAGGTTCCACAGGAACAGCAGTCCGGCCAGGGTCAGGAGCCCGATCCTGCGGCCCCCGACCCGGTAGGCGGCGAGCGCCGCGACCGCGATGCAGACCCACGGCGGGATCGCGACGAGGGCGGCGGTCAGCGTCTCGATCCAGTCGGAGACGGTGCGGCTGACCGCCCGGGTCAGCCAACTGCCATGTTCGGTGAGCCAGTCGAGACCGGTGTCGCTGAGCGTGTCGAGGGGAAATTTCGGGACGTTCCACTCCATCGATGGGCTCCTGGCGGCTTCGAGAGGGTCGGCGCGCCCGGGCGCGCGGCCATCGCCCGCACCACATCGCGGCTGGTGAGGGAGCCGATCAGGCGCCCGTCCCCGCCCACGACCGCCACGGACTCCTCGGCGGCGACGGTCGCGAGGATGGCGTCGAGGCGGCTGTGCGCCTCCACCACGGTCTGCCCGGGATCGAGAAGGCTGGAGAGGGTCTCGGCGGGCCGGGCGGAGGCGAGCCTGTCGGCCAAGATGCGCCCGACGAGCCGCCCGTCCTGGTCGGCGACGAGCCAAGCCGGGTCGGGCGCGTCGGCGACGGCCGCCCTCGCCTCGGCCACCGTCTGGGTCGGGGCGAGCACGAGGCCGGACCGGTCCGCGACCTGCTCCGCCCGCAGCACCGCGGCGAGGTCGATATGCTCGACGAACCGCTCGACATACGCGGTGGCAGGACGGGCCACGATCTCCTCGGGCGGACCGATCTGGACCACCTCGCCGTCCTTCATCAGGACGATGCGGCCGCCGAGCGCGATCGCCTCGTCGAGGTCGTGCGAGACGAAGACGATGGTCTTCCCGAGCTTGCGCTGGAGGTCGCGCAGCTCCGCCTGCATGTCGCGGCGGATCAGCGGATCGAGGGCGCTGAAGGCCTCGTCCATCAACAGGATGTCCGCATCCGCCGCGAGCGCCCGCGCGAGGCCGGCCCGCTGCTGCATCCCGCCCGACAACTGGCTCGGATACTTCGTCTCCCAGCCTTCGAGGCCGACGAGCCCGATCGCCCGCATCGACCGCTCGACCCGTTCCCTGGCCGGGACCCGCCTCATCTCGAGGCCGAAGCCGACGTTGTCGAGGATGGTCCGGTTCGGCAGCAGCGCGAAGTGCTGGAACACCATGCCGAAGGTCTTCTGCCGGAAGGCGAGCAGGTCCTTGCGGCCGAGCCGGGTCACGTCCACGCCGTCCACGACGATCCGGCCGCAGGACGGCTCGACGAGCCGGTTCATGCATCGCAGAAGCGTCGACTTGCCGGAGCCCGACAGCCCCATCAGGACGAGGATCTCGCCCTCTTCGATGTCGAACGCGATGTCGCGCAAGCCGACGACGGCGCCGCAGGCGGATGCGATCTCGCCCTTGCCCTTGCCCTGCGCGATCAGATCGAGCGCCTGGGCGGAGCCGGAGCCGAAAATCTTGCTGATCCCTTCAAGATTGATTCGGCCCATAGGCAGATGACCTTCTCGATGCAGCGCGACGATCGAATGCGGCAGCAGCTTTGACCGGCTTTATTGATGATGATGAAAGGCTACGGGCGGTCACGCCACCCGGCTTGTCGTATTGCGACGCTTTATTGGCGGCAGCCGACGTTTCGGTATTTTATCGCCGGGATACTGGTCTTGCGCGGGCGAATGCCACGCTTCTACACAACTGAGCCCAAAAAATCTGCTCGATATGTGCAAAACCTGGGCATGATGCTGTGATTGCACGCAATACGCCCCCGAACCTCCTTCTCGCCGCTCCGAGATTGCAGGGGGAAGGACCGCGCGGGGCGCCCGGACGCGAAGTGTATTCCGCTTCAGGAGCCTTCAATCCCATCCCCACCCTCATCCTGAGGCGCCGCAGGGCACCCGCGTCCGACCCCTTTGTGCGGATCGAGCGGGGGAGAGCCGGGACCGCGCGGAATCGGCTTGCCCTCGCGGCCGTGGGCGTCGCAAGCGCCGGGCGGGAGACCGCTGACGTCCCCCGCGGGGCTCAAGGCACCGTGAGCAGGCGCTCGTAGAGGGCGATCAGGTCGTCGCCCTGATCCGCCGCGGTCCGGGGCGGCTGCGCGGGGCTCGGCGGGCTCGTGCGGAAGCGCCCGGGATCGGCGTTCATCCGCTCGAACACCGCGCGCACCCCGTCCGGCGAACCGACACCGACCCGGAAGCCGTTGACGCCCTCGTCGATGTCCTCGCCGATCGCGCCGAGATCGCTGGCCACGACCCACAGCCCCGCCGCCCGCGCCTCCCGCGTCACCAGTCCGAAGCTCTCGGGCCAGAGCGAGGGGGCGAGCAGCACGTCCATGTCGGCGTAGAGTTCGCCGATCTCGTCCTGCGGCACCTTGCCGACGATCCGGACGGGGGTGGCGCCCCAGGTCTCCTCGCCGACATGGTCGGTGGCCAGGGCGTGATCGACGAGCGTGAGGCTCAGGTTCTCGAACCGGCCCGCCCGCAGGACCGCCTCGACCAGCGTGGCGCCCTTGTGCGCCGTGCGGCCGCCGATATGGCCGAGGCGCACGCGGCCGGTCCGGCTCGCCCGGCGCGCGACCGGGGCGAGGCGCGGAACGCCGTTCGGAAGCGCGATCGTTTCGGGGAAACCGGCCTGCCGATAGATTCCTGCGAAGGATTCCGAGACCGCGGCGACGACGGCCGCCGCTTCGAGCATCCGCGCCAGCCCGCGGCGGCGGGCGATGGAGGCGGTCGGGCTGACCGAGCGGCTCGTCGTGTCGGCGAGCAGATCGGAGGACGGCATCTGCACCAGCCCGTCCTCGTCGATGAGGAACTGGAAATCGGAGATCCACCACGCGTCGTGGACGGTGACGATGTAGGGAATTCCGCGCGCCCGCACGGCCTCGACCGTGCTGGCGGTCAGTTGCTGCACGCAGTGGAAGTGGACGAGGTCGGGTCCGAAGCGGTCGAGCAGGTCGTCGAACTCCACGCGCACGCTCGGGTTGAACGGGCGCCAGTCCATGTTCCGCTCCCGCGGCGTGGCGATGCGGAAGACGGGAACCCCGCGATAGGCGTCGATGCGCGTCCGGTAGGGCGGCTCCACCTCGATGTCCGAGGCCGCCACCGCGAATTCGAACCGGTTCGAGGCGCGATCGAGGATGTGGTCGAGGTTGTCGCGCACGACCCGGGTCGCCCCCCCGACGGTCTGGGGCGGGAAGTAGACGTTGACCAGGAGGATGCGCGGCTTGCCGTCCCGGCGCGTTCCGGCGGCGGCCCCTGCGCCGTCCGCAGGGACCGGCTCCCCCGCCTTCGCCGAGCCGGACCCGGCCGCGGGTCCGGCCCACGCGGCGCGGGCGGCTTGGCGGCGATCCGCCTGCGCCGCGGGCGCCTCCGGCGGCGGTGCCAGCACGCCCTTGAGGACATCGACCGCGGCATCCAGGCCGTAGGCGGTCAGCGCCTTGTCCCGCGCCCTCGCGCCGACCGTCCGGCGCAGCTCGGAATCGGCGATCAGCGCACCGAGCGCCCGCGTCCAGTCCTGCACCGTTCCGGCCAGCAGGGCGTCCTGCCCGTCGACGAGGATCTCGCGGTAGGTGCGCGTCGCGCTGACGACCGAGGGGATGCCGCACATCGCGGCCTCCAGCCACTTGATCTCGCTCTTGGCGTCGGCGAAGGGGCCGGGCGCCAGGACCGCGAGGTTGATGTCCGCCCCCGAGAGCGCCTCCCAGTAGGCGGTCACGTCGTCGGTGAAGCCGAGCTGGCGCACCCGGTGCGCGAACCGGCGGAAGCCGTCGCCGAGGCGCAGATAGCCCGCGATCACCAGGCGAACCTGCGGATGGCGCTCCATCATCTTGAGGAGGGCGGGCGCGGCGAGGTCGTTGAAGTCCTTGTTGTGGGCGCGGGTGCCCGATCCGTAGAAGATCGTCAGCGTCCGATCCGAGAAGGGCTGGTGCGGACGCTTCAGGAAGGGCAGGTTGCGCGCGTCGAGCGCGTTGCGCAGCACCTGGCAGACGCCCGAGCGGACGAGCGGGCGCATCCGCTCGGCCAGGGCCGGCGTGGAGGCGAGGCCGACGTCGCACGCCTGCATGGCGTAGCGGAACAGCGGCACGCCGTATTGCAGGTCGACGTAGTGCTTGGGCGTGATCTGCCCCTCGAAGCTTTCGAGCGGATCGGGAAACATGCCCGCGTCGAAGACGATGTCGTCGATCTCGTAGATCGTCGGCAGGCCGAGCGCCCGCGCGTAGAGGATCGCGTGCAGGACGCCGGGAAAGGCCGCCACGCGGTAGAAGATCACCGCGGACGCCCGGTCGAGCGCCGGCCGGCATTCGCCCGCCTCGTCCTGCTCGAACACCTCGACGGTCCAGCCGCCGTGTTCGAGCTGCTGGATCTTCTGGACGACGCGGTAATGGTCGCACTGGGGAAGATCGCGGTTGGCGACGATCACGATGTGGCCGTTGGCCGGCGCCGGCAGCGGCGCCGGCAGCGGATCGATCCTCTCGATCAGGCCGGCGATCCGGTCGAGGCAGGCGGTGAGTCGATCGTCCGCCTCCTGCCGCCTTCCGGCGGCGTAGGCGGCCCGCGCCTCCTCGCTCGTGAGGGCGAAGGCCGCCGCGATGGCGCGGTGCGCGGCGGCGCGCCATCGGGGGTTGGGGTGCCACTCCTCGGCCGAGCGCCGGACCCGGTCGAGGGCTTCCTCCACCCCTTTCGGCTGCGCGAGGAGACCGTCGATCGCGTGGATGTGGCTCCACACCACGGCTCCCGGCACGTCCGCGGCGTTCGCGAAGGCGCGCGCGGCATCGTTCGTGCGGTTGAGCATGCGCAGCGCGTCGCCGCGCCGGTGGTGGAGGCGGCCGGAGGCGGGACCGGTCTTGAGCGCCCGGTCGTAGGCCTCCTTGGCGGCGATGGCGTGGCCGTGGCCGAGGTGGTATTCGCCGATCCGCTCGAGGAACGGGGCCGAGCAGGCCTGCCGCACGGGTTCGAGTTCCCAGAGGTGGAACCCCGCCGTCACGAAATGCCGCAGCGCGTTCAGCCGCCCGGGCGGCGGCGCGGCGACGCCCTCGGGCAGCAGCGAGCGGTAGGCCGCCTCGTCGAAGCTCTCGGGAAAGCCCTCCTCTCCGAGAAGGGTCAGCAGCGCCGCGGCCTCGGTCCCCGGCTCTCCCTTCCCGATGCCCTTGCCGAGCCAGTGACGGTACAGGTCGGCATCGCTCGCGATGGCGGGTGCATCCGGGTTGTCCGACCGGTAGAAGCCGGGATCGAACCGTCGGCGGAAGGCGATCGGGGCGAGGCGATCCACGCCCGCCGTCAGGAAGGCGATCAGTCCTTCCATGCGCGAGGCAGGGGGACGCGGAAGCCATGCCTCGTTCAGCAGCGCGAACTCGTAGGGCGCGAACAGGTCGAGCCACGGTCCGGGCAGAACCCGCGCGGCGACCAGAAGGTGCGCGAAACTCTCGGCCGGGCGCACGGGAGCGCGCCGCCCGGCCGCCTCGGCCTCGTGCGCGAGCATCCGCTCGTATTCCAGCTCGAACGCCGACAGGTCGGGCCGATAGGCCCGCCCCTCAGAACGTCCGAAGCGCAGGTAGTGCTCCGTGATCCGCCACGGCTCGGCCAGCCCGGCCAGATCGTCGTGGATCGCCCGGTAATGCTCCGGGATGAAGTCCCGCGGCAGCAAGCCGTCCCGAGCTTCGAGGGAGGCGATCAGCCCGGCCGCGTTCGGAACGCGCCCCTCGGCCCGGCCATGCTTGAGGTAATGCTGCCTGAGGGCCTTCGGATCGTCCCCCAGGACGGCGAGGTCGGGATAGTGCCGACGGTAGAAGACCGGGTCGAAGCCTTCGTCCGCGCCCAGCAACCTTGCCGGCGTCTGCAGGCTCTTGCCGAAGCCGACACGCCTGGAGAGCGTCTGCAATCTGCGCTTGAACAATTCCGGCAACCTCGCACACGGATTGATCGAAAACTCGCGGGACGATGTTCGGCCGACCGTCTACGCCGACCGAGGATCCGCATCGGCCCGCACCTTGGGTACGCGCATTGACAAGAAAGAAGGATGCCACCCGTGCATGACGGTCCCCACGACGGTCCCCATGTCCGGCGGCTCCAGGAAAATGACCTTAGGGATTACCGCAGGCGCTTCAATCTCTGTAGAGTACCTCTCGCCACGCGGGATGAGGCCGATCGCCGAACCGCGCGTCCCGCCTGCGCCGTATCGAGCGAAGCAGTAGCCCGCGGGATGGAAGCGAGCAATCCCGAGGAAACAACCTTAGGTTGTCTCTGCCGATGTTTCCTCGATCGGCCCGAAGCCGCTCGCGTCGGACGGGTACGGCCGGGCACCGCCGCCCCGTCGTCCGATCGCACGCGACCGAAGCGCAATGCCGATACCTCGCCGTCGGCGGAAACGGGCCTGCGCCCGGCTTCCGGCTCGGGAATGCCTCGTGGAACGCTCGGTCACCGCTCATGCCCGCTTTCGGGGCGGCGCAGGGACACGCCTGCGTGACGGCGACACATGGAGAGAGCGATACGCAGCGACCGAACGTTTCCGACCCGGGACGATCCTGTCCAGCGCGACCGGATACGGCCCTGGCGGCGCCGAGCCTCTGCCATCGACCTCGCGAGGCATCCCGGCCACGGGTTCGTTCGGACGCGAACGGACGATTGCGCCCGGCCCGGCGGGACGGATAATTTCGGCGCTTCCTTCAGGCCGAGAGGTAAGGCGTTCGCGGCATGCATTCCGGTTTCCTGTCGCTGGATGCCTTCCTGGCACGCCGGTCCGCCGACCGGCGCCTCGCCCGGCTCACGCACGACGTGCCGCTGCCGGAGGCGCGCGGGCTCGAATTCGGGCCGGCCGACAACCCGACGGCCCTGCCGGAGGGCATCCGCGTCGCCTATGTCGATCACGCCGCCGACGCGCAGGCCAACCTGCCCGACGCCGTGCCGATCGATCACGCCTGGACGGGCTCCGACTCGCTCGCGGCGGTGCTCGGGCGGGGAGGGATCGAGGAGGATCTCGACTTCGCCATCGCCGCGCAGGTCGGGCAGTACGTGCCGAACCTGCTCGGCTGGTTCCGCGGCATTCACGCCGTCCTGCGGCCGGGCGGCGTGTTCAACCTCTCGCTGCCCGACCGGCGCTTCATGTTCGATGCGGGCCGCGCCGACAGCACCATCGCCGAACTGGTCGAGGCGGATCTGCTCGCCTACACCCGCCCGAGCCCGCGCCAGATCTTCGCCCACACCCATCAGGCGCTCGCGGTCGAGCCCGGCCGGGTCTGGGCGGGCGAAGATCCGGCGGCGGCGGCGCGGCTGTGCGGCGACGCGGCCCTGGCGCTGGCTCATGCCCAGGCGAGCGAGACGCTCGCATCGGGCGCTTACGCGGATTGCCATTGCTGGGTGTTCACGCCGCTGTCCTTCCTCGATGCCGTCGAGGCGGCGGCGCGGCTCGGCCTGTTCCCGTTCGTGCTGAACCGGATCGCCGCGACGGAGCCGGGCGGGTTCGAGTTCTACGTCTCGATGCGGCGCGACGGCGAGACCGATCCGCAGGCGCTGCGCAGCATGCAGGAGGGCGCGATCGGCCACCTGCGCGAAATCCTGGAGCGTCAGCAGCGGACGGCGAAGCTCCTCGCCGGCGCATAAGACGGCGCCGGGCCGGAGCGCTCTCCCTATGGAGCAGAGGCCGCGCTCGGACGAAGGCGGGGCACGACCGTCCGTAGAGCGACGATGCAAGAAGAAGGGGCCCGGAGCCGCGGCGATCCCCCCTGGATCGGTCGCGGCTCCGGGCCCCTCGTTTTCAAGCACGGCCTCGGCGTCGAACCGGCCTATTTCCGGAACGCGGCGAGGTGAGCGGCGGCGGCGTGCAGGGCCGGATCGTCGCGCGAGCCGCTCAGCGCGTAGGCGGTGCTGCCGTTGCGCCAGTAAGCGGTCGTCCCGTCGCTCGAACGCGCCACGGGCTCGGTTCCCTCGGCCGGGGACAGGCCGCTGCTCCGCTTGGCGAACAGGGCGAGTTCGCCGATCTCGGCCGAGACGATCGAGACCTCGATCCCGGTGCCGTTGCGGCTCGGGAAGATCTGCACGTCCCGGACGTTCCAGCCCTTCGGCAGCGGCGGCAGGTCGACCCCGGTCGCGGCTTCGAGGTCGGCGGGATCGTAGGACGAGGCCGCGGGCTGGGTCGTGGCGCGGGCGCGGATCTGGACGGCCCTGCGGGCCTGCTGCGCCTCTTCGGCCAGGGAGGCATCGATCGGCGAGGCGAAGGAGCCGGGAACGCCGAAGGTGCCGGTCTCGGTATGGGCGAGCCAACCCGCCCCCACCAGCACCACGACCGCCGCCGCCCGGCGCAGGCGGGAATTGACCCGCTGCCACGCGAAGGCGCGGTCGATCCGGCGCGCGCCGGTACGGAGCCGCTCGGGCCCCGGGCTCGGCAGGGACGGGAACGCCTCGCGCAGCGCGTCACGGTCGCGCAGGTCGGCCATCACCTGGAGCGCATCCCCGGAATCGCGCGCGAGATGCGCCTCGACCTCGAGCCGACGCATCGGATCGAGTTCGCCATCGACATACGCGATAAGATCGGATTCCGTGACCGCGTCGACCATCAGCCCACTCCGACTGCCCTTCATGACCACCGTCCCCAGCCTCGCTGCTACCCGTCGTTGCTTTTCTTAACGGTTAGCCCGGGCCTTCAATTCCCGCCGACGACACGCAGATGTGGCCGGCCTCGGTCGGACGCGTCGTCGGAAGGCGTCGCCTTGCCCTTGCGGCCGCCTTCCTCGAAGGCGCGCAGGGCTGCCCGGCCGCGGCCGAGCCGCGACATCAGGGTGCCGATCGGGATGCCGAGCACGGCCGCCGCGTCGGCATAGGCCATGCCTTCGAGGGTCACGAGGTGGAGCGCGGCGCGCTGCTCCTCCGGCAGGCTCTCGAACGCCTTGCGGATCTGCATGAGCCGCACCTGTCCTTCCTGGGCGGGCAGGGCCACCTCCTCGGAAAGCTGCGCCAGCACGTCGGCATGGCGCGCCTCGACCCGCTTGCGGCGCTGCTCGTCGATGAAGACGTTGTGCAGCACCGTCATCATCCAGGTGCGCAGGTTGGTGTCGGGCCGCAGGTTCGCGCGCGATTCGAGCGCGCGGACCATGGTATCGTGCACGAGGTCGTCCGCCTTGAGCGAATCCCGCGTCAACGACCGGGCGTAGCGCCGCAGGGGCACCAGCAGGTCGACGATCTCGGAGCGTTTCGAGCGCGTTCTATCGAGCAGCATATACTTTCAACGTCGGGCGAGAGCGTTTAATCCGCCCATTCCGCCGGGATACGAAAAAAATTCGCGATTCCTTTCGTGCCGCGTCCGGGGCCGATATCGGACTTCGCCCGGCGACCGAAACCGAAGCGGCGCCCGGGGGCCTCTCATACGACATCCGGTCGATGACTTCGGCCTCTCCTGCGTCCTTGCGAGGCGAAGCCGTGGCCATCCAGGACGCGACCTTTCCGGACAGGTCGCGCCCTGGATCGCTTCGCGGCCGCTCGCGATGACGGAGGGGGGCGAAACCCGAAGCGATCAGTTTGGAAACGGTCTCACGACGGCAAAGGCCCGGGCCGGATGTCGAATCCGGCCCGGGCCCGTTCCGATCTCTCGCCGCGTCGTCCGAGCGGGCCGCGGCCCGCTCGGACGAGGGAGCGCCCAGCGCATCGTCCTGAAAGTCAACTCCAGGACGATGCGCTGGATTCTTGTTTTTGTTTGTGCATCGTCTTTTCAGAGCCTGTTTGACTGCAGTGATCCCCTCTCGCCCCTCATCCTGAGGTGCCGCGTGAGCGGCCTCGAAGGATCCTCCAGATCCCGCGCGATTCCTGGAGCCCCCTTCGAGGCCTCCGCTCCGGCACCTCAGGATGAGGGTGGGGATGGGAGTAGGATCTTCCTCTCGCCTTGCCGTTGCCTGACGAAGACACATTGGCCGGTCAAACAGGCTCTCAGACAAGCCGGCAGCCACCTTTCGGGACGATGCTCTAGTTCTCCTCGTCGCCCGGCTCGAACACCTCGGGCCGCGTCGAGGCGGCGCTGGCGACTGGGGTCGGCGCCTCGATGGTCGAGGGCACGTTCACGCCGTCGCGCTTGTAGATGTCGTCGCGGAACTGCACCGTGCCGTCCGGGGTCGCCCAGGAGGTGATGTAGGTCCAGTAGACCGGCACGGGCTGGCTCAGCGTGGCGTCGATGCGCTGGCCGCTCTCCACCGCCTGCTCGACATGGGCGCGGTCCCAGCCGGGCGTGTCCTTCAGGAGCCACGTGATGTACTCGCGCACGTTCTGCACGCGCACGCAGCCCGAGGAGATGAAGCGGAAGTCGTCGCCGAACACGCCGCGGGTGTTGGTGTCGTGCATGAACACGCCGTAGGGGTTCGGGATGTTGATGCGCACGACGCCCATGGAGTTGAAATCGGCGCCCGAATCCTGGCGGTAGGTGTAGCGGGTGCCCTCGTCCGAGTTCCAGTTCACGGAACGCGGCGAAATCTCCTGGCCGTTCGAGAGGATGCGGATCTTGTTGTCGGTGAGGTAGTTCGGATCCTTCTGCATCTTCGGGATCAGGTCCTTCCTCACGATCGAGGCCGGGACCGTCCAGGTCGGGTTGAAATTGATCTGCGTCGCCTTGGTGTTCATGATCGGCGACTGGCGGTCGATCTTGCCCACGCCCGCGGCATGCAGCGTCACGACCTGGCCGTTCTCCACCGTCTGCACCAGGGCGGCGGGGATGTTGGTGATGACGAAGCGCCGGCCGAGATCGCCCGAATAGGAGCGCAGGCGGATCACGTTGGTCTCGAGCTGGCGCAGGCGGATGTCGGCGGCGACGTTCATGGCGGCTTGCGTCGCCGGGCTCATCTGGCCGGTCTGGGACAGGCCGTGGCGGGCCTGGAAGCGCTTCACGCCGGCCGCGACGTAGGAATCGTAGGTGCCCGCGCCGCCGGCATTGGCGTCGAGGTCGCCCGTCACGATCAGGCGCTGGCGCACCGCCGCCACCGCCGGGCCGCGGGAGCCGATGCGCAGGCCCGCGGCGCCGGAGACCGGCTGCCAGCCGCCGCGGGCGACGATGGCGCGGTACTTCTCGACCATCGCCTCGGTCGCCGCCACGGTCTCGGGCGAGAGGATCGGCGTCGAGGAACGGTGCACCTGCATGGTGGTGGGCGAGGAATAGTCCTGCGCCCACTCGGCCTGGGCGAAGCCGCCATCGCGCGCGAGCGCCGGGCCCGCGAGCAGCGTGGCCGCCAGGAGGGCGGCCGTGAAGGGACGGGAGGGGCGTGCGGTCTGCAGCATCGATCCGGGCTCTGGGCTCAAAGGTGCGATCATCGGAATCGGCCGAAGGCCAAGGTCTGAAACCAAGTCTCGGCCAAGTTTTCGTGCCAAGTCCTCGTGCCGCGGTTGTTGCGGTCTCGTGGTTAAGAAGCCATGCCGTTCCGGGCCATATTGTGGCGTCCGGGTGTGGCGGCGCACGCTTCGGGCCTTCGCGCCGGCGGGATCGGGTCCGGCGCGGCGGCGGCGGGTGCGCCGGCATGGCGCCGGGCGGCCCCCTACCGGAGCGGCGCGAAGCGGCGTAAGGCTCGATCCATGCCGACCACACGCCGCGACCGGACAGGGCGAGCGCCGCGCATCCTGCGCGCGCTGACGGCCGTGGCCGCCCTCTACGCGCTGGCGCTCCAGGCCCTGCTCGGCGGCATCGCGGCCCTGCCGGTCGCGGGCGCGCCGGGCTTCCTCTGCGCCTCGATCCGGAACGGGGACGCAGCCATCTCGACGGCGAAGGACGGGCTTCCGGCTCCGGACCTTCCCCACCCCGGCTGCTGCACGGCCGCGAACCATGCGCCTGCCGCCGCCCTCCCCTCCCCCGCCTCGACCGGCATCGCGTGGACCGCGCGCGATGCCGTCCGCGCCGACTGGCGCGGCACGATCCGCCGGGCCGCCCGCCCGCCGCCCTTCACCCTCGCCCATGCCCGGGCCCCCCCGGCCGCCTGACCCGCCCGCTCCCTTCAGCGAACCCGTAAGTCAGACACCGGAACCTTCCCTCATGCGCTCCCCTTCGACCCGCGCCTCGCTCCGCGCGTTCCTGCCGCTCGCCTTGCCGCTCGCCTCGATCGGCCCCGCCCTCGTCTCGACCGCCGCGGCCCACGCCGTGCTGGAACGCAAGGAGGCCGCGCCCAACGCCGCCTATCGCGGCGTCGTCCAGATCATGCACGGCTGCGACGGCCGGCCGACCACCCGCGTCAGCGTCACCATCCCCGAGGGCGTGACCGGCGCCAAGCCGATGCCCAAGCCCGGCTGGGCGATCGGGACGGTCGAGTCGGCCTATGCCCGCCCCTACCCCTCCTTCCACGGGCAGGTCTCGGAAGGGGTCACCCGGATCACGTGGAGCGGCGGCAGCCTGCCCGACGATCAGGTCGACGAGTTCACCTTCTTCGCCCGGGTCTCCGACGCCTTCGCGCCCGGCGCGACGATCTACTTCCCCGTCGAACAGGATTGCGCCGAGGGCCGCTACCGCTGGAGCGAGATCCCGGCCGAGGGCCAGGATGCGCGGGCGCTGAAGGCGCCGGCCCCGGCGGTGCGGATCGTCGCCGCCGGAGCCACCACCGCGACGGCCGCCGCCGGGCCGGCCGCCAAGGCCGGAGCGGTCGCGATCGAAGCCCCCTGGCTGCGGGCGACGCCGGGCGGCGCGACGGTGGCCGGCGGCTACGTGACGCTGCGCAACACCGGCGCCGAGCCGGACCGGCTCACCGGCGCCGCGATCGAGGCGGCCGGGCGTGGGGAACTGCACACGATGTCGATGGAGGGCGGCGTGATGAAGATGGGCCCCCTCGCCGACGGCCTGGCGATCCCGCCCGGCCGGACGGTGACGCTCGCCCCCAGCGGCCACCACCTGATGTTCATGGACCTGAAGGCGCCCCTGAAGAAGGGGGAGCGGGTGAAGGGCACGCTGACCTTCGAACGGGCCGGCACCGTCCCGGTGGAGTTCACCGTCGAGAGCCTCGCGGCCAAGACCCCCGCCGAGATGCCCGCCGAGATGCCCGCCGAGGGTGCGGCCCACGATCATGCGGGGCACGACCATGGCCGCTGAACCCCGGCCGCTCCCCCGCGCCTCGCGGGGAAGCGGCCTGATCCTCGCCGCCTTCGCGCTGGGGCTGCTCGGCATCGCGGCGGCGACGGTCGCCTTCCTGCCGCGGGGAGACAGGCCGGCCGCCCTGTCGGCGGTCGGCGGTCCGTTCCGGCTCGAATCCTCCAAGGGCGGCACCGTCGATTCGCGGGTGCTGAAGGGCAAGCCGTTCCTGGTCTTCTTCGGCTTCACCCGGTGCCCGAACGTCTGTCCGACGACGCTGGCCGATCTCGGCACCCTGCTCGACGCATTCGGCGCCGAGGGCGGCGACGTCCCGGCCTACTACGTCACCCTCGACCCCGAGCGGGACACGCCGGCGGTGATGCGCGACTACATGGCCTCGTTCACGGACCGGATCACCGGGCTGACCGGCACGCCGCAGGCGATCGCGCAGGTGGCGCGCGACTACCGCGCCTCGGTGAAGCGGGTGCCGCTGCCCGGCGGCGACTACATCCTGGAGCACACGCTGATGGTCTACATGATGGACCGCGACGGGGGCTTTGCCGGGCCGCTCGACCTGAATGCCGGGCACGCGCTCGCCCTCGCGCAGCTCCGGAAACTGGCCGCCGACGGCCGGACCACCTGATCCGGTTCCCGCTTGTCGAAGCGGGAACCGGATCGGCGAACCCGCGCGGCGTTTGAGCGAAGCCCAAATCCGCCATCCCGAAGGGATCGATCGGATATCGTATGACGCGGGCTCCGCCCGGAACCCGCGAGGGAGGCTCGGGCCTCAGTCCCGCGGCTTGGCCAGGCGGGTGATGAGCGCTTCGAGGCGCTCGCCGACCGGCTCGGTCAGGCAGCCGGCATAGTGGCTGCGCAGGCTCTTGCCGAGATGGCGGCGCACGCCGGGGCTCAGCGGCGGCACGGCGGCGGTGTCCGCCGCGGGCTTCGTGTCGGCGACCGTCTTCGTCACGGATCGTCTCCCGTCCGGCGCCGGAAGCGGCTCTGGAGGGGTGAGCTTGCGCCCCCGAGGGTTAAGGCGAGTTTTATCGCGGGCAGCGACGAACGATGAACCTTCCGCGCAGGGCGGCGCGGAGGGGTCGGCGGTTTTGTCAGCGGGTCGTCGGCAGGAGCAGGTCGGGCAGCCGGAGGGCGATGCCCGGCACGAGGCAGAGCGCGACGATCGCCACGCCCATCAGGATCACGAAGGGCAGCGTGCCCCAGATGATGTCCCTGAGCGGGATGTCGGGGGCGATGTTCTTGATGACGAAGATGTTGAGGCCCACCGGCGGGTGGATCAGCCCCATCTCCATGGTGATCGTCATCACCACGCCGAACCAGACGAGGTCGAACCCGGCGGCCTTGAGCGGCGGCAGGATGATCGGCGCCGTCATCAGGATGATCGAGACCGGCGGCAGGAAGAAGCCGAGCGCGATCACCAGGGCCAGGATGGTGGCGAGCAGGAGCCAGGGCGAGAGCTGCATCGCGACGATGGCCTGCGCCGCCGCCTGACTGATGTGGAGGTAGCTCATCACGTAGGCGTAGAGGAGCGACATGCCGATGATCAGCATCAGCATGGTCGATTCGCGCAACGTCGCCGTGAGGATCGGGTCGAGATCGCGGAACCGCCAGACGGCGTAGATCGCGGCGATCAGGGCCAGCGCCAGCAGGCCGCCGAGGCCGGCCGTCTCGGAGGGCGTGGCGTAGCCGCCGTAGAGCGCGACCATGACGCCGGTGAGCAGCACGACGAAGGGCAGCACCCGCGGCAGCGTCGAGAAGCGCTCGCGCATGCTGTAGGCGTCTTGCCTGAGGATCGGATGCGGCGTGCCGTTCCGTTCGCAGGCGCGCTTGGCCGCCGCGAATTCCGAGCGGAAGCGGAAGACCGACCAGCCGGCGAACAGGGCGACCAAGAGGAAGCCCGGCCCGATCCCGGCGAGGAACAGCCGGCCGAGCGACTGCTCGGCGGCGACCGCGTAGAGGATCATGGTGATCGAGGGCGGCAGGAGGATGCCGAGGGTGCCGCCCGCGGCGATGATGCCGGCGGCGAAGCCCGGCGAGTAGCCGCGCTTGCGCATCTCCGGGATGCCGGCCGAGCCGATCGCCGAGCAGGTGGCGGGCGAGGAGCCGGCCATCGCCGCGAACAGGGCGCAGGCGAACACGTTGGCGATGCCCAGGCCCCCCGGCACGCGGTGCATCCAGGCATGCATCGCCGAGTAGAGATCCTGCCCGGCGCGGGATCGCCCGATCGCCGCGCCCTTGAGGATGAAGAGCGGGATCGAGAGCAGGGTGATCGAAGCCATCTCCTCGTAGACGTTCTGCGCCACCGTATCGAGCGAAGCGGCGGGCATGAACGCGTACATGAAGACCAGCGCCACGAAGCCGAGGGCGAAGGCGATGGGGATGCCCGACAGCATCGCCCCCAGCGTCGCCCCGGCATAGAGGAAGCCGATCGCGGCGGTGCTCATGCCCGGCTTCCCTTCTGTCCCGCGGCGGTCGCACGGCCCATCGGGTCGGGACCCGCGGGCGCGATGTCGGGGCGGTCGAGGCCGGCGCCCATGCCGATCCCCGGCTCGGCCCAGCCGGCGGCGCGGGAGCCGCAGAGCAGGCTTTCCGCGATCTGGAGCGCGAGCTGGAGGCCGAGCAGGCTCATGCCTGCGGCCATCATCAGGTAGGGAATCCAGAGCGGCGGCCCCCAGGTCGATTGCGAGATCTGTCCGTCGACCCAGGCCTCGTGGAACAGGCTCCAGCTCTTCCAGGCGAAGAAGACGACGAAGGCGAGGGCGACGATGTCGACGAGCAGCAGGCGCACCCGGTTGACGCCCGCCGGCAGCAGGCCGGTCAGCGCCTCGATGGCGACGTGGCCGCGCTTGGCCTGCACGCCCGCCGCCGACAGGAAGGTCGCGCCGACGATGAGGAACACGGCGGTCTCGTCCTGCCACTCGGTCGGTTCGTGCAGGACGTAGCGGATCACCACCGAGTAGCTCAGCACGAGGCAGGCGGCGACCAGCGCGAGGCCGCCGCAGACGAGGATGACGTGATTGAGCCCGCGCATCAGGCGGTCGAGGAGGCCGAGCAGGCCCGGAATCCGGGGCTCCTCGGCCTCGTGCGTCTCGGCAGCCGCCGAGGCCGCGTCGAAGGCGTGGCTCACGCGACCTTCTCCGCCAGCTTGAGCAGCTCGGCGCAGCTCGCGCTCTTGTTCGAAAAATCCTTCCAGGCGGTGTCGCGGGCGATGTCGCGCCATCTGCCGAGCGTCGGCTCGTCCAGGTGAACGACCTTGGCCCCGGCCTTGGAGAACACCGCCTCGACCCTCGTGTCGTCGGCCTTGGCGCCCTCCTGGCCGAAGCCTTCCAGCTCGGCGCCCACCGCCATGATCAGATCCTGGCCGTCCTTGGGCAGGCCGGAGAACACGATCTTCGACATCATGATCGGCTCCAGCATGAACCAGTAGGAGCGCTCGCGGCCCGAGGTCAGGCCCTTCGAGATCTCTTCGAGGCGGAACGAGATCAGGCTGGTGGAGGAGGTCAGCACCGCGTCGCACGCGCCCGTCTGCATCGCGGCGTAGGATTCGTTCGACGGCAGCGAGAGCGTGGCGGCACCCGCCTGCTTCATCATCAGGTCCATCTCGCGCGAGCCGCCGCGCACCTTCATGCCCTTGGCGTCGTCGGGCGTGAGGAGCGGGCGCTCGCGGCTCGCCACGGCGCCGGCCTGCCAGACCCAGGAGACCAGCACGATGCCCTTGGCCTCCAGGATCTCGGTGAGCTTGCGGCCCACGGCCGCGTCCTTCCAGGCCACGGCCTGCGCGTAGGAGGGGACCAGCGCCGGCATCAGGCCGATATTCATCTCCGGCACCTCGCCGCCCGCGTAGGGCGAGGGGTAGAGCGAGAGGTCGAGTGCCCCTTTGCGCATGGCGCTGAACTGGGCGTTGGTCTTCATCAGCGAGGAGCCGGGATAGACCTGCACCTCCATCGCGCCCTTCGAGCGCTCCCTGATGGCGGCGGCGAACTTCCGGCACATCCGATCGCGGAAGTCGCCCTCGTCGATCGTGCCGCCGGGGAACTGGTGCGAGAGCTTGAGGGTCGTCGCGGCCCGGGCCGGGCCGGCGCCGAGCCTCAGCAGAGCCGGCGCGGCGAGCCCGGCCGCGAGCAGGTGGCGGCGGTTCAGCGTCATGGCGTTTCCCCTCCGAGGTCTTGTCCGCCGCAGCACGCCCCCGGATCGGCGCAGCATGGCATTTCTCTTTGTTTTTGTGCGCAGCACAATATTCTTGCAACGCATCATAGTATACAAGATCGCGTTATCTTGCATATTTTGTCAACGCCCCGGAATATGTCCGAGCCGAAAAACGTCGGACACCCTGCCGTGACGCCTGCCATGAAGCTCGCCATGAAGCCTGCTCCGAGCCAGACCCAGCGCCTCAGGCAGACGATCGAGGACGAGATCGTCGAGGGGCGCCTCGCCCTCGGCGCGCGCCTCGACGAGACGCAGCTCGCCGAGCGGTTCGGGGTCTCGCGCACGCCGATCCGCGAGGCGCTGCTGCAACTGGCGGCGACCGGCCTCGTGGAGACCAAGCCGCGCCGGGGCATGGTGGTGAGCGCGCCCGAGCCGGGCCATCTCCTGGAGATGTTCGAGACGATGGCGGAGCTGGAAGCCGCCTGCGGGCGGCTCGCCGCACGCCGTCTCACACCGGAGCTCGAGGCCGAGCTGAAGGCGGCGCTCGCGGCCTGCGCGCGGGCGGCCGCCGCGGGCGATCCGGAGGCCTATTACGGTGAGAACCACGTCTTCCACACGGTGATCTACCGCGCCTGCCGCAACGACTTCCTGTGCGGGCAGGCGCTGGCGCTGCACCGCCGCCTGTCGCCCTATCGGCGCCTGCAACTGCGCGCCCGCCACCGGGTGGCGCAGTCGCTCGCCGAGCACGAGGCGGTCGTCGCCGCGATCCTGGCCGGGGACGGCCCGGCGGCGGCCGACCAGCTCCGCCGCCACGTGCTGATCCAGGGCGACGGGTTTTCGGAACTGGTGGCGAACCTGCGGTCGCTCGATACGAGCGCGGCGTGAGGATTTCGGGGAACAGGCCACCGCCAATCTGCGGCCCGGCCTCCGGCGCCCTGGCAGGCGGATCGAGGGGAGGCGATCGATCAGACGACGGCGGGGCGCGGGCGCACGGGCGCGTGCCGGGTGGCGCGCGGGGCGCGGCGGCGATCTCGGGCCGCCACGGCCGGCGAGCGCGGCCGCGCCGAGCACGACCTGCAAGGCAAGCGCGTAGAGCGCGGCCACGGCGATGACCGCGCGACAAACGGACCATCCCGGCAAGCGCCCTCACATGCCGCCAGCTACGGCCAAGCCTGTGCGAGCGTCAACGGATTCGTGACCGGGCAGCGCCGCTGGGAGCGTCGCCCGGCGCGGGGCCGGTTCAATCCAAGGCGACGGCGACGAGGGAGAACAGGCCGGCCAGCAACAGGTTGCAGGCGATGAGGACGACGACCGTCATGGGGTGGCTTCGCGGCTGATAAGGAGAGATCGGACAAGGAAGGCCGGCGGGACATCGCCGGAGTTCGAACGTCTAGCCGGGGAAGCTTGACGATGTGCTCATCCCGCTCGATTGCGGCGCGGGCGGGGCTCGGTCCGCCGAAACCGAGGCAGGCCGATCACACGCACCTCCCTGCATCGCGGCGCTTGAACCGGTGCTGAACCGATGCACCGGCCGGTGTCGCGACGCCGCCACGGCCAAGTCCCGGCCAAGTCCCGGCCGTCCGCCCGGCGGCCCGGAAACGGCCGTTTCCGACTCCTCGCCGCAATATCGTCAAGATTGGGTTAACGCATACGGGTTCGCGACGTCCCGTTTTGAAACAGGACACGGCCATGACCTCCTTGAACGACGCCCTGCTGACGGCCGCCGGCCTCCTCGGACTCGGTGCCGCGGCACCGGCACGGGCCGGCCTGGATGTGCAGGCCTTCCTGCCCCAGACCCTGACCGACGAAAGCCTTTCGCGCATCGCCGAGGGACGAAGCCTGCCGCCGGACGAGGCGGAGGCGGATGATCCCTTCTTTCTCGCCGTCGCCGACGCCCTGCGCGAGGCGGGCTACCTGGATTCCTGAGAATCCGGTGGTTAAGCCTGCCTGATCCGCCGCCCCGCGCGGGCGCTCAGAAAGGCCGCCGCACCGCATGCCCGCATCTCCCACCGTCTCGTCCGACGTGCTCGCCGCGGTCGGCGGCACGCCCCTGATCCGGCTGCGCCGCGCCTCGGAGGAGACCGGCTGCACCATCCTCGGCAAGGCGGAGTTCCTGAATCCCGGGCTCTCGGTGAAGGACCGGGCGGCGCTCTCCATCGTGCGGGACGCCGAGGCGCGCGGGCTGATCCGGCCGGGCGGCACCCTCGTCGAGGGCACGGCGGGTAATACCGGGATCGGGCTCGCCCTGGTCGCCTCCGTGCGCGGCTACCGCACCGTCATCGTCATCCCCGAGACCCAGTCGGCGGAAAAGAAGGAGACGCTGCGGCTGGCCGGGGCCCGGCTCGTCGAGGTGCCCGCCGTCCCCTTCGCCAACCCGAACAACTACGTCCACGCCGCCCGCCGCCTCGCCGAACGGCTGTCGCAGACCGGGGAGGCCGGTGCCTTCTTCGCCGATCAGTTCGACAACACCGCCAACCGCCGCGCCCATATCGCGGCGACCGGCCCCGAAATCCTCGCGCAGACCGGCGGCGCGGTCGACGGCTTCGTCTGCGCGGCCGGCACCGGCGGCACGCTCGCAGGCGTGGCCGAGGCCCTGCGGGCGGCCAAGCCGGAGGTGAAGATCGCGCTCGCCGACCCGGAAGGCTCGGCGCTCCACGCCTACTACACCACCGGCACGCTCAAGGCCGAAGGCTCCTCGATCACCGAGGGGATCGGCCAGGGCCGGGTGACGAAGAACCTCGAAGGCTTCACGCCCGACCTCTCCTTCCGGATTCCGGACGCGGAGGCTCTCGGCATCGTCTTCGGCCTGATGCGCGAGGAGGGTCTGTCGCTCGGCGGCTCGTCCGGCATCAACGTGGCGGGCGCGATCCGGCTGGCCCGGGAACTGGGACCCGGCCGCACCGTCGTGACGATCCTCTGCGACGGGGCCGCCCGCTACGCCTCGAAACTGTTCAACCCGGCCTTCCTGACCGAGCGCGGCCTGCCGACGCCGGACTGGCTCGGCCGGACGGACGAGGCCCTGCCCGACTGGCGGGCGTAAGGAGTTTTCGCGCTCACGGAGCCTGTTGGAGGACGATCATCCCATCTCGACCCTCATCCTGAGGTGGCCGCGTGAGCGGCCCTCGAAGGGTGCTCCAGGGATCGCGCGGAAACTGGAACACCCTTCGAGGCCGCTTCGCGGCACCTCAGGGTGAGGGAGGGGACGGGAGTTCCGCAGCCAAACAGGCTCATACCGTTTCCGATCGATCGCTTCGGGTTTCGCCCCCTCCGTCCTCGCGAGCGGCCGCGAAGCGATCCAGGGCGCGACAGATCCGGAAAGGGCGCGCCCTGGTTTGCTTGCGCCGAGCCTCGCAAGGACGCAGGACAGGCCGAACGCATCGTCCTTCTCCGAAAGCCGGCGACCATCTTTCGGGACGATGCCCCGGAATCGATCCTTCGCCGACTGAACGGAATCGCCGGCCTCGACGTTGCCGTCGGCGCTCAAGCGAACGTGTTTGAGCCGCCGGAGATGGACCGTCGATGCTCACCACCATTCTGCTGATCCTGCTGATCCTGCTGCTGTTCGGCGGCGGCAACTTCTACGGCGGCGGCCGCTTCCGCGGCCCCGGCTTCGGGCTCGGCGGCATCCTGCTCATCATCCTGATCGTCCTGCTGGTGACGCACCGGATCTGACCGCGCGCCCTCACCGCTCGCAGGCGATCGCCACGACCGCGCCGAGCAGGGGCGCCGCCGCCCCGCCGAGCGTGGTCGCGGCGGCGTTCCGGCCCGCCCCGGCGGGCACGCCGCTCTCGGCCAGGAAGGCCGCGACCGCCCCGGCCGGCACGACGGGGTAGCGCGTCGGCGGCATCACCCCCGCGATCAGGCGGGGCGCGGCGGGAAACCGGGCGACGAGCCCGGCGAGCCGCCCCGACCGGTCGAGCACCGGCGCCCCGCCCGCACCGGGCTGGAGCGGCGCGAACACGCCGTCCGCGACCGCGGTGCCGGGGGCGACGCCCGGGGCTCCCTTCGCGCCCGCGCTGAGCACGAGGATCGCCTCCCCCTCGGCCGACGCCTCCGTGCGCAGGGGCGGTGCGGCACCGCCCGAAAGCCCCTCCACCCGCAGCAGCGCGAGGCTCCCGCCTGCGTCCCGCCGCTCGACCCGGGCCGCCGCGCCGCCGACCCGCGGCGCGGGACAGGCGTCGAGCGCGGCGGCCGCGGTCAGCACCCGGCCGCCGCCGAGCTTGAGCCCGGTCGCGGCGGGGTGTGCCTCTGCCGGCGATCCGGGAAGCGGCGGCAAGGCGGGCGCGACGGCCAGCCCGGGGCCGGGCCTCGGCGCCGGGCCGGCGGCGGCTGCCGGTGCGGCCTGAGTCGGTGCCGCCTCGGGGAACGGCACGAAGCCGTTGGCCACCGCGATGACGAGGCGCTCGACCGTTCCCGCCAGCGCCTTGTCGTAGCCGATGGTGAAGCCGCGGATGCCCGCCGGGCCGGCGGCGTAGCGGATGTAGGAGCGTCCGGTCGCCGTCTCGGCGGTGACGACGACGAAGTCCGGTTTCTTCAGCTTGTAGGTGACCTTGCGGCCGGGATTGGCGGCGCTCGCCCGCTCGAACAGGGTGTCGAGGCCGGTCTCCTCGGGCGCGAACGACTTGGTGTCGAGGGTCACGCGCCCGTCGGCGCTCTGCCAGCGGGTGCCGCCGGGAACCGCGCTCCGCCGCGGCAGGAGCGCCTCCGGCACGCCGATCACCGCGCCGCTCGCCGGATCGGGCTGGACCTTGAACCGGGCCGCCCGGCGCGCCTCCTCCGCCTCGCGCGCGAGCGCCGCGCGCTCGGACGGGGCGAGCAGGCCCGTCGGCGTGACGCCGGTGCGGGTCTGGTAGGCCTGGACGCCCTCGAAGGTGCGTCGCCCGAAGGCGCCGGTCGTCACGCCGTTGTAGTCGCCGGTCCAGACCAGCGCGTCCTGCACGCCCCGGCGCTGCGCTTCGGGCAAGGCCTCGAAACCCGCCCGCGCCGCCTCGAAGGCGGGATCGGGTGCGGGCGGGGCGGGCCCCGGCCGCGCGGCCGGCGGCTGCGGCGGAAGGGTCTGGGGCGGCGGAGCCTGGGCGAACGCCCCCGTCGCGAGGAAGGCCGCGAGCAGAGCCGGAATGCCGCTGCGCAAAGCTGTCGTCCGTCCCGCCATCGCCCCCGCCCGATTCGATGCGCGGGCGATGATGCCGGCGGGAATGCCGGCGCCACAAGCCGCGGCGCGCCGAACCCGGGTTGGCAGCCTTCGCCATACGCCATTGTCATCACCGCCGCGCGGGTTCTTGCGTGGACGGCCCGGTGCCGCGCCACAGCTTCTCGCGGAAGTTCGCTTCGATGATCTCGGGAGCCACGATTTTGCTGACACAGATCGGATTGTACGGCGCGGCGGCGCTCGCCGGGACGGCCTTCGTGGTCCAGCAGGCGATCAATGCCGGCCTGAAGGGGGCTCTCGGCTCCGGGCTCTGGGCCGGATTCGTCAATTTCGCCGTCGGCGGCCTCGCCATCGGCCTTCTCGCCCTGGCCCTGCGCGAACCGCTGCCCTCCCTCGACGCGGCGGCCCGCGCGCCCTGGTACGCCTGGACCGGGGGCCTGCTCGGCGCCCTCTACGTCGTCGGGACGATCTTCCTGATCCCGCGGCTCGGCGCCGCCGCGGTGGTGGCCCTGCTCATCGTCGGGCAGATGCTGATGTCGCTCGCCCTCGACCATTTCGGCGGGCTCGGCGTGCCGGTCCACGAGGCGAGCCTGCCCCGCCTCGGCGGCGCGCTCCTCCTGATCGTCGGCGTCGTGCTGATCTGCGCGTTCTGAGAGCCGACCCAGCGTTGCGGCGAGCGCGGCAAGTGGTAGCTTGCCGGCCACGGGCGCCCCCGCTTCGGGCGCGCCGGCCGGAGGAGGCGAGCGCATGTCCCAGGCCAACCGTCTCGGGCGTCTCGGCGCGGCCCTGCTCGCCGCAACGCTCCTCGGCGCCCAGGCGCAGGCGCCCCGGTCGCCCGCGCCGCCGAAATCCGCGACCGCCCCCGTCCAGAAAACCTTTGCGCGCGAGGCGCTGGCGAGCGCGGGCGTCCGCCTCGAAGCGGCGCTGAAGAGCGAGGCGCCCGCGAACGGCAAGACCGCCGCGCAGTGGCACCGCGAGGCGGAGAGTGCGGCCAGGAGCGAGGGGGCGGAGCCGGATGCCGAACTGAACGCCACCGCCGCGGCGGTCGCCGCCGACCCGAACGACAACCGCAACTGGCTCGATTACGCCCGCGCCGCCAACGCCGCCGGCAGCGACGAGGCGCGCGCCGACTCTTCCGCCCGGTTCAAGCTGAAGGGCCGCGCGGCGGCGGCCGCCTACCAGGGCTACCTGCGCGCCCGGAATCCGGCGGACGAGGCGCGGGCGCTCGCCCGGCTCGGCGAGATCCAGGCGGCCCAGGCCGAGTGGCGGCCGGCGCTCGAAGCCTACCGGGCGAGCCTCGCGATCCGGGACGAGGCGCAGACCCGCGCCGCCTACGAGAGGCTGCGCGAGGCGCACGGCTTCCGCATCCTCGCCTACAAGGTCGATTCGGACGCCGCCGCACCGCGGGTCTGCTTCACCTTCTCCGAGAGCCTCGTCCCGAAGACCGATTACGCCCCCTACGTCGCCGTCTCCGGCGCGGCCGACGCCGCCGTCACGGCGGAAGGCTCCCAGGTCTGCGTCGACGGGCTCAGGCATTCCGAGCGCTACGCCTTCGTCCTGCGCCAGGGCCTGCCCTCCTCCGTCGGCGAGAGCCTGCTGAAATCGGCCGATTACGAGGTCTACGTCCGCGACCGCTCGCCCCAGGTGCGCTTCACCGGCCGCAACTACGTCCTGCCGCGCACCGGACAGGCCGGCGTGCCGCTGGTCTCGGTGAATGCGCCCGCACTCGACGTCGAGGTGCTGCGCATCGGCGACCGCGGCCTGCTGCCGGCCTTGCGCTCGGAGGAATTTTTGAGCCAACTCAACGGCTCGACGGCCCGGACGATCGCCGACCAGAAGGGCCAGCGTGTCTGGAAGGGCATCCTCGACACCGCCAAAGCCGAGACCAACCGCGAGGCGGTGACCGCCTTCCCCGTGCTCCAGGCGGTCGGCAAGCTGGAGCCCGGCCTCTACCTGATGCTGGCCAAGCCCACGGGCACCACCGATTCCTCGGAGGATGAGTACGGCGGCTACGAGGCGCAGGCGACGCAGTGGTTCGTGGTCTCCGATCTCGGGCTCACCGCCTTCAAGGGCCGGGACGGCGTCCACGTCTTCGCCCGCTCGCTCGCCAGCGCCAGGACCGTGGCCGGCGCCGAGATCCGTCTGATCGCCCGCAACAACGACGTGCTCGCCACCGCCAAGACCGACGGCCAGGGCCACGCCGCCTTCGCGAGCGGCCTCGCCCGCGGCGAGGGCGGGCTGGCGCCGGGCCTGGTGGTGGCGCAGGTCGGCGACGATTACGGCTTCCTCGATCTGGCGCTCGGCGCCTTCGACCTGTCCGACCGCGGCGTGAAGGGCCGCCCGGCGCCGGGCGGGGCGGAGGCCTACGTCTTCCCCGAGCGCGGCGTCTACCGCTCCGGCGAGACGGTGCAGCTCACCGCGCTGCTTCGCGACCCGCAGGGGGCGGCGGTCGCCGGCCTGCCGCTGACCCTGGTGGTGAAGCGGCCCGACGGCGTCGAGTACCGCCGCGCGGCCTTGGCCGACGAGGGGCTCGGCGGGCGCTCGCTCGCCCTGCCGCTGATGGCGGGCGCCATGCACGGCACGTGGCGCGTCGCCGCCTATACCGATCCGAAGGCGCCGCCCGTCGGCGAGGCGAGCTGGCTCGTCGAGGATTACGTGCCCGAGCGCCTGGAGGTGAGCCTCACCCCGAAGACGCCGACCCTGACCCGCGGCGAACCCGCGGTCATCGACGTCGCCGCGCGCTACCTCTACGGCGCGCCGGGCTCGGGGCTCGAGGTTTCGGGCTCGGTGGCGGTGCAGGCCGCCGCCGATTCCGGCATCAAGGGGCTGGACGGCTTCTCCATCGGCCTCGACGACGAGGCGGTGGAAGCGACCACCGCCGAGATCGACGCCAAGGCGACCACCGACGCGCAGGGGAAAGCCAGCCTCGCCGTTCCGGTGCAGGAGGTGGCCGCCCCCCGCGCGCTGGAGGCCAGGATCACCCTCGCCGTCGGCGAGCCGGGCGGCCGGGCGCTGAGCCGCAGCGTGACGCTGCCGATCCTGCCGGCCCAACCCGTCCTGGCGATCCGCAAGAATTTCGGCGGCGATCTCGCCGAGAACGCGACCGCCACCTTCGACGTGGCGATGGCCGCGCCCGACGGGCGCCGCCTCGCGCAGGACGGCGTGACCTGGACGCTGTCGAAGGTCGAGCGGACCTATCAATGGTATCGCGCGGACGGGCGCTGGAGCTTCGAGCCGGTGAAGTCGAGCCGCCGCGTCGCCGACGGCCGCGTGGCGATCGGCACGGAGGCACCCGGGCGCATCGCCGTGCCGGTCGGCCTCGGCCCGTACCGCCTGGAGGCCAGCGTGCCGGGCCAGCCGCAGGCGGCGGCGAGCGTGTCCTTCACCGTGGGCTGGGGCGGCTCCGAGAGCGCCGACGTGCCCGACCTCCTCGACCTCACCCTCGACAAGGCGGCTTACGCCGCCGGCGAGCGGCTGCGGGCGCGCCTTCAGCCCAAGTTTGCCGGAACGGCGACGCTGGCCGTCGTCAGCGACCGGGTGCACGAGGTCCGCGACGTGACGGTGGCGGAGGGCGGCGCCAGCGTCGAGATTCCGGTGAAGGCGGAATGGGGCGCGGGTGCCTACCTCGTCGCCACCGCCTACCGCCCGCTCGACCAGGCAGCCAAGCGCATGCCCGGCCGGGCGCTCGGGCTGGCGTGGTTTTCCGTGGACAAGGAGAAGCGCGGCCTCTCCGTCTCGATCGAGGCGCCGGAAAAGGTGCGCCCCCGCGGCACGCTGAACGTGCCCGTAAAACTCGCCGGCCTCGCCCCCGGCGAGGAGGCGCGGGTGACGCTCGCCGCGGTCGATGTCGGCATCCTCAACCTGACCCGCTACGAGGCGCCGAACCCGTTTGCCTATTTCTTCGGTCAGAAGGCCCTCGGCCCCGAGATCCGCGACCTCTACGGCTACCTGATCGACGGCATGCAGGGCACGCTGGGCGCGATCCGCTCCGGCGGCGACGGGGGCGCCGCGGAACTCGCCGACGCGCCGCCGACGCAAGCCCCGCTCGCGCTCTACTCGGGCATCGTCACCGTGGGGCCGGACGGCACGGCCAAGATCCCGCTGGAACTGCCCGCCTTCAACGGCACCGCCCGGCTGATGGCGACCGCCTGGACCAGGGCCAGGGTGGGGCAGGCCCAGGCCGACGTGATCGTGCGCGACCCCGTGGTGCTCACCGGCACCCTGCCGCGCTTCCTCAATGTCGGCGACCGCTCGCGCTTCTTCGTCGCCCTCGACAACGTGGAGGGAGATGCCGGCGACTACGTGATCGATCTCGACCTCTCCGGTCCCGTCGTGGTGGCGGGCGAGGCGGTGCGCTCCACGATGCGGCTGGAAGCCGGCGCCAAGGGGCAGCTCGTGATCCCGATCACCGCCGCCGGCCCCGGTCTCGCCCGGCTCGACGTGAGCCTCACCGGCCCCGGCATCGAGGGCAGCGCCGGCCAGTCGTTCTCGCTCGGGATCAATCCCGGCACCGGCGCCCTCGTGCGCCGCAACCTGCATCCGCTGGAGCCCGGCGCCGGCCTCGACCTGACGCCGGACCTGCTGGCCGACATCCTGCCCGGCACCGGGGCGGTCTCCGTTTCGGCCAACCGCTTGGGCGGCATCGACGTCGCCGCCCTGCTGCAATCGCTCGACCGATACCCCTACGGCTGCTCCGAGCAGATCGTCAGCCGGGCGATGCCGCTTCTCTACGTCAACGCGCTGGCGGCCGGCGAAAAACTCGGCCTCGACGGCAAGCTCGACGAGCGGGTGCGCGCGGCGATCGAGCGGGTGCTGGCACGCCAGGATTCGAGCGGCGCCTTCGGCCTGTGGTCGACGGAGAATGCCGGCGACACGTGGCTCGACGCCTACGTCACCGACTTCCTCACCCGCGCCCGCGAGCGGGGATTCGCCGTGCCGCAGACCGCCTTCGACAGCGCGCTCGACCGCCTGCGCAACACGGTCGCCAACGCCACGAACGTCGAGAACGGCGGGATGGACTTGGCTTACGCCGCCTACGTGCTCGCCCGCAACGGCCGGCCGGTGATGGGCGACCTGCGCTACCTCGCCGACACCCGGCTCGCCGACTTCGCCACGCCGCTGGGCCGCGGCCAGCTCGCCGCCGCCCTCGCCCTGCTCGGGGACCGCGGGCGGGCGCGGAAGGGCTTCGAGGCGGCCTTGCAGGCGCTGCAGGCCGAACGCGACAAGGGCGCCTACCGCGCCGATTACGGCTCGCGCCTGCGCGACGGCGCCGCCCTGCTGGCGCTGTCGGCCGAGACCGGGTTCTCCCGCGAGACCTTGCAGCCGGTCGCGGCCGTGCTCGGCCAGGAGCGGGCGGACGGGCGCAGCACCAGCACCCAGGAGAACGCCTGGATGGTGCTGGCGGCCCAGAGCCTGTCGAAGGAAGCGGAGGGTCCGACGCTCGCGATCGACGGCAGGACCGAGGCCGGTCCGCTCTCGCGGCTCTACCGGGCGCCCGCCCTGGAGGCGCGGCCGGTGCGGATCGTCAATGCGGGCCGCGACCCGGTGCAGGTGGCGGTCGGCGTCCAAGGCAACCCGATCGCCCCGGAGCCGGCGGCCTCGCAGGGTTTTTCGGTCGAGCGCGCCTTCTACCGGCTCGACGGCGGCCCGGTGGATCTGGGAAAGCCCCTGCGCCAGAACGACCGCCTCGTCGTGGTTCTGAAGGTGACCGAGGCCAAGGCGAGCGCCGGGCGCCTGCTGCTGGTCGACCGCCTGCCCGCGGGCCTCGAGATCGACAACCCGAAGCTGCTCGACGCCGACGCGCTGTCGGGCCTGAGCTTCGCCAGGAGCGAGGTGGCGCCGGTCCACACCGAGTTCCGCGACGACCGCTTCGTGGCCGCCTACGATCGCAGCCCGGAGCAATCGGCCTTCTTCTCGGCCGCCTACACCGTGCGCGTCGTCTCGCCGGGCACCTACGTGCATCCGGGCGCGAGCGTGGAGGACATGTACCGCCCCGAGCGGTTCGGGCGCACCGCGTTCGGATCGGTCGAGGTGACCGCGGCGAAGTAGGGCATGGATGCCGACGCGGATCCCCTCTCCCCGCATGCGGGGAGAGGGCTTTGCCGACCTCGGCGTCGGCAAAGCGAGGCGGCGGCCGAGGGTGAGGGGGCTTGGCCGGAAGAGGCTTGGCCCGAGACGCCCCCTCACCTTCGCTCCGGCCACGCCTCCGCTTCCCGCAGGCACGGCGAGGTGCGTGCGGGCCTCTCCCGGCGGGCGGGGAGAGGGGGGCGCATCGGCACTGTTCTCGCTCTCTCCCTCACCGCCGTCCTTCCGCTGGCGGGTGCCCTCTGGCGCTACGCCGCCGCCCTCCCGCCCCTCGACCTGACCCAGGCGGCTCTCCGCTCCACGGTCGTCCTCGACCGGAAGGGCCAGTTGCTGCGCCCCTTCGCCACCGCCGACGGGCGCTGGCGGCTGCCCGTGAGCGCGGGGGATGTCGATCCGCGGTATCTCGCCATGCTCAAGGCCTACGAGGACCGCCGCTTCGACGATCATCCCGGCGTCGATCCGGCGGCGACCTTGCGCGCCGCGTGGCAGTGGCTGGTGCACGGAAAGATCGTGTCGGGCGGCTCGACGCTGTCGATGCAGGTCGCCCGCCTCGTCGAGCCGCGGGCCGGGCGCTCGCTCGTCGCCAAACTCCGGCAGATGGTCCGCGCGGTCGAGTTGGAGCGCACCCTCGGCAAGGCCGGCGTGCTCGACCTCTACCTCGCGCTGGCCCCCTATGGCGGCCCGGTCGAGGGTTTGCGGGCGGCGAGCCTCGCCTATTTCGGCCGCGAGCCGGCCCGCCTGTCGTTCGCCGAGAGCGCCCTCCTCGTCGCCCTGCCGCAGGCGCCGGAGGCGCGCCGGCCCGACCGTTTTTCCGCGAACGCCCGGCGCGCCCGCGACCGGGTGCTCGACATCGCCGCCGCCCGCTTCGTGCTGACCGCCGACGAGGCGCGGGCCGCCAAGGCCGAGCCGGTGCCGGTCGCGCGCAAACAATTCCCGATGCTCGCCGCCCACGCCGCCGAGCAGGCCCACGCCGCCGACCCGGAGGCGCGGGTGCAGCACCTGACGCTGGACGCCCGCCTCCAGGCGAGCCTCGAAGCGCTGGCTTCGGAGCGCGCGGCGGCCGCCGGCCCGGCGCTCTCCGCCGCGATCCTCGCCATCGACAACCGCACCGGCGCGGTGCTGGCCCATGTCGGCAGCGCCGGCTATCTCGACGGCGCGCGCGCCGGCGCGGTCGATGCCACGCAAGCGGTGCGCTCGCCGGGTTCGGCGCTCAAGCCCTTCATCTACGCGCTGGCCTTCGAGAACGGGCTCGCCCACCCCGAGACGCTCCTCGACGACCGCCCGGCACGCTTCGCCGCGTACGCACCGGAAAACTTCGACATGGGTTTTCGCGGGACGGTGACGGCCCGGGTCGCGCTCCAGCAATCGCTCAACCTGCCCGCGGTCGATCTCCTGGACGCGGTCGGCGCCGCCCGCTTCGTCGCCCGCCTGCGGGGTGCGGGCGCGGCGATCCTGCTGCCGCGCGACACCGCGCCGGGCCTGCCCGTGGCGCTCGGAGGCCTCGGCATCACGCTGACCGACCTCGCCCGGCTCTATGCCGGCCTCGCCCGCGCGGGCAGCGTGCCGACGCTCGCCCGGCGCCTCGACGGGCCGCCCGCCGCATCCGATCCGGAGCGCCGAATCGCCGATCCGGTCGCGGCCTGGTACGTCGCCGACATCCTGCGCGGCGCCCCGCCCCCGGAGAACGCCCTGCCGGGCCGGATCAGTTTCAAGACCGGCACCTCCTACGGCTACCGCGACGCCTGGGCGGTGGGGTTCGATGCCCGCGTCACCGTCGCCGTCTGGATCGGCCGGCCCGACGGCGCCTCGGTGCCGGGCCTCGTCGGACGCAGCCACGCCGCGCCGATCCTGTTCGACGCCTTCGCCCGGTTCGGCGGCGCGCCGGAGGCCCTGCCCCGCCCCCGCGACGCCCTCGTCGCCGCGACCATGGCCCTGCCCCCGCCCCTGCGCCACATCCGCCGGGATGCCCCCAAGACCTTCGCGGCGACGCTGGGCGTGCCCCTCAGGATCGCCTATCCGCCGGACGGGGCCCGAGTCGATCTCGGCCTCGGCCAGGGTGCCCAGGCCCGCCTCGCCCTCAAGGCGCTCGGCGGCCGGCCGCCGCTGACCTGGATGGTCGATGGAATGCCGGTAGCCGAGGCCATGCGCCGGCAAGCGGAATGGAGCCCGGAGGGCGCCGGCTTCGCCCGGATCTCGGTGATGGACGCAGGCGGCGCGAGCGACAGCGTGGTGGTGCGGCTGGAGTGACTTGTTCTATCGCGCTGGTTGACTGACGGGATCAGTCGGTGGATTGAGAAAGCCTTTGATGCGGCTGCTGAAATTACTGAAATCGAAATTTACATTAAGACTTATAAGTACAATAACAACGATTGACGTCCATACAAAATTAGCGAGCAAATTCTGTCCCACACTCACCCCCCAGGATTCTTTGGTTCTTTCAGAGATATGAGACCTGATTTCCCCGTGCTTCGACGCCCTATCGCGATTTGTTGCCTCGATGAGGTCATGCAATGATTGGAACTGAGCCTTGTATATCTGATCATTTATTTCCTCTTTAGAGCCATCAAGGACGATTTTGGCAAAGCTTCCTATTTCCCCACGTGCTTGAGAAATAACGGAGTCGATTCTCAAATCTGTCCAGCCACTGACATAGCTGTCGATATCCTCCTGACGCGGACGTCTGCCAAGCTGCTGAGTTCTCTGGACGATCCAGTCGCGCTTCTCTTGCTTGTACAAACTGTAAGCGACGCAAGCGACAACGGGCGCAATCGGGTTTTCACCCGCCATGCGCCCCATGATACGCTCAAATACAGTATTGTATTCGTCAGAAATTATGCCTGGCAATGCCTCTTCAGCACCAGCAGAATTAGGGCTTTCCACCCGATTCTGATGGGATTTTCCGCTTTCCGGCATACTCATTTGCCTGGCTCTTCAATGCATCGTCAATATGCTTGTCTATATTGACCCGCACAATACCAATCCCAGGTAAACGCATTTCCTGAGCGTGAGAAGACGGCTTAGCAGGACGTGCAAACCATTTGACCGTCATACCGCTGTCTCCAACCCATGAGCTGTCATTGCCGAAAGACTGAGCCCCCAACGGAGCCATTCCGACGAGCGACCGCATCGTGTCCAAGGAGCGTCACCACCCTGTGAAAACCGAACCTCGAAGGCACCGCAATCGCATAAGCGGGCAAGTGTGGTTGACGATTGGTATATGTTCTGTGCCGGCTTCGGCAAGGGCGACAGAGCGCAGCCAAGCTCACTACGACAGGCTCTTGCCACCCATCGTAGCCACGACCGCTTCATGTCTGCCTTCCGCACTGGGAGGCGGATGATGCACAAGTGTCTCCGCGTGCGGCACCACACGTGACTCGCGTCCCCCACACGTTAGCTGAAGCCGGGCGAGGCCACGTCCTCCCCCGGTGTTGGTCTTCAACTCGGGTCCAAAACTCGGGTCGAAGTCCGGGACGGCCCGGCTCATGCGCCCCATGAGGTTGCCGTGGCCTGGATCGTTCTCGTCGTCGCCGGTTTGCTGGAGGTCGTCTGGGCCTTCGCGATGAAGCAGTCGGAGGGGTTTTCGCGCCTCTGGCCCAGCGTGGTCACCTTCGTCGCCATGGCGCTGAGCTTCGCCTGCCTCGCATGGTCGATGCGCAGCCTGCCGCTCGGCACCGCCTACACGATCTGGACCGGCATCGGCGCCGTCGGCGCCTTCGTCGTCGGCATCGCCTTTCTGGGCGAGGCGATGAACGCCACCCGCATCCTGGCGGCCGGGCTCATCGTCGGCGGCCTCGTGCTGATGAAGCTGTCGAGCCCGGCCTGACCGCCCTCACCCCTCCGCCCCGCCGCAGCCCGGAAACACCGCGAACACGTCCTCGCGCACCCGGTCGAGGATGCGGATCGAGCGCATGGGAAACCTTGCCGGATGGAGCCGGCCCGGCGGCCGGTGCAGTCCGAGACTCCTCCGGCGAGCTCCTTCCCGCCACGGGACGCTTCGCCCAGCTTCGGCCCGGCTCCGCACCGGGCGGAGCAAGCTTGTCCGGAAAGCGGCGCAGTCGGCGGCTCAGGGTGACGCTTCGTCCGGATCGGTGCGCGGGCGCGGCGCCGCGCCGGCTGTTCCCGGGCGCGCGAGCCGCCTACATCGGCCCCATGTCCCGCTCCCAAGCCTCCGCCACCCGCATCGTCTGCATCCGCCACGGCGAATCGACCTTCAACGCGCATCACGAGGCCACGGGGCGCGATCCCGGCCATATCGATGCCCGCCTGTCGGAGCGCGGCCACGCGCAGGTCGCCACGGCACGCAAGGCGTTGCGCGACATTCCCTTCGAACTCGTCGTCACCTCGCCGCTGACCCGGGCGCTCCAGACCACCGCCGGGATCTTTTCCGACCATCCGGCCCGGCCGGACGTGCTCGTCGAAGTGCTCCATCGCGAATGCCAGGAGAGCAGTTGCGACATCGGCCGCGCCGCCTCGGTGCTGGCGCGGGAATTTCCGGCCTTCCGCGTCGATCACCTGCCCGAGACGTGGTGGTACGCGGACGGCGAGGCCGGGCCGGAGGGCTGGCACGTCGAACCGCGGGACCTGTTCGACCGGCGCGTCGCGGGCTTCCGCGACTGGCTGCGGGCGCGGCCGGAGCGGACCATCGCGGTGGTCGGCCACTGCACCTTCTTCCATCACCTGACCGGGCGCTGGCTCGCCAACTGCGAGGCGCTCGACATCGACCTCGCCGACGTGCCGCGCCCGCACGCCTAGAGCATCGTCCCGAAAGGTGGCCGCCGGCTTGTCTGAGAGCCTGTTTGACCGGCCACCGTGTCTTCGTCAGGCAACGGCAAGGCGAGAGGAAGATCCTACTCCCATCCTGAACCCTCATCCTGAGGTGCCGGAGCGCAGCGGAGGCCTCGAAGGGTGTTCCAGGGATCGCAGCGGGATCTGGAGCACCCTTCGAGGCCGCTCATGCGGCACCTCAGGATGAGGGGCGAGATGGGATCACTGCAGTCAAACAGGCTCTGAAAAGACGATGCGAAATCAAAAACCTGGAGCATCGTTCCTGGATCCGATATCCAGGAACGATGCTCTAAGGCTGAGCCCGCGCCGCCTCCAGACGGTCGCGGGCGGAGACGAGATCGATCTCCGGCGCCTGCCGGCCGATGCGGAGCGCCCCGTCGAGGATACCGAGCGCGATCCCCCACGTCCCCTCCGCGAAGGGGGCGGCGCCCTCCGCCATCTCGGCGGCGCAGCGCGGATCGGCGAAGGCGCGGATCGCCGCCGTGGCGGTGCGGGCGATCGCCGAGGCGCGGGCGCCCGCGAGCCAGGCGCGGCGGCCGGCGGCGGCGTGGGAGCGCGCGCCGCCCTGCATCTCCGCGGCGCGCAGAGTCGCGAGGGCGCCGTGCGGATCGGGGGCCGTCTCGCAGCGGGCGGCGAGCGCGGGCAGGCCGGCGCCGTCGAGGAGCGGGGGCAGGATGCGGCGCACGCTCTCGAGCGCCAGGAAGCCGGTGCGGGCCGCCTCGACCGCGGGCGTGTCCGCCGAGCCGGAGAGCCGCAGCACGAAGGCCATCAGCCCCTGCCGCTCGGCCTCCGGCATGGCGTCGTTGAGGCCGAGCGCGTAGGCCGCGAGCGGGCGCGAGAAGCAGGGCGGGCAATCCTCGGTCGCGGTGATCGCCCGGTAGGGCAGCCCCGCCGCGACGATGGCCGCCTCGTTGATGCAGGTGCCGCCGTCCGGCCCCGGAAAGGCGTGCGAGCCCTTCAGGAGCCGCCAGTCGAGGATGGGCGCGAAGGCGTCGAGGGCGTGTTCGCTCAAGCAGGGCTTCTCCCGATCCGGGCGGGAAGCTTGCCACGGCTTCGCGGGGCTTGGCGAGGGGGCGTTTAGCCACCCGTGCCCATGGCCGAACCCGAGAGCATGGCGAGCCCCAGCACCAGCACGAAGGCCCCGGCCAGGAGTTCGAGGCCGCCGACCGCGAGGGTGCCGGCCTGCCCGCGTCCGCCTGCGAGGCGCAGGACCAGGGCCTTGGCGAAGACCGCGAGGCTCGCCAGCGCCCCCGTCGTCAGCGCGGTGCCCAGCGCCATGGCGAAGGTCGCGGCGATGCCGGCGGCGAGCATGCCTTGCGCGGCGCAGAACACGAGGATCAGCACCGCGCCGGCGCAGGGACGGGAGCCGGCGGCGAGCACCACGCCCGCCCGCTCGCGCCAGCCGCCGAGGCGGTCGATGGCCGTCGCGTCGGTGAGACCGGCGTGGCCGCAACCGGGGCCGCAGCCCTCGGCCGGGGCGTCGGTGACGAGACCCGCGAGCCGTCCGGCCTTGCGCCACGTCACGGCGCCGCCGAGCGCGGCGACGAGGGCGAAGCTGACGCTCTCGATCAGGGTGCCGGCCCGGGTCATGCCGCCGGCGGTGGCCCTGAGGACGAGGACGCCGACGAGGACGATGGCGATGGCCACGCAAGCCTGGAGCAGGGCCGCCGCGGCGCTCAAGGCGAAGCCGCGCCGGAGCGTGCGCTCGCCGGCGACGATGTAGCCGGCGATCACCGCCTTGCCGTGGCCGGGGCCGGCGGCATGGAACACGCCGTAGGCGAAGCCCATCACGACGAGCGGCATCCAGCCGCCGCCCGCCTTCAGCGCCGACACGGCGCTCCGGAGGTTGCTCGAAAAGCTGGACTGGACCGCGAGCAGCCAGCCGCCGAGCCCCGTCGCCGCGGGCGCGGCCTCGCGGAAGCCGATGCCGAAGGGCGAGCGCGGCGGCGGCGCCGCGAGGCCGGGGCCGAGCGCCCAGGCGATCCCGGAGAGGATTCCGGCCGCCGCCAGCACCGCGCCGGCGGCGAGCGCGAGCCGGAGCGGCAGCCGGCTTCCGGAAGAAGCCGCAAGGCGCGGCGCGGCGGTCAGGGACATGCGACGATCGCCCGGTTGGCGAACTGCTCGCCGTAATTCGAGGCGGCGGTGAGCGCCTCGAACATCGCCTCCGTCATCGATGGGCCGGCCTGGGCGACGGCGGGCTCGGTGTTCTTCGCCCGCGTCACCGTCATGGTGCAGCCGGGCACCGCTCCGGCCAGACGCACCGCGTCGGCTCCTTCGGCGAGGCTGAAGGCGATGAAGTAGGTCGGATCGTAGATCTCCAGCGCCGCGACGCCCTTGCCCTGCACGGCTGGCGTCTTCAGCGGCAGCAGGAAGCTCAAGGTCAGCCGGCCCCCGTCCAGGACCATGCGGGCATCGCGCGGCTCGGTGAAGGCCTGCTCGCGCCCCGCGACCTTCAGCTTCGTGAAATAGGCGAACTCGGCGAGGTTCCCGGCGTGCTCGCTCGCCGACCCCTGAAGCTCCTCCGGCGAGACCTTGCCGTCGCCGTTCGCGTCGAGCCCCTGCGTCAGGAAGGCCGAGTATTCGGGATCGAAGGTCCAGGCTTGGCGGATGCCGGCGACGCGGCCGGCCTCGTAGGCGAGTTCGGCCCTCGCCGTGATCCAGACGTGGGGGTGGGCCGCGGCGGGACCGACGAGGGCGAGCCCGAATCCGGCGGCAAGGGCGAGGCGTCCGAGAGAGGGGGCGATCGGCATGGCGCTGGGGTCGAGGCGTATCGGAGGAAACGGCGACGCGAGCGACCTTGCCCGGTCGATCGGGCGAAAGCAGGGCGCGAGTTCGGCCCGCGAGTCGGCCGATGAACCGGCCCATGAGGGAGGCCGAACTCGCGGAGCTCCTGCGCGACCGCCCACAACCCTGTTCCACATGGCGGAGGCCGGCGCTTGGCTGTGATGCAGCGTCAAATGATGCTGAACATCTAGGTGTCTCTCACAAAACTCCCGCTGCGCCGTCGCGCCCGGAGTGGGCGCGGACGGTGATCGGGAGTTTTGTGAGGCACTCTAAGTTGCTTTCGAATTTTCCGGCAAGCAATTCTGCTTATAAGAAACCGCGCTAGCCATGATTTGCTCAGACGGAAATGTCGGCAATATGCAGCTTCGATGAACCTCAGACATAATCTCGCTCAAACGCTTGCACAAGCAGGTGCAAATCAGCCGATGATGCAATTAATCTTCTGCGTGGTCTTTTTTAGATTTTTCGCCCTGTCCAGGCAAAACTTTTACCACCCAACTAATGTCAGTTACCCTCCCTGTTAGGGCAACAACTATAATAGCTGAGACCACAACCGAAGACATGAACAAGCCGATGCCGTGCCAAAAACCCGCATAGATCATTGTCACGGTCGAGCAGACAAGCACTGTACAAGCCACTATCCCAGCCACAATTGCGCCACCAAGAAATCTCTTCGTGTCGTGCTTGACGACGAAATTCGTGCTTTCTATCAATTTCTCGGCAATATGGGGGCTATGACTCGCCATGCGCTCTAAGGCGCCTAAGCTGGATTGGTTTATATTGACTTCTTCAGTTTCCAGATGAACAGTTTGAATAACTGTGCCACGTCCAGGCCCAGTTCGGCCAAACCGGGCTGACGGCTCAGCGGCCGGATGGTCCGGCAGCGCGATGCTCGGCGGTTCGCCTTCGTTGCCGTTCAACTTCTACCGCCTGCGCTATGGCACCATTCACATTGATAACCTTAGCAAGTGCTCGCTCGAAGTCATCCCCCTCTGGATGTTTGAGCGCAGCTCTCAGCGCGCGCACCAACCCTCGGAGCGTAAGCACGTCAATGACGCCTTCCCGCATGGGGTCAGGGCGTGAAATGTGAACAACGTACTCCTCTGAAGGCTCAGCATGCCTCTCCAGAGTCGGGTTCTCTGCCAGCACGGATCGTTCCCCACCAATCGACCACAGTGATCTGCGCATCCCGATGTGCGCTACCAGCATATTTGGCGCCGCATGCGGTTGACAAGACTCCCGCCTTGAGCGGCACCAAAAATCCCATTCAGGGACTGGATCAATTTATTCATTTTTGACAATAACTTAACATGTCAAGGCCTTCATTGCGGCGCACCGGCCAACTTATTACCCCATAGGTAGCTGTCCTCTACGGGCACGCGCAGCTCCGCAGCCCCCCATGGTGAGTCTCTCTACCTTGACGCTTTCAGCGAGGCCACCGCACAATACTGCAATCGCCGACGCCACAGGGCGCGGACACATTCCTGCCGGTCGCAGCCTCCCCCTACGCCGAATGGCGGAAGAAGCAGCCGCGCGGCGAGCGGGTGATGGAGCTGACGGTCCCCGACCTGGGCCGCTTCGTGCGGCGCGTCGTCGTGATGCGAGGAAGCGGCCGAGGTGGAGACGCTCTACGACCGTACCTACGGCCGCTTGAGCAGCGCCTCGACCTCCGCTTCCTCCGCTCGGGACAGCCCCTCCGCCTTCGGCGGCCGGCGCCGCGACAGGCGCCAGATGCCGAAGGCGCCGAAGCCCACCGCCAGCAGCGGGCTCAGCCAGAGCAGCAGCGTGTGCCAGCCGAAGACCGGGCGCAGCAGCACGAACTCGCCGTAGCGGGCGACCACGTAGTCGACGACCTGCCGGTCGCTGTCGCCCTCCTTCAGCCGCTCGCGCACCAGCACCCGGAGGTCCTTGGCCAGCGGCGCGTCGGAATCGTCGATCGACTGGTTCTGGCAGACGAGGCAGCGCAGCCCTTCCGAGATGTCCCGCGCCCGGGCTTCGAGGCCCGGATCCTGCAGCACCTCGTCCGGCTGCACGGCGAGCGCCGGAACCGCGGCGAGGCTCAGGGCGAGCGCCGCGAGCGCGAAGGGGAAGCGAGAGCGCCTCATTCCGCGGGCACCGCAGAGGGCGGCAGCTTGGCGCGCGCCTTGACGGGGGCGCCGACCCGCATGCGCCGGTCGGTCAGCGACAGGCCGCCGCCGGCCGCCATGACGAGCGCGCCGATCCAGATCAGCAGCACCAGCGGCTTGTGGTAGAGCCGCAGGCCGACCGAGCCGTCGGGCATCACCTCGCCGAGGCTGGCGTAGATCTGGCTCACGCCCACCGTCTTCAGGCCGGATTCCGTCACCGTCATGCGGCGGGAGGGATAGAAGCGCTTGCCGGTCTCGGCCGTCCCCACGGCGTCGCCCGCCCGCGTGCGAAGGGTGAGGAAGGCGGTGGTCTCCTCGTAGTTCTCGCCCTTGCGCGGGCCGACCCGGTCGAGGGTGGCGACGTAGGGGCCGGCGGCGACGCGGCCGCCGGGTTTGAGGGTCGCGAGCCCCTCGGTCGCCCAGCCCTGGCCGGCGATGCCGAGCACCACCACGCCGACGCCGGCATGGGCCAGGGCCGTGCCCCAGGCCGAGCGCGGCAGGCCGATCGCCCGGCGCCAGGTGGTGCCGAGGTCGCGGGTGCGATTCGGGCCGTAGCCGCGGGCGCGCGACCAGATCTCCAGCGCCGAGCCGACGATGAGGTAGGCGCCGAAGCCGAGGCCGACGGGGGCCATCACCGGTCCGCCCCAGAACAGGGCCGCCGCACCGAGCCCGACCACGAGCGCCACCGCGAAGGCCGCGAACAGACGCTGCGCGGCGGCCGCGGCGTCGCCCCGCTTCCAGGCCAGCGCCTGCCCGAACGGCACGATCACGAGGAGCGGGAGCGCCAGCGGCACGAAGGTCCAGTTGAAGAAGGGCGGTCCGACGGAGATCTTGTCGCCCGTCAGCATCTCGAGGAGCAGCGGATAGAGCGTGCCGACGAACACCGTGGCGCAGGCGGCCACGAGGAACAGGTTGTTCATCACCAGCGCGCCCTCGCGGGAGATCGGCGCGAACAGGCCGCCCTGGCGCAGGCTCGGTGCACGCCACGCGAACAGGGTCAGCGAACCGCCGATGAACAGGGCGAGAATGCCGAGGATGAAGACGCCGCGGCTCGGATCGGAGGCGAAGCTGTGCACCGAGGTCAGCAGCCCGGAGCGCACGATGAAGGTGCCGACGAGCGAGAGCGAGAAGGTGAGGATGGCGAGCAGCACCGTCCAGACCTTCAAGGCGTCGCGCTTCTCCATCACCACGGTGGAGTGCAGGAGCGCGGTGCCGGCGATCCACGGCATCAGCGAGGCGTTCTCGACCGGATCCCAGAACCACCAGCCGCCCCAGCCGAGTTCGTAATAGGCCCAGTACGAGCCCATGGCGATGCCGAGCGTCAGGAAGCTCCAGGCGATCAGCGTCCAGGGCCGCACCGCCCGCGCCCAGACGGCGTCGATGCGCCCCTCGATCAGCGCGGCGACGGCGAAGGCGAAGGTGATCGAGAAGCCGACATAGCCGAGATAGAGCAGCGGCGGATGGATCGCGAGGCCGGCATCCTGCAGCAGCGGGTTGAGGTCGTTGCCCTCCAGCGGCGCCGGCGCCACCCGGGCGAACGGGTTCGAGGTGGTGATGATGAACAGCACGAACACGAAGGTGACGCTCGCCTGCACCATCAGCGTGTTGGTGCGCAAGGTCGGCGGGATCGAGGTCGTGGCGGTGGCCACCCAGGCTCCGAACAGGGTGAGGATCAGGACCCACAGGAGCATCGAGCCCTCGTGGTTTCCCCAGACGCCCGAGATCTTGTAGATCAGGGGCTTGGCGGTATGCGAGTTCTCGACGACGTTCTGGACCGAGAAGTCCGAGGTCACGTGCGCGTAGGTCAGCGCGCAGAAGGCGAACAGGATGCAGGCGAAGGCGCCCAGCGCGGCGGGCGCCGCCACCTCGCGCAGGGCCGCGTCGCCGGAGCGCGCCGCCCAGGCGGGCATCACCGCCTGCACCAGGGACAGGGCCAGCGCCAGCGCCAGCGCGTAATGGCCGATCTCGACGATCACCGGCGGCTTCCTCGCGCGATCTCGATGCGGGTGGTGATGCGAACGGTCATGAAACGCCTCAACGCTCGCTGCGCCGGCCGAGGGTCGCGTCGGCCGCCTCCGGCTTCGGCGCGTCCTTCCTCGACGTGCCTTGCGCGCCGCCCTCCTGCCAGCGTCCCTGCGCCTTGAGGGCGTCGGCGACCTCGCGGGGCATGTAGTTCTCGTCGTGCTTGGCCAGCACCGTGTCGGCCCGGAACACGCCGCCGGCATCGAGGGTGCCCTCGGCGACGATGCCCTGGCCCTCGCGGAACAGGTCGGGCAGCAGGCCGCGATACCGCACGGGAACGGTGGCGTTGGTGTCGGTCACGGAGAACTCGACGTTCTGGTCGGGCCCGCGCTTGACCGAGCCGTCCTTGACGAGGCCGCCCAAGCGGAAGCGCGTGCCCGGCGCGACGACCTGCGCGGCCACCTCCGCGGGGGAGCGGAAGAACACGATCGAGCCGGTCATCGCCGACAGGATCAGCCCGAGCGCCAGCGCGAGCACGGCACCGCAGGCGGCGATGAGGATCAGGCGGCGGCTCTTGCGGGTCACGACGGTTCCGTCCCGGTTCGTCGGCTTCTTCTCGGCCCTCAGTCTGCGAGCGCTCCTGAAGGCGGCCTGACGTCTCGTCTCGTTCAGGCATCCGGTTTCGGCCCGCGCGCCCTCGGGGTCAAGGTTGCGCGGGCGGGACCGATTGTCAGGGGCCGTGGCCGCGTTACGGCTGGGGGGCCGGACCCAGGTCGAGTTCCCGCTCCAGACCGTCGAGGCGCTCCACCGCGGTCGGGTTGGCGGCGAGCGCCATCTTGGCCCGGTCGAGGGCCTGGGCCGCGGCGGCACGGTCGCCGAGCACGCCGTAGGAGCGCACGAGCCGCATCCACTCGTCGGCGCTGCCGCCCTTGGCCGCGAGCCGCCGGTCGAGACTCGCGACCATGCCGCGGATCGCCGCCTCGCGCTCGGCCGGCGGCATCGCCTCGATCGCAGTGGCCGCGGCGTCGGGCTCCGCCCGGCCCGGCCCGGCGCCCGGCTTGTCGCCCATCCCGGCCCGGGGGCGCGGTCCCGCGGCCTTCGCGAGGCCGAGTTCGTGGGCCTGCGCGTCGAGACGCGCCGTCGCCGGCCCATCCTCGGCCAGCGCCTTGCGCCCGCGTTCCAGGGCGTCGAGCGCCTTGTCGCGCTCGCCGAGCACGGCGTGGGAGCGCACGAGGCGCAGCCACTCGTCGGCGCTGCCGCCCTGCTTGGCCAGCCGCCGCTCCAGCCCCTCGACCATGCCGCGGATCGCGTCGATCCGCTCGGAGGGCGGCAGCGCCCGGATGCCGGCGCCCGGTCCGGCCACCGGGCCCTCCGGCTTGGGCGGTTCCTTCGCATCCCCCTCGACCGTCGGCGCGGCGATCGCCCCGCCCTTCAGCCGGGCGAGGTTCTCCCGCACCGTCGGCAGCCAGGGCGCATCCGCGGGGGCGGAGGCCGCCATCGCTTCGAGGCGCCGCACGGCGCCGGCCACGTCGCCGGACTGCTCGTCGCCGCGGGCGAGGTAGAACTGGGGCTTGGCCGCCTTCGGGTCGGCGGCAAGCGCCCGGTCCAGCACCTTGCGGGCCTCCGGCGAGACCGTGCCCTCGGCCGCCGCGACCAGGGCCTCGCCCCAATCGGACAGGGCCTGGGCGTCCTCGCCCTTGAGGCGCACGAGCGCCGCGTAGGCGCGGGCGGCATCGTCGAAGCGCCCGAGCCGCATGTAGACGGGCCCGAGCACGCTCCAGCCGCGGGCATCGTTCGGGTGGTTGGCGAGCCGCGCCTCGATCTGGCCGATGGCGGTCATCAGATCCTGCGCCCCCGCCCGCGTCGCCTTGCGGTCGGCCTCGGTCTGCGACGGGAGGTTCGGCGAACCGTAGAGGCCGTAGACCACGAGCGCCACGAGGGGGATCGTGGAGAGCGCGAAGGCGGAGGCCGCCCGGCGCTGACGCAGATGCGGCTCGGCGATCGGCGCGGCGCCCGGGGAGCCCGCCCGCTCCTCGCGGCTCGCCCGCAGCAGCCGGCGCGCCGCCTCGGTGCGCGCGGCCTCGGCCTCGGCCGGCGCGATCAGGCCGCGGGCGAGATCGCGCTCGATCTCGGCCAGTTGATCCTCGTAGAAGCCGGTCTCGGTGGCAAGGCCCGACGCCCCCCCCTCGACCTCCTGTCGGCGGCGGCGCGACATCGGCCAGAGCAGCGCGAACACGGCCGCGCCGGTCATGGCCGCCAGGATGAACCAGATCGCCGTCATCAGACCCAGAATTTCAAGCTCGGCCCCGTGTAGAGCCCGAGCGGGGCCCGCACGACATCAGCGCCGGGTGACACGTCGTCACGCGCGAAGCGAAGCACGGCCATAGCACAGGTGGACCGGCCCGTAACCGTCGCGGGGCCGCCGCCACTCAGCGTTGTCCGGCACCCGCGGGCGCATCGCCCGGCACCTCGATCACCGCGCGCAAGCCCCCCAGGGCCGCCGCCTCCAGGCGGAAGCGGCCGCGGTAGAGCGCGGCGAGATCGGCCACGATCGACAGGCCGAGGCCGGAGCCGGGCTTGGTCTCGTCGAGGCGACGGCCGCGCTTGAGCACCGCCGCACGATCCTCCTCCGGCAGGCCCGGCCCGTCATCCTCGACCGCCACGAGGAGGTGGGGATAATCGTGTTCGCCGGTCGGCGCGGCGGAGATCGCGACGCGGCCGGCGGCCCATTTCGAGGCGTTGTCGACGAGGTTGCCGATCATCTCCTCGAAATCCTGCTTCTCGCCGCGGAAGCGCAGGCCCGGCGGCACGTGGACCTCGTAGGCGATGTCCTTGTCGCGGTAGATCTTTCCGAACGTTCTCACGAGGCCGGCGAGCGCCGGCTCGACCTCCGTCGACGTGCCGAGGGTCCCTGCCAGCGCGGCGGCCCGGGCGCGATCGAGGTGATAGTTCACCTGATCGCGCATCACCGCCGCCTGTTCGCGGATCTTCTCCGACAGTTCCGGCGGGGCATCCCCGGCGCCGGCCTCGTTGACGATGATCGAGAGCGGGGTCTTCAGCGCGTGGGCGAGATTGCCGACCTGGGTCCGGGCGCGCTCCAGGATCTCGCGGTTGGTCTCGATCAGGAGGTTGATTTCGCCCGCCAGCGGGGCGATGTCGCGCGGATACTCGCCGTCGATCCGATCGGCCTCGCCGCGGCGGATCGTGCCGAGCGCCGTGCGCAGCTTGCGCAAGGGGGCGAGGCCGAAGCGGATCTGCAGGAGCGCGGTCGCCGCGAGCGAGAAGCCGAGCAGGCCGAAGGTCATGAACAGCGAGAAGCGGAAACGCTCGACGTCGTTGACGATCTCGTCGGCGGGTCCGGCCACCCGCACGGTGTAGCGCCCGTCGGCCCCGACATCGACGTCGCGCTCGACGATGCGCAGGGTCCGGTCGTCCTGGCCCTTGCCGTAGCCCTGGCGGATCTGGCCGATGGTCGCGGTGCCGGCCTGATCCGGGCCTTTCAGCGGCACGCCGACGAGCGAGCGCGAGGTGCGCAGATCCCGCGGCTTCGCGTCGGGCCGCCCGACCTGCCAGTACCAGCCCGAGAGCGGCAGGTCGAAACGGGGATCGCCGAGCGAGAAGGAGCGCGTCTCGGGATCGCTCGGGGAGACGAGATCGGTGGCGAGGTTGTTGGCGAAGACGAGCAGGCGGCTGTCGAAGGCGCGCTCGGTGTTCTCGCGGTAGAGCGTGGTGAGGATGAAGGCCGCGATGACGAGGATCGCGGTGCTCGACAGGAACGAGGAGACCGCGAGCCGCACCGCGATGGAGCGGCGGCGCAGGGGGAGCCAGGCGAGGCGGTCTGTCATGAATCCTGGCTCGAACGTCGATTCGAATCTCGTCTCGCACGCGGAGGCGCGGGCATGTACATCATGGCTGCCCGCTCTCTACCCGGTCACGGGTGAGACGCCCATCTGAGAGGCTCATGGCCCTGCACATTCGCGATGCTGAAACCGACCGCCTCGTCCGTCTCCTGGCCGAGCGGAAGGGCGTTCCGCTCACCGAAGCCATCAAGGTCGCCGGCCGCAACGAGTTGGAGCGGGAGGAACGCCGGCCCGGCTTGTGGGCGCGGCTGAAACCGCTGCACGAGCGCGTGGCCGCACGCCCCTCCACGGGCCTTGAGGCCGACAAGGCGTTCTTCGACGATTTATGTATACGCTAAGGTTTTCTTTCTGCTTCTGGTTTGTACGGGCAAAGGGAGGGAATACCTCTCAAAATTCCGGCGCAACCCGCAAGAATGAGAGGAAGGATCGTATCTTTTGCAAGCTGCTTGACAGTTGGACTAACGAGTCCAATTAATATCAAAAGACTTGAACAAAAAGTAGACGCTCCATAAAGGACATCCATTTTATCTTTCATATTCGCAATATGAAAGCTAGGAGTTTTGCTTGTCCTTATGTCCCAGAAAATGTTTATGAAAAAGAAGATGCTTATCCATATTAGATAATAAACGGTCATCTCGCCGACATCCGCCGGCAAAAATACAACCTTGAAGACAGCGTTCAAAACGCCAAAGGCAGTTTCCCACACCGTCCGGCTCGAATTTTAGCGATTAAGGAACCATGTTACGGATGCACCGACAAGGCCGCCACCAGCAGTAACATAATCGATGTACTGTGGCTTGAGTTGCCGCAACCATTCCTGCGCGGCCGCAGCGGCGGCAACATCATACAATCCAAGCAGAGCAATAGCCGCCCCAGCGCCGGCAAGTGCTCCCTTGCCGATCGTCACGATGGTCAAAAATGTCCGCCAAGTCGCGGGGACCTGCATGTTCGACTCTGTGCATTCACGAGGTGTGCGTGTCATGGACATGGACGCCTCCGGCTTCCATCTACCAAACCCGCGATCAACGAATGGTTGACGCAACAGACAACCAGTGGCGCATGTTCCCCGGTTCGTAGATCATGTCAATCGACATATAGGCAAACATCAGCGACCTTTTTAGGGCTTGTATGCGCGTCGTAGCGCTCATCAATCTTGCAACCTATGCGAGCAATTTCACCCCCGCCCGGGCGGCTGGTTCGGATCGATCAGGTAACCCAACCCCCGCACCGTCTGGATCAGGTCCACGGCGAGCTTCTTCCGCAGGCGCCCGACGAACACCTCGATGGTGTTGGAATCGCGGTCGAAATCCTGGTCGTAGAGATGCTCGGTCAGCTCGGCGCGGGAGACGACGCGGCCGGTGTGGTGCATCAGGTAGGAGAGCAGCCGGTATTCGTGGCTCGTCAGCTTGATCGGCGCGCCGTCGACGAAGACGCGGCCGGAGCGGGTGTCGAGGGTGACCGGGCCGCAGGCGATCTGGCTCGACGCATGGCCCGCGGCGCGTCGAAGGATCGCGCGGACGCGGGCCATCAACTCCTCCATGTGGAAGGGCTTGGTGACGTAGTCGTCGGCGCCCGCGTCGAAGCCGTCGACCTTGTCCGACCAGCGGTCGCGGGCGGTGAGGATGATGACGGGCGTCTTCACCCCGGCCCGGCGCCAGTTCTGGAGCACGGTGACGCCGTCGGCCTTCGGCAGGCCCATGTCGAGGATGATCGCGTCGTAGGGCTCGTTCTCGCCGAGATAGCCGCCCTCCTCCCCGTCGAAGGCCTTGTCGGCGACGTAGCCGGCCTCTTCCAGCGCGGCGACGACCTGCCGGTTGATGTCACGGTCGTCCTCGACCACGAGCAGACGCACGGTGGGTCACTCCTCATCCTCTGGGCGGCGCACCGCCCCGCTCACCACTGCCCGCTCACCTGTCCCGATTGGGCATCGACCATGACGTGCATGAATTGCCCGTCCCGGCGCAAGGCCGTCAGCAGGTAGACGAGCCCGGCCTCGTGCCGGCACAGGCTGGCGCGCTGGATCTCCGCGCGCGGGACGATCTGGCGCGCCGCGCGGATCGCGGCGATGGGCGGGACGACGCGCTTCTCGGCCACCGCCTCGCGCAGATCGGCGGGCGACAGGCAATCGTCGCCGCGGTTCATCGGCTCCCGCTGCGTCGGGGCGGGCGCCAGCGCGCCGGTCTCCTCGGCGAGGGGGCCGACCGCACCCGTCGCGAGAACCGCGGCGGTCGAGACGACGATCAGCAGGGCGAAAGCTTGGCGCATCGAGGGCGACTGTCGCGCCAAGGCACTGAATGCGCCCTGAATAGTCATGCGGGCGGTTCGGCGCGGGCCTGCGAAGGCTGTCTTGCGGTCGGGTGCCATGTCCGGGTCGAGACGGTTGCCGGTGACAAGGCGGAATCGCCGTCCCGGTTCCCTTGCCGATTCCCTTGCCGCAATGCGGACCGCCGTCCCTTCACGCCGCCGCCTCCGGCGGGAGCACGCATCGATCGAGGCAGCGACGCAGGGTCAGGCTCACCAGATCCTGACTGTCGATGTGGTCGAGGGCGGCCTTGCGCAGGGCGGCGAGCGACCGCTCGAAGCCGTATCGGGCCGTCTCCAGCCGACGCGCCGCGGCGTGGCTTCGTTGGCGCCCGCCGCGAACCGCGGTGATCAGACGTGTCAGCATGGTGAAACTCCCGGCGACGGCCCGTCACGGCCGGAGGCGATGCTGCAACGCGCCCAGGCGCCTCAGGATGTCCTCGAACCGCTCGCGCGTCCGCTCGTCGCTGCGCTCGACGGCGCGGGCGGTCTCGCCCGCGAGCCGGGCCAGATCCTCCAGCACCCGGGTGCGGCTCTCCAGGGCGGCGGCCACCGCCGCGTTGGTCTGCGAGGCGCGCTCCAGGGCGGCGGCGGTCGCGCCCGTCTCGGCGATCCGCGCCTCCAGCGTGCGCAGGCCGTCGCGGTAGAGGTGGAGGCAGGCGAGCCCCAGCAGCACCGCGACGACCCAGCCGGCGCCCCCGTCGGCGAAGAGGAGGCGCGCGGCTTCGGCTGCGATCTTGTCCACGGCACGCCTCCGGAAGCGGACGTCGCGGGCCCCGCGGCGCCCGAGGGTTCAGGCCCCGTCGCGGGACGCCTGCGCCGGGACAGGCCCCAGGGCGTGCGCCAGCGCGGGTTCGAGGGTGTTGCGGGCGGTCGCGGCCTCGTCCAGCGGCAGGGAGCGGAACACCTTCTCGGCCAGCCCCTCGCCGCCGCCCGCCGCCCGGATCAGCCAGGCCGGCGCCTGATCGAGGGCCCGCTGCACGGCGCGGGCGATCACCGCCGAGCCGACCGGAACCGAGAGCGTGCGCCCGCGGACGGCGCCCGCGACGGCGTTGAGGGCGTAGTCGGTGGCGTTGCGCACGAGGCGCTCGATCAGGGCATTCGTGACGAGGAGGCGCAAGGGACCGCCGACGCGGGCGAGCGCCGCCGCGAGCGCGGCGACGAGGATCGGCGTCAACAGCGCGGTGAGGCCCTGGGCGAGCGCCAGCACGGCATCGCCCCAGGGCAGGACGAGGGCGGTCGCCTCGGTGAGGGGAGGCGGGACGGCGTGGGCCGGCGTGCAGGCCGCCAGCGGAAGCGCGAGCATCAGCGGCGGCAGGAGGGTCTTGGCCAGGAGGGTCTTGGCCAGGAGGGTCTTGGCCAGGAGGGTCTTGGCAGAGAGCATGGACGGGCTTCCTTTCGCGGGCGGGAGAGAGGTTCAGCGCAGTCGATCGCGCAGGCGCGCCAGCCATCCGGCGGAAGCCGAAGGCAGCGCGGACGGCGGCGGCGCGGCGGGAAGCGGCACGGGCTGCGGATCGCCGCGCCGGGCCCGCGGCAGGGCGGTCTCGTAGGGGGTGCGGAACTGGTCGTACTCGCCCTGGCGGCGGGGGATGATCGCGGCGGGGCGATTCCACATCAGGATCGCCTCGGCCGCGCCGGCCCGGTCGCCCGCCCGCAGGCGCCGCAGCACGGTCGAGCGCAGGAAGGCCGCCGGACCGATGTTGAAGCAGAGCGAGACCAGCGCGTCGAAGGCGTGCTGCGGCAGCGGCCCGGGCAGCGCCCGCGCGACGGTGCCGACGAAGCGCGCCACGTCGCGGGCGAAGATCGCGTCGGCTTCCTCCGCATCGATGCGCAGGCCGGCCCGCGGCAGGGGCGGCCCGGCCGCGGCGGTGTGGCCGACGCCGATCGTCCAGACGCCGACGCTGTCGCGGTAGGCCTCGAGCCGCCGCCCCTCCCGGGCGATCAGCACGGCGCGGCCGACGGCACTGAGGTCCATCGCAAGTCTCCGATGTCGAGGGAGGGCGTCTTCGCCGCGGGCGCACCGTGGCTCCCGGCCTAATCCAGGCTCTCGAAGAGCAGCGAGAACAGGATGTTGGTGGTGGGCCGGGCCCCCGGGCTCGCCACGACCTTGAGGCACCAGCGCTCGGCCGCCTCGAAACCCACGCCGTTGACGAGATCGGTCGCTTGGTTGGAGCCGGCTCCCGAAATCGTGCAGCTCAGCGCCGTGTCGGCGAACAGGTTCTGGAGCGTGAAGGTCCAGCGCTCGCCGGCCCCCGGTGCGTCCTGCGTGACGACGCGCAGGTGCCGGAACCGCCCTTTTCGCCCCGCGGCGGCGTAGACCTCGCTCTGGTTGCCGCCGACGAGGGCGTTGGTGAAGTACCGCGTCGCCCCGGCCGGGACGGTCCCCGGCCCGCTGTTGCCCGCGACCACCTGCCCCGTCAGCACCGGCACGCCCGCGACGGCGACGCGGGCGGGGAAGGCGACGTTGCCGGTCGCCCGGTCGATGCGCAGGGCCTCGAACCACGTGCCCCCGTTGGGCGAGACCTTCACGTGGAGGTCGTCGTCGCCGGTCAGGCCGATCTCGGCGCGGGCGGAGAAGCCGGTCTGCATCAGGAGCGAGAGGACGTTGCCGGCCGCCTGCTTGTTGAGGGTGCAGCGCAGATCCCCGCTTCCCCCCTCCGCCGCGGTCAGCGCGGTCCAGAGCGCCTTGTTGAGCTTGGCCGCGAAAGGGTTGTCGGCGTCCGCGCCGGTGCCGATCCCGAGGCGGGAGAGGTTGTGCAGGGCGTTGACGGTCGCGCGGAACGGCAGCCAGGCCGCGCCGGTGAAGGTGTAGAGCTCGGCCTCGTCGGCGACCCAGGCGGACCAGCCGGCCCGCGGTGCGAGGGGGAGCCAGGCCCCGTCCTGGAACCGGGCGATGCGGCCGGACCAGCCGGACCAGGCGCCGGTCGGATTGCCCGCGGCGATCAGGTAGCGGTCGCCCTCGGCCGGCGATGAGGGCGGGGCGGCGCGGTCCTTGTCGAGGACGGCGAGTTGCACCAGCGCGTCGAGCAGCGCCAGCGCCTCGTTGTGGGTGACGTGCTTCTGCGCCTGTCCGCCCGCGATCAGCGGCAGGGCGAGGCTCGGGGTCGTGTCGGCCATCGGCCGCCTCCATGGCGTGGTGTCGCGCGTGATGGTGGATGTCAGGTGCGCACGCTCACCCGCGCGCGGCGGGCGGGTCCGGGGCCGGCAAGCGTGCCGACCTGCGCCACGGCGAAGGCGATCTCGGTGCGCGGCGCCCCGAAATCGGCGATCTCGTCCGCGCCCGCGTAGAGCGCGTCCGGGCTCGCGCTGGCGAGGCGGCGCAGGACGCGCCCGTCCTCGGCGAGGATGTCGAGGCGGTAGGCTTCCGCGCCCTCGCCGAGCGGCACGTCGGCCGGCTCCCAGGCATCGGCGTCGCGCCGCGCCCGGCGGGTCCAGCTCAGGCGGAGGCCGCCGGCCTCCCGCCGGGCGCGCAGGTGGACCGGGCTCAACGGCGCGAAGGCCGCCAGGCCCGCCGTCGCGGCGAAGCCGACGAAGGCCGGATCGGCCGGGTCGCGCTCGGCCGGGCCGACCCGGTAGAGGAAGCGGCGGCCCGCCTCGTCGAGACGCTCGACCAGCGGCGCGACGGCGCCGTCGTCGAGGCGCACGATCAGGCTCCCCGCCCCCGCCTGCCGGCCCGCGGCGGCCTCGCTGCCGGCGAGCCCCCGCAGCAGGCCGGAGAGCCGCCACGTCCCGCCCCCGATCAGCTCGGCCCGGGCGGCGGACAGGATCTCGACCGCCCCGTCGCCGCCGACGAGGGCGAACAGGTTGCCGCCGGCGAGCGCGGCGGCCTCGCCGATCGCACTCAGTCCCTCGGCGTGGCGCAGGGCGACGTCGAGCCGCGCATTGCGGTCGAAGCGCCAGAGCGGGCCGGGGGCGAGCGGGTTCAGCGTGCGGCCGAGGCAGGCGGGATGGTCGAGGGTGCGGTGGGGCAGGAACGGCGCTCCCTCCCCGGCCGCGCGCCAGACCGCGACCGCGCCGGGCCAGGGATCGGCGGCGACCGCGAGGTAGGAGAGCGGCACCGGGTTGCCGCGCTCGACCGGCAGGACGAGCGGCAGGGCGAAGACCGGTCCGGCCAGGGCCGGCGGCGTCCGGCCGGGCCGGGGGACGGGTGCGGCGGGGACGGGATCGCGCCTGAGGAGCGGCACCGCCCGCGTCTCGATCCGGCGCCCCGTCGGGGCGTCGTCGATCCGGGCGACGCGGTGGAGCGTGCCGCGCGTCTCGCCCGGCAGCCGCACGCGGTCGCCGGGCTCCAGATCGATCCGGCGCGGGCTCAGCCGGAAGCCCGCGCCGTCGCGGGCGGCGAGTGCCGCGTCGAGGACGCTCTCCGCGAGCCCCTGGGCCGCCTCCCGCCGCGTGACGATCGCCGCGTCGATGCGGGTCTCCCGCCGCCGCGCGCCGGCCGGGCGCGCGGCGGCGGCGGTGGCCCGGCGGTAATCCGGGCTCTCGCCGTCGCTGATGCCGATCTCGACGGAGCGGGGCAATTCGCTCTCCTGCGCCCGCACCCGACGCAAGGGCGCATCCTCGTCCTCCGCGAGGACGAGATCGCCGGCTTCGATCACGGTTGGGGCGTCGGCCCGCGTGCCGGCGATGCGCAGGCTCCCGGCGGAGTCCGCCACGTCGAGACCGAACAGCCGTGTGAGCGGCTCGAGCGCCTCGCGGGCCGAGAGCGGCCGGTCGAGGACGTAACCGTCGAGGAAGCCGGCGGCCTCGATGGCGGAGGGCGCCGCGATCCCGAGATCGGCCAGGATCGCGCCGATCAGCCGGTCGAGTTCCAGCCCCTCGATGCGGCCGGTGATCCAGTGGCCGAGCGCCCAGTTGGCGGCGTCCGACCAGACGCCCGTGAAGTCGGGAAAGGCGGGAAAGGGGCGCGCGTCCCAGGCCCAGACATAGATGTCCTCGGGCGCGATCATCCGCCCGCCATAGACCGGCGACACCGGATTATGAGCCGGCTCGAAATCAAGCCCCGCCGGATCGAACCGCGAAAGGATCGCGTCGAGGCCGCGGGCCTGGATCAGGTCGTCGCGGGTGCCGCGGGAGAAGGGCGGGCGGGCATCCTCCGAGGATTTCGGGTCGGGGAACACGTTGGGCCCGTTGGTGCCGCGATCGACCGCGGGAATGCCGATCTCGGTGAGCCAGATCGGCTTCGCCCTCGGCGCCCAGGCGGTCGGCCCGGTCTCGACCCCGCCCTCCCGCTCGACATGCGGGTTCGACCACCACGCGACCAGATCCTTGGCCCGGTAGATCCAGGGCTTGCCGTAGGCGCCGTCGGTGATCGGCGTGCGGATCTGCGCAACCCGGTCCTCGGGGCTGGCATAGTACCAGTCGAAGGCCTCGCCCGCGCCGAGGCGTCCCTTGAGATAGGCGCGGTCGTAGATCTCGGCGGCTTCGGCCGCGTCGCGGTGATCGGGACCGTCGCGCCAGTCCGAGAGCGGCGGGTAGTAGTCGATGCCGACCGCGTCGACGGCGGAATCGGCGAACAGCGGGTCGAGGGGGAAGCGCACGGAGGCGCCGCCCCCGCGGACATGGGCGCCGTACTCGGTCCAGTCGGCGGCGTAGACGAGGCTCACGCCGCTCCCGAGCCGGGTGCGGATCTCCGCGGCGAGCCGGCGAAGCCGGTCCACGGCCGGATAGGAGCCGCCCGGCCCGCGCACCCGCGTAAGGCCCACGAACTCGCTGCCGAGGACGAATCCGGCGAGCGTCGCACCCGCCGCCGCCCAGCCCGCGGCGAGATCGGCATAATGCCCGATCATCGCCCGGTAGCCCTGCGGCCCCTCGAAGAAGGCCGCGACCTGATCCGCCGCCGCCTGCGTACCATCCGGGCTGCCGGGTTGATCGGGGGCGGGATCGCAGGTGATGCGCCCGCGCCAGGGATAGGGGGGCTGCCGGCCCGCCGGATTGCGCGGGTCGGGCAGGGCGTTGCCCGCCGGCACGTCCATCATCACGAAGGGATAGAGCACGACCGCGAGGCCGCGGCGGGTCAATTCCGCCACCAGCCGGCCGAGACCGGCATCGGCGGGCGTGCCGCCATAGGCTGCGGTGTCGCCGGAGCGCGAGACGGATCGCGCCGTCGCGCGGGTCAACCCGGCGACCGCCCAGGGCTCCCCCGTCGTCGCCTTGGCCGCAGCCTCGACCCGCGGCGTCACCGTGCAATGGCCGGCGCGCAGGTCGTCGCCGAACCAGCTCACGACCACCGAGACCCGCTTCAGCCGCGGACAGAGCGCCTGGAGCGCGTCGAGGGAGGCGAGCACGTCGCTCGTCCCCTGCAACTGAAATAGATTAGCCGGCTTCGTTGAGCCGAATCCCGCATCCTCGCTGACGGAAAGCGGGTCGAGCCCGAACTCGGTCGAGCCGGGGATCAGGCAGACCGCGCGGATCCTGCTGCCGAGCCCCGCGATCGGGCGGATCACCTCGAAGGCGAACTGCGGAATGCGGTTGCCGAAGGCGGCGAGCGGCAGCCGCTCGAACACGACGTAGGCGAGCCCGCGATAGGCCGGTGCGTTCTCCGCGCCCTCCTTGGCGACGATGAGCGGGTCGGCCGCTTGCGCCGCGCTGCCGGGATGAATGCGGAGGTTGAGGGACGTCAGGTCGAGTTCGGTGCCGTCGGCCCAGATCCGCCGCACCAAGGCGATCTCGCCGGCGCAGAGGCCGACGGCGATGTTCGCGAAGTAGCTGTAGGCGGTGCGCACCGTCTTCTGGCCGCCGGCTCCGCCCTTCGAGCCGGAGGCGGCGCGCTCGACGGTGGTGTTGGCGACCTCCAGCGGCCGCGTCGCCCACAGCAGGGTGCCGCCGATGCGGGCGCGGCCGTAGACGCGGGGCACCGGCGCTCCCTCGGTGGAGGTGAGGCCGCCGAGTTCGGTCAGCCGCGGCCCCTCGACGAAGCGCGGGCTGGTGCCGGCGCCGAACAGGGCGCCGTCGAGGGCCGCTCCGCCGGCCGCGCCGACGACCCGGCCGATCATCCCGCCGATGGGGCCGCCGAGTGCGTTGCCGACCGCCTCGCCGGCCGTCTGAAGCACGAGCGTCGCCATGGCGGAGCCTCCGGGCCGGTTTGGATCAGGGCGGATCGGGAAAGCGGAAGGCGTGGGCGAGGTGGCGCCGCCACCATGGGGTCAGGGCGACCTCCGTCACCGCCGCGCCGTCATGGGCGTGGATCATCGCCGCCGGTCCCGTGGCGATGGCGCAGTGTTTTGCCGGCAAATGCGCACGGAAGGCGAAGAGCAGCACGTCGCCCGCACGCGGCCCGTAACCCGGCAGCGGCTCGGTGACCGGCACGAGATGGCGGCGCGCGGCGGCGAGCAGCGGGTCGCTGCCGACGGACGCGGATTCGGCCCAGGAGGCGGCATAGGGCGGCGCCTCCTCCGGCTCGGGTCCGAGCACCGCCCGCCAGACGCCGCGGAGCAGGCCGAGGCAGTCGCAGCCGACGCCCTTCAGCGAGGCCTGGTGCCGGTAGGGCGTGCCGGCCCATTCGCGGGCCTCCGCCACGATGCGCTCGGCGAGCGGTGCTGGCCCGTCCATGACCGCCTCACCGGAACAGGCTGGAGCCGTCGAGGCGGGTGGCCGCATCGGGGGTCGACCGGAGCACGAAGTCGTTGCCGGGCATGTGGGGAAATCCCTGGAAGTTCAAGGAGTTGGCGAACTTGTCCCGGCAGGTGGCGAGGCTCTTGTCGCAGCCGGCGGTGAGGGCGAAGCTGTCGCCGGGCACGGCCGGCCGCGGCGGCGTCTCCCACAGGTCGAGGGTGACGCGCGCGCCCTCGCGACGGTGCGTCCTCACGTCGGCGGCGAGGCCGGCATTGGCGCCCCGCTCCCAGACGAGGCGCCCGCCGGAGAACCAGGCGTCCGCAAGGTCCGTGGACAGCACGACGGTGAGGCGGCCGGGCTCCGGCACGACCTGCACCGTGCCGGTCGCGCGATAGCGCGGGCCGGCGAGGCCGACGCGGCAGCGGGCATCGCCGAGATCCGCATCGCAGGCGGCGCGGAAGGTGCGGCCGGTCTGCGCGTCGAGGCGGTGCATCAGGCCGCGCAACTCGGCGACGAAGGCGCCGCCCGCCCGGCGGATCTCGCCGATCGTCGCCACGTCGAGCAGCAGGCGCGCCTCGGGCTCGGCCCAATCGACCAGCCAGGTCTCGACCCCGGCCCCGTCGTAGAGGCCCGCCGCCACGTCGGCCTCGGTGATCCCGGCGGAGGTGAGCGCGCCCGCGACCTCGCCGCCGCCGACGGCGAAACCGAGTTCCGCGCTCGCCTCCGCCGCCTCCAGGCCGGCGCGGGCGGCGTAGGTCACCCCGGCGAGCGCGAGGTCGCGGTCGTGGTCGGTGAAGCCGAGGACGAGGCCGTCGCGGCGGTGCAGAGCCCAGCAGCGGCACAGCGTGGTCGCCCCGTGACCCAAGCGGGCGGCGAGGGCGGGCGGGATCGCGCGCATCGGCTTCCTCCTCAGGGCACGATTTCGATCAGCGGGATGCGTGGCACCTCGCCCGCGGTGAAGGCGGCGAGATCGACCGTGAGTTCGTCGGTGTCGAAGCGGACGGGCACGTCGAACGCGAAGCCGGCGGTGACGCTCGCGCCCAGGGCGGGCACCGCATCGGGAGCGAAGGTGACCTGACCCGTCGCCGGATCGCAGGCGAATTCGTTTGCCGGCACTTCGGCGCCGTTCACGGCGACGCGCACGCTGCCGGCCACCGGCTTGGCGACGACCCGGCGATAGGCTTCCGGGCCGCTTCCGTAGGTCTTGGCGAGGGTGAAGACGCGGGTGGTGCCGTCGCCGGTGCCGATCGGCTGGTCGGTCGGCGCGATCGCGCGCGAGGGCGGACCGGAGCGGTGATCGACCCGGTCGCGGTAGCGGAAGCCGTAGAGCCGGCCGCGCCGCTCCTCGAAGAAGCCCAGCACCGCGTGCAGGGCGTCGAGGGTGCGGATGCCGAGGCCGGCATCGTAGCGGCGGCGCGAATCGGCCCAGCGGCTGTTGCGGTGCTCTCTCCCCGAGGCCAGCGTGACGATCTCGGTCCGCCGCACCGGGCCACCGCTGCCGCGCAAGGCGACGTCGAGGGGAAAGCGCACCTCGTGGAAGTCGGACGGCATGCGGGAGCCTCTCACAAAGCGCGCTGGCCGCGCGCCACGGCGCGGGCGAGGCGGGCGGCGACCTGCGCCTCCGAGCGGCGGAAGCCCTCGATGTCGGGGGTGGCGATGTTGACGGTGACCGCGACCGGCCGCTCCGCCCCGCCCGCGGCGACGCCGAGGCGGCCGTCGCTGCCGCGCCGCAGCGGCAGGATCGCCTCAGGGCCCGCCTCGCCCATCAGGCCGGTGCCGCCGGAACCCGCGAGCGGGAAGTAGGTGGGCGCGGCCACGATCCCGCCGGCGGCGAAGGGGCGAACCCGTCCGGTGCCCAGGGCACCTGCAAGACCGCCGCCGAGGACGCCGCCGAGGCGGAACGGCACGATCCGCCCCCCCGCGACGATCCCGCCCTTCGCCAGCGCCGTCGCGCCGCCGGCCTCGCCCCCCGCGCTCAGCAGGCCGTCGACGAGGCTCCTCACCCCCGTCCTCACGGGCGCGAGCGCCGCCTTCACCGCGACGTTCGAGAGCTTGCTCGCCAGCGAGGCCAGCACGCCGTCGAGCTGGCGCCCGGCATTGAGGTTGCGGTCGAAGGCCGAGGACAGGCTCTGTCCGAAGCGCTGAGCCAGCCGGTCGAGGGTTTCGAGCTGCTTCGTCCGCTCGGCGGTGGTGCGGTCGGCGTCGGTCATCGCACGTCCTCCGGATCGGGGTGGGCCGCGAGCAGCCGATCGAAGTCGGACCGGCCCAGGGCCTCGGGCGCCGGCCGGGTCAGGCCGGCGGCGGCAGCGAGTTCGCGGGGCGTCGCGGCCCAGAGGTCGCGCGGGCGCCAGCGCAGGGTCGCGAGACCGAGCGCCAGCACCGCATCCCACGGGAAGGCGGAGACGGGCGTCTCCGGCGCGGGGCTCCCCGGGGCGCTCAAGGGTCCGCGGGCGGCGCCTCGCCGAAGGCGGCGACCAGCGCTTCGCCCAGCGCCTCGGTCACGCGCGCGAGGCCGCCCGCGAGCGGCAGGCGGGCCACGGCCTCGTCGTCGAGGGCGTGGCCGCCGCCGCGCAGGGCTGCGCCGAGGAGCGCGATCACGTCGCGGGCGGCGAGCCGCCCTCCGGCGAAGCGCTCGGCGAGCCCGGCGAGATCGCCCGCGCCGAGCGCGTTCTCCAGTTCGGCCAGCGCCCCGAGGGTGAGGCAGAGGGTGTAGCGCTCGGACCCGAGCGCGAGCGGCACCTCGCCGCGTCGGCGGTTGGCCATGGTCTTAAGCCCCCGCGAAGCTCAAGGGGCCGGCGGAATCCAGCGCCATGTCGAAGGTGACCTCGCCCGCATGCTCGCCGCGGTATTCGAGGCTGGTGATCTGGAACAGGCCCTCGATCGTGCCGAAGGCGGGCACCACGATCTGGAAGGCGTCGATGACGCCGTCGAAGAACATCTGGCGCAGGTGCGCGTCGGAGGCCTCGTCGCGAAACACGCCCGATCCGGCGACCGAGGCGCGGCGCACGCCCGCTCCAGCCAGCAACTCGCGCCAGCGCCCGGCCGAGTCGGCGTTGGTGACGTCCACGGTCTCGGCGTTGAAGGCGAGCTGCCGGGCGCGCAGGCCCGCCACCGCGACGAAGCCGCCGGCCCCGTTGCCGACCCGGATCAGCAGATCCCTGCCCTTCTGTGCACTCATGCTGCGGCTCCGGTCTTGTCGAGGGCTTGCGCCGCGACCTCGGTCACGGCCTCGAAGGCGAGGGTGGCGCGGGCCTCGCCGCTGCGCTCGTCGCGGGCGCTGGCGATGCGGGCGAGGCGCAGGAAGACGAGGGCGTGGCCGTTCAGGGCCAGGTCGGCCGCGTCGAGCAGTGCGGCGATGCGCTCGGCCGCGTCGAGGGCGGAGCGCGCCGAGCCCGGCTTGGCGAAGACGGTGAGGGCGAAGGCGTGGCGGTGGCGGCGGGCCCCGTCGACGGAATCGTCGCGCACCTCACCGTCGCCGAACAGGGCGTAGACCGGCGCGGCCCCACGCGGAGGCTCGTCGTAGAGCCGCAGGCTGCCGCCCATCAGCGCGGCGAGACCCGCATCCCCGGCGAGGCGCGCGAGGATGCCGGCGCGCAGGGCGAGAAGAGGGCCGGGAGCCGTCACGGCGCGGCCTCCTCGATCACTTCCTCGATCTCGCAGACGAGATCGCGGCGGCGCCCGTCGGGATCGTCCGCCGCGCGGATGACGAAGCGGCGCGTCCCGTCGGCCAGGCGCATGTCCGGGGTGACGCCGGGGCGGTAGCGCAGGGCCACCCGGTAGAGGCCCGGCCGATCCGTCCGCCCGCCGCGACCCGCGACGGTGCTGCCCAGCGCCTCGAGCGAGCCCCACAGCACGGGACCGGCGACGTAGCGGCGGAGGCGGCCGCCGAACCCGTCGGACACGTCCACCGGCAGTTCGAGCACGAGGCGCCGCCGCCGCGCGCCGAGCGGCACATGTGTCATCGTCGGGTCTCCATGCGCTTCGGGACGAGCTTCGGGTCAGAGCCGCATCCGGCGGCAGGCGGCGGCGAGCCCGGCGGCTTCCGGCGGCAGCGGCCGTGGCGCGCCTTCGCGGCCGGTGTCGCCGCGGTTCTCGAACCCGTCGGCGACCGTCAGGCGCAGGGCCTGGACCAGCGGCTCGGGGACGGGCGGCCCCTCGCCGCCGCAGCCGGCGCTCACCTCGATCAGCGCCGATCGCGTGCCGAGCGGCGGCACGTCCGGCCCGATCAGGAGGCACGGCGCCTCCCACGGGTCGGGACCGATGCGGACCGGCCCCGGCGCGATCTCGGTGAGCGTGCCGCGCGCATCGACCAGTCCGGCGCGAACCACGGCCACGAGCGGCGACAGCGGCAGCGGCAGCAGCCCGAGCCGGGGCCATTGCGTCAGCACCACACGGAAGCGGGCCGGGCGCAGAAGGCGGCGGGCGGCCGCCTCGACCGCCGCCCGCGCCGCCGGGATCAGGCGGGCGATCAGCGCGTCCTCGGCGGTCTCGTCGGAGGAGAGCCGCAGGAAGGCGCGCATCTCGCTCAAAGTCGTCGGCTCGACGCCGGTCTCATCGACGCGTATCGGGGTCATGCCGTCCTCTCCTCGAAGCCTCTTTCCGCATCGATGCGCATGCCGACCCCGTCCGCAGCCCGTGCGGCACGCCCCGCCCTCACCGCGGCCCTGGCGCTGCTGCTCGCCGCCCCGGCCCAGGCGATCGTCGGCGGCCAGGACGGCGCGGCGGCGGTGCCGGGCGCGGCCTCGGCGGTGATGGTGCTGACCGCCGGCGGCGGGGTCTGTTCGGGGGTCGTCGTCGCGCCCGACGCGGTGCTGACCGCCGGCCATTGCGTGGCGGGCGTGACGGAGAACCGCGTGCATTACCGCGATGCGGCGGGCCGCCCGGTGCTCGCGGAGGTCGCCGCCCACAGCCTGCACCCGGCCTATGACGGCGACGCCATCCGCGGGCGCACCCGCTCGATCGACCTCGCCCTGCTGCGCACCCGCGAACCGCTTCCCGCCCGCTTCGCGCCGGCGACACTCGGAGCCGCAATGCCGCGGGCGGGCCGGAGCCTCACGCTGGCGGGCTACGGCGCGACGCGGGGCGACGACCGGCGCTCGATCGGCCGCTACCGCGGCGTCCTGCTCGCGGTGGTGGAGCCCTACGGCCCGAGCCGCATCCTGGTCTGGCTCCGGGCGCCGAAGGCGGGCGGCTGCCAGGGCGATTCCGGCGGGCCGATCCTCGATGGCGCGACGGTGGTCGCGATCGCCGCCTGGGTGAAGGGGGCCTGCGGCGGTCTCACCCAGGGCATCCTGCTCGGGCCGCAACGGGACTGGATCGACCGCACGCTCTCGGGCTGGGCCGCTTCCGCGCAGTGGTGAGGCGGTTGACCGATCGTGACCGGCGCGTCGCCGCCGCCAAGGAACCGGACAAGGAACCGGAGCTTGGCCGCCGAATTGCCTTCGGATAGGCTTCAACCGGCCCGGGATTCGTCCGCGGAATCCCGCCGAGCGCGCCCGGGCCCTGGGAGAACACGAGAGATGGTTGCGAGCCCCCTTCGCGCGTGCCTGTTCGGTGCCCTGCTGGGGCTCGTCCCGCTCTCGGCCCAGGCGGTGGTCCAGGGACACACCTCCCGCGATCCCGGGGGGCTCCGCGCCTCCGTCGTGCGCATCGAGAGCACGCAGGGCGAGATCTGTTCCGGCACCCTGATCGCGCAGGACATCGTGCTGACCGCCGCCCATTGCGTGATGCGCAAGGCGGGCTTCGACGTGATCGTGGTCGATCCGAACTTCCGCCAGCGCCGCCTGCGGGCGGTCGCCGTCTCGATGCATCCCGAATTCGTCCCCGGCACGACGCCGGAGGAGCAGCCGGGCATCGACCTCGCCCTGCTCAAGCTGGAGCGGCCGGTCGGTCCCGGATTCCGCCCGCTCGATCCCCGCGGCGGTGCGATCACCACCGGCGACGCCGTGGACATCGCCGGCTTCGGCGTGCTTGCGGAAAACCGCCGCAACACCGCCCGGACGCTGCGCACGGCCCATCTCGTCTCGATCGGCTCGCTGCAGGTGGCCAACCGCGTCACCGTCGTCACCGATGCCCGGCGCCTGGCCGAGACCGCGGGCGCGGGCGCCTGCCTCGGCGATTCCGGCGGCCCGATCCTGCGCGGCGGCCAGATGGTCGGCGTGGTGAGCTGGTCGAGCGGCGCCATGCGCCAGGACCGCCGCGCCCGCACCGCCTGCGGCGGCTTCACCGCCGTGACGCCGACCGGCGAGCACGCGGGCTGGATCGCCTCGCGCGCCGCCGAGATGGAGGCCCTGCCGGCCGACGTCGCCGCGGCACAGGCCGGACGCACCGAGTGGATGGCCCGGCCCGCCCGGCGGCGGATGTACTGAGAGCGGCTCAGGCGAACCGGAGCAGCTTGATCGCGGCGAAGTCCTGCACCCCGCCGCCGACGCGCTTCGTGGTGTAGAACAGCACGTAGGGCTTGGCGGAATACGGGTCGCGCAGGGTCCGCAGGCCCGCGCGGTCCACCACGAGGTAGCCGCGCCTGAAGTCGCCGAAGGCGATGGAGGGGTTGCCCGCGGCGATGTCCGGCATCGCCTCGGCCTCGGCCACGGGGAAGCCCATCAGGGTGGCGTTCCGGTCGGCGGCCAGCGGCGGCTGCCAGAGATAGTTGCCGTCCGCATCCTTGAACTTGCGGATCGCGCTCTGCACCCGCCGGTTCATCACGAAGCTCGCCCCCTGCCGATAGCCGGCGCGAAGGGCGTAGATCAGGTCGAACAGGATGTCGGCCGGGTTGCTCGCCGGGAAGGCGCCCGCCGCGCCGGTGGCGACGAAGCCGAGCTTGCCCGGCACCCAGTTCGCGCTGGCGACCGTATCGTAGCTGAGAAACCCCTTCGGCCGCCCGACGCCGTTGCCGGTGACGAAGGCGACGCTCTCCTGCTCGGCGAACGCCGTCTCGACTTCTTCCGCGAGCCACGCGTCGATGTCGAGCACGGCGTCGTCGAGGAGCGTCTGGGTCGCCGCCGGCATGGCGTAGAGCTCCATCGCCGGAAAGCTCAGTTCGGACAGGCTCGGCGCGTCGGTCTGCGGTCGCGGCGCGGTCTCGGCGACCCAGCCGGCGGCGGGGCCGTTGACGGAGACCGCCCGCTTGTACTGCCCGCCGGAGACGACCCGCACCGTGGCCAGCGCGCGGATCGGCGAGATCTCGGCCAAGCGCCGCAGCACCTCGCGCTCGATCGTCGGCGGCACGAGGTAGCCGCCGTCCGGCCCGGAGCCGGCCGACAGCGCCTTCTCTTCCAGCCGCTTGAGGCCGGCGCTCTCGCCGGCCCGGACGTAGAGGTCGAAGGCCGCCTTGTGCTCGGTGGCGGAGGCGTCCCGCGCCGGCTCGGCGCCCCCCAGCGGAGGCCGGGCGCGGTCGAGGCTGATCCGGTCGAGGCGGGTCTTCGCCTGATCGAGGGCGGCGTCGATGCGGGCGAGCTTCTCCTCGGTCACCACGTCGGCGGTGAGTCGGCTCTCGATCTCGGCGAGACGGGTGTCGTTCGCCTCCTTGAACGCTTCGAAGGCGCGGGCGAACTCGTCGAGCACCGCGTCGGCGCCGAACATCGCGGCCTTGTTCTCGGGCAGGCCTGCCGGGGCCTTGGTCTCGAAACGCGTCTCGGTCATGGCATCCTCGTCGGTGAGGGAAGGGAAAGGGTCAGGCCCGCGCCGTCGGCGGCGGAGCGGGAAGGCGCGGGCGCGGCAGGGGTAGGAACGGGCGCGGCGCGGCCGCGCGGATCACCCGCGCATCGGGCTGGAGCGGGAAGGTCACCAGCGAGATCTCCCAGAGATCGACGGCGATGAGCCGGCGACCGCCGCGCTCGGGGGAAGCCCGCACCACGCGAAAGCCGATGGAGAGTCCGTCGAGGGCGCCCTCGCGCATCAGCGCGTCGATCTCGCGGGCGCGCTGGACCGCGAGGTTGAGCCGGCCGGCCACGCGCAGGCCGCGGGCGTCCTCCTTGAGGGAGAGCCACGCGCCGATCGGCTCGGCCGGATCGTGCTGCCACAGCATCCGCACCCCGCGCGGTCCGCGCCGGGCGAGGCTCGCGGCGAAGGCGCCCGGTGCGACGGTGTCGCGGCCGAGATCGGGCACGCCGAACAGGCTGGCGTAGCCGGTGAAATGGCCATCCATCGAAAGACCTCGGAAGGAGTGAAGAGCGGGCTCTGCCCGAATCCCGCCGGGGCCTCATACCAAGTTGCAGGGAATCCGACCGATGGTCGGATTCCCTGCGCCCGGCGGACGCCCGCCGCCGCGCCTTCGCGCGGGCAACCGGCGATGCGTCGGGATCATCGCCGGTTGGTATCAGGCCCCGGTCCCCGGGACTTCGGACGAATAACCGACAGCCTCGCGCTTCTCGGCCGCAGACAGGAAATCGGCGCCCTGGACGCGGCGCCAGAGTGATTCGCGCTCGGTCGCCAAGGCCTCGACCGCATCGAGATCCGGCTCCAGCCGGGCCGGGCCGAAGGCCGGTTCGAGCCAGCGGGCGAGCGAGTCGGCGGTGCGGCGCACCAGCGGGATCACCGTCTGCCGGTAGAAGGCGCGGTTGGCCTCGGCGTAGTTGGCGTGGGTGTTGTCGCCGGGAAGCCCGAGCAGCAGCGGCGGCACGCCGAAGGCCAGGGCGATCTCGCGGGCGGCGGCCGCCTTGGCCTCGACGAAATCCATCTCCTTCGGCGAGAGCGAGAGCGGGCGCCAGTCGAGTCCGCCGTCGAGGAGGAGCGGGCGCCCGGCATTGGCGCTGCCCTGATAGCTCGCCTCCAGTTCCGCCTTCAGACGGGTGAACTGCGTGTCGCTCAAGGCGGCGCCGGTCGAGGGCGCGAAGACCAGGGCGCCGGAAGGACGCGCGGCGTTGTCGAGCAGCGCCTTGTTCCAGGCGCCCGCCGCGTTGTGGATGTCGAGCGGCACCGCCGCCGCCTCCATCGGCGAGAGGCCGTAATGGTCGTCGAGCGGGTTGAACAACGTCAGATGGAGGATCGGCGGCACGGCGCCCGCCTGCTCGTAGCGGACCCGCCGCCCGCCGACGGCGTATTCGTAGGCGACCGGCCAGCCGTCGGCGCCGGCCACCACGCGCATCCGGTCCGGACGCAGGCCGAACAGTTCGCGCGGCGTGCCGTCGATCTCGACCGCCTCGATATAGGCGTTGCCCGAGACCAGCAGGTGCCCGTAGATGCCGTCGAGGAAGCGCATCCCGCCCTCGCGCGGGTTCGGCCGGGCGAGAAGTTCGAGCAGGGGATGCGCCTCGTCGGCGCCGGCCAACGTCAGCGGAAGCGAGGCGGCGGCCTCGGCCACCAGCCGCACGGCACGGTGGACGACGGCGTTGCGCTGGAAGCCCTCGCGGGCGAGCGCCGCGTAATCGCGCGCGGTCCAGACCGCTCGGCTCTCCCCGTACAGGGCGACGGCCGCGCTCGCCTTCGTGGCCGGAACGAAGCCCGCGGCCCTGGCGAGCCGGGTCATGAGTCCAGGCATGGCACGTCCCCCGCCCAAAAGTGTTTCACGTGAAATTAACCGCACCGCTCGTCACAGCCGGCGGATGCGCGGCTCCGCACTCGGCGTCAGCATCAGGTGCGTCAGCGCCCAGACCAGGGCATCCAGCCGATCCGGCGAGCCGCCGCCGGGCAGGCCGCCGGGGCCGAAGGCGCACATCTCGTCTTCCAACGCCGACAGCGGTCCGACATGGCGGACGCGGCCCTGGGCGTAGAGGAGCGAGACCGGCTCGGCCCGCAGCATCTTTCCCCGCGTCGCCCGCACCGTGACGACGGGCACGCTCGCATCGGCCTCGGCCAGGACCGAGACGACCATCTCGCCGCCCTGGTTGACCTCGGCCACCAGCACGTCCGCGCCGAGGCGATGGTAGAGCGTCAGAGCCGCCCGCGCCCAGGCGGCAGGGGCCGCCCGTTCCAGGGTCGCGTCGGCGAGCACGTAGGCGCTGCCGTCCGCCGCGAGCCCCGCCGCGACGATCCCGCAGGCATCCGCACCGGCTCGCGACGAGGCGGGCGGATCGACCGCGACGGCGATGCGCTGCAACGGCGGCGCCTCGGAGATGCGGGCGCTCTCGATGGTCTCGCGGGTCCAGAGCGCGTCCGGCCGGTCCTCGATCAGCTCGCCGTCGAGTTCCTGGCGCCCGAGCCGGGTGCCGGCGTAGCGACCGACCACCTCTTCGAGGAAACGCGGCGCGAGGTTCCGGGCGTTGTCGGCGGTGCGCGAGCGCGTCACCACGCTCCTCGGATCGGCGAGAAGCCGGCGGATCAGCGGCACCGGACGCGGCGTCGTGGTGACGAGACCGCGCGGATGCGTCCCGAGCCGCAGGCCGAACTGGATCATGTCGTAGGCGGCCTCCGCCCCGCGCCACTTCGCGACCTCGTCGGACCACGCCGCGCCGAACTGGGGCCCGCGCAGGGAATCCGGCTCCTCGGCCGAGAAGGCCAGCGCCACCGCGCCGTTGCCGAACACCACCCGCCGCCGCGACGGCTGCCAGGCCAGCGGCGCGCCGCCGAGGCGCGGCAGGGCGAGAAGCCCGGACGGCCCCTCGATCATCACGTCGCGCACGTCGGCGAAGGTCTCGCCGACCAGCGCGATGCGCCCGACGGGCTCCTCCGTGAAGACGGGATCGCCGAGGGCCAACCCGCGCACCCATTCCGCCCCGGTGCGGGTCTTGCCGGAGCCGCGCCCGCCGATCACCGCCCAGGTGGTCCAGCGGCCCGGGGGCGGGAGCTGATCGTGCCGCGCGAGATGGAGCCAGTCCGCCTCAAGCAGGCGCAGATGCTCCGGGGAGAGCCGGCTCAGGAACGCCGTCGTCCGGCTCCGCCGCCGCGAATGCAGCATAGCGGCGCGCGATATCCGTGCGCATCGCCACGAGATCGGCAACGGACAGGGAAGGCCAGCCGGCTGCGCCATCCGCCCCTCCCTCCCGCACGGCCCGGTCGGCCGCCTTCATGTCGTCGAGCAGGTTCTTGAGGCCGCCGAGATCGCGCAGCACTTTTGCCGAATCGAACCCGGCGGGCGGCGCCTCCGCGTCGAGGGCCGCATCGAACCGCTCGATCTGCCGTTCGATCTGCGCCAGCAAGCGCGCCCGCAACCGCCTGGCATCGGGCGCCCGCTTGCGGGATTTTCCGGGACTTGGCTTTAAAGGCGCACTCGGCGGGGGCTCGCTGCATGGCTCGGAGGGGTCCGGCATCGCCGCGTCTCCATCCACACTTCCTGAGCGTGCCCTCTACCTACACGAGGAGCGTCGCGCTGTCAATGATGAAATTCCTATTTCTCACCCACATCGGAATCATGTCCTGAACGCTGGCGCCTGCCGGGCGTAGAAGGACAACGGTGAGCGAAGAGCCGGCCGGCAGCGACCGCCGCGCGTTTCGCGCCTGCATCCGTCAACCGCGAGCGAACGCGAAGCGATCCAGCCGCGCGACCTCTCCGGAGAGGACGGCACCTTGGATGGCTTCGGCTTCGCCTCGCCATGACGTAAGGGAACCTCGGCCGGCAGCGCATCATCCGGCCGTCGTCATGGATCCATCGACCGGTTTTTCCGCCCCCCACACGGAACACCGGAGGAACCTTGTCGGTCATCAAACCGAGGGGCGGCGCCGTCCGCCCCACCGCGGAGGAGACGGGACGATGCTCAAAGGTGGCCTGCTCTGGCTGATCGGTATTCCCCTGCCGATCATCCTGCTGCTGTGGTTCTTCGGCGTCTTCTGAACGTCCCATCGGCCGTGATCGAACGCCGTAACCGAAGCGGGAACGGGCGCCGCGTCTCGGCCGGCGCCCGTTTTCATGGGGAAGCGCGGCGGGCCGCCCGGGCCGCACCGCAACGCCGGTGAACGGATTCGGCAGTCGGGGCGCTACGGGGCCACGCTGCGCGGCGTGTAGACGAAGGGCAGCCGTCCTTCCCGCTCGATCAGCCGCGTCGTCGGCGCACCGACGATGACCATGGTCGCCATGTCGGCCGGGGCGGTCCGGGCCTCGTCCAGGGTCAGCACCCGCAGCGATTCGTCCGGCCGCGTCACGGCGCGGGCGAAGATGACCGGCGTCGTGGCGGGAAGGATTTCGGCGGCGAGCGCCAGCGCCCGGCCGAGCTGCCAGGGGCGTGCGGACGAGATCGGGTTGTAGAGGGCGACGCTGAGCCCCGCCCGCAGCACGGCCTCCAGCCGGGCGGTCACGACCTCCCAGGGCTTGAGGTTGTCGGAGAGCGAGATCGCGCAGAAATCGCCCCCGAGCGGTGCGCCGAGGCGGGCGGCGGCGGCGAGCATCGCCGTGATGCCGGGCTCGACCTCGATGGTCAGGCGGCGCCAGTCCGCCGGGCCGTGCTCCACCGCCTCGAACACGGCCGCGGCCATGGCGAACACGCCGGGGTCGCCCCCCGACACCACCGCGACATGGCGGCCGCTGGCGGCGAGCTCCAGGGCGTGGCGGGCGCGGTCCACCTCGACGCGGTTGTCGCTGGCGTGGCGCGTCAGCCCCGCGCGCTCGGGCACGCGGGCGACGTAGGGGACGTACCCGATCAGGTCCTGCGCCCGGTCGAGGGCGGCGCGGGCCGATTCGGTGAGCAGGCGCGGGTCGCCCGGTCCCAGGCCGACGACCGTGACGCTTCCCCCCTTCACGGGCGGCGGCCCTCGCCGGGCACCAGCACCATGGAGAAGTAGGGCGCGGCGTCGTCCGCCTTCTCGGCCAGCGGCACCACCCGCTCGCCGGCCATGGTGCCCCGTTCCACGTAGACGGCGCGCGCCAAGAAGCCGGTCTCGGCCAGGACGCCGCGCACCTTCGGCAGGTGGCGGCCGAGCTTCATGACGACGGCCGCGTCCGTCCCCTTCAGCCGCTCCACCAGCGCCGCGCGCGGCAGGGTCGCGGGCAGGATGGTGAGCACGTCGTCGCCCCAGGTGATCGGCGTGCCGGCCCGGGTCCAGCAGCCCGACATGCCGGTGACGCCGGGGATCACCTCGACGGGGAAGCGGTCCTTCAGGCGCCGCCACAGATGCATGAACGAGCCGTAGAAGAAGGGATCGCCCTCCGACAGGATCGCCACGTCGCGCCCCGCGCCGAGATGGCCGGCCAATCGCCCGGCCGCCTCGTCGTAGAAACCGGCGAGCGCCGCGACGTAGTCCGGGTGATCGGGGGGAAGCTCGATGGTGTAGGGATAGGCCAGCGGAAACTCGCGGGTCGGATCGCACACCACCGCGTCGGCGATGGTGCGGGCGTTGCCGCGCTTGCCCCGCTTGCAGAAGTGGACGAGCACCGGGGCGTGTTCCAGCACCCGCATCGCCTTGACGGTGAGGAAGTCGGGATCGCCCGGCCCCATGCCGACGCCGAAGAGCGTGCCGGTCTTCGGCGAGACGGGGGTCTCGCCCGCGCCGTCCGTGGCCTCGGCCGGGGCGTCGATGCGCAGGCTCCCCTCCATCATTCGACCTCGCTCGCGAGCGCGTTGACGGCCGCCGCCGTCATGGCGCTGCCGCCGCGGCGACCGTGGACCACGACGAAGGGCACACGCCCGTCCCGCGCCAGAGCCTCCTTGGATTCCGCCGCGCCGACGAAGCCGACCGGGATGCCGATCACCGCCGCCGGGGGCGCGACGCCCTCGTCCAGCAGTTCGAGCAGGCGGAACAGGGCGGTCGGCGCGTTACCGACGGCGACGACGCTGCCGGGCAGGTGCTCGCGCCACAATTCCATCGCCGCGGCCGAGCGGGTGGTGCCCATCTCCGCCGCGAGACCGGGCACGCGCGGGTCGCCGAGCGTGCAGATCACGGCGTTTCCCGCCGGCAACCGCGCGCGGGTGACGCCGTCGGCGACCATGCGCACGTCGCACAGGATCGGCGCGCCGGCCTTCAGCGCCGCCTCGCCGGCGGCGGCGAAGGTGTCCGACATCTCCACGTCGCCGGGCAGGTCGGTCATGCCGCAGGCGTGGATCATCCGCACCACGACCCGCTCGGCCGCGCCGGACCAGCGGGCGAGATCGGATTCGGCGCGGATCATCGCGAAGGAGCGCGCGTAGATCGCGCCGCCGTCGCGGATGTAGTCGTGGCGCGCACTCATCTCACGTTGTCCCGAAACACCCGATCCAGCGCCGAAAGCCCGGCCGCCGCGGCCCTCCTTATCCGGTCCAGCGCCGCCTCGAAAGCGAGACGCGTCGCCGGCTCGGCAGAGGGGGGGCCAGCGAGCACCACGTCGTAGGCGCCCTCGCGGCCGACGAGGGTGAGGTCGGCGGGGCCGGGATGGGCGCAGCCCTTGGCGCAGCCCGAGACGTGCACGGTGATCGGAGCGGACAGGCCGAAGCCGGTGAGCGGCGCCAGCGCCCGCGCCAGCCGGGCGGCGTGGTCGGGCACCGGGGTCGTGCCGGAGCGGCAGGCCGGCGCCCCGGGGCAGGCGGCCACCGCGCGGCGGGGATCGTCGGGCGTCACGATGAAGCCGGCCTCCGCGAGGTCCGACCGGAGGGCGGCGGTGCGGCCGGACGAAGCGACGAGGGCGAAGCCGCGCTCGGCGCTCAACCGCGCCCCCGCCTCCCCGGCCAAAGCCGCGACGCGCTCCAGCCGGTCGGCGGTGCAGCGGCCGAACGGCGCCTGGACGAGGACCGCTGCGGCGTCCCCCGTCAGGGCGGCGAGCCCCGGCGCGGCGGGGATGGGGGCGGGGCTCAGCGGCGCCGGTTCGAACGGGAAGAAGCCGGCCACCGCCGCGACCACGGCCCGCCCGCGCGCGTCGAGATCGCGCATCCGGCGCCCGCCGGTCCCGGCGAAGGCGACGAGGGCAAGGCCGAGGGCGCCGGCGGCGCGGCGCTCCGGCAGCACGCCGCAGCGCAGGGGCCCGGCCTCGCCCGCGAGCCCGAAGGCGACCTGTCCGGAACCTTCGGCGAACAGGAAGAAATCCGCCTCGACCGCGCCGAGGCCGTGGGCACCACCGCCGTCGATCGCCACCAGCGTCTTGGGCGGCAGGCCCGGCACGGCGAGACCCGCCGCCTCCACGGCACGGGCCAGCGCCGGCACGTCGATCTTTTCCGTCGGGTCGAGGCCGGCGAGCGGCGCGGTGAGCGTCAGCCGCTGCGGGCCGCCATCGTCGCGGGTGTCGGCGAGGCCGGCCTCCGCCAGGGCGCAGGCGAGGCGCGGCGCGCTCGCCTCGCCGACGCCGCGGACCTGGAGATTGCCGCGGGCGGTCAGGTCGATATGGCCGTTGCCGTGGGCCCGGGCGCCCGCGGCCACCGCCCGCATCTGCGCGGCGGTGAGATGGCCCAGCGGCGGGTGGACGCGGGCGAGCAGCCCGTCGCCGGTCGGCATCGGCCGGGCGAGCGAGGGGCACCAGCCGCGGCGGGCGCCCTCCGGCGGGGTGCGGCGCGCGCTCATTCGGCGGCGATCGTCCTGCATCGGCTTCGCCCGAAAGCCGGCGGCCCCCTTTCGGGCCGATGCTCCATCATCGCGTCGGCCGGCGCCGCGTTGCGGCGGCTCTGCCAGAGGCCGCGGGCGCGCAGTTCCTCGAAGCGCTCCAGGATGGCGCGGGCCGCTTGCGGGTTGGCCGCCTTCAACGCCTCGAAGGTCTCCGGGTCGGCGATCCAGGCGCCGTAGAGCCGGTCGAGATCGCTGCCCGTCACCGCGTCGGTGGCGGCGGCGAGCACGAACACCGCGTCGATCCCCTGGGCGAATTCCTGCGCGCCGCGATAGCCGTGGCGGAGCTGGGCCGCGATCCAGCGCGGATGGCCGAGCCGGCCGCGGATCAGCCGGGCGACATCCTCGCGGGCGGTGCGGGTGCGCGGCGTCTCCGGGTTCGAGACGTCGAGGCTGTAGAGCGCGGGCGTCTTCCCCTCGGCGGCGGCGGCGGCAAAGAAACCGCCCACGGCGTCGGCCGCCGCGTCGCCGTCGAGCAGGTCGCGCTCGGCCACGTCGAAGGCGTGGACATAGGCGTCCGCCGCGGCGACGCGGGCGGCGAAGTCCGCATCCGCGCCTTCCGCGTCGCCGTAGGCGTGGGTGGTGGCGGCGAGATAGGCCCGTCCCAGATCGGCGCGCCCCTCCCAGGCGCCGTCGAGCGCCGTCTCGGCCGCGCCCGCGCCGTAGCGGCCCGGGGCCGCGCCGTAGATGCGGGCAGCGGACTCGCCCCGGCGGCGCGCCGCGGCGAGGGGATTGTCCTCGTCCTCCTCCTCGCGGGCGGCGACGGCACGGGCAGCGCGGTCGAGGAGCGCCAGCGTCTCCGGGAACGTATCGCGAAAAGCGCCGGAGACGCGGCAGGTCACGTCGATGCGCGGCCGGTCGAGGAGCGCCGGCGGCAGCACCTCGAAGCCGGTCACGCGGGTCGAGGCATGGTCCCAGACCGGGCGCACGCCCATCAGCGCGAGGGCATGCGCCACGTCCTCGCCGCCGGTGCGCAGGGTCGGCGAGGCCCAGAGGTCCATGACGATGCGCGCCGGGTACTCGCCCTCGTCCTGAAGGTAGCGCCGCACCACCGCCTCCGCCGCCTTGCTGCCGAGCAGGGTCGCGGCGCGGGTCGGCAGGGCGCGGGGGTCGAGGGTCGTCAGGTTGCGGCCGGTCGGCATCACGTCCCGGCGTCCGCGCGCGGGCGAGCCGGCGGGACCCGGCGCGACGAAGCGGCCGTCGAGGGCGGCGGCCAGCGCGGCATGCTCGGCCCGCGCCGAGTCCCGGACGGCCTCGGACGCCTCGGCCGGGGCGCGGCCGAACACGTGCAGGCCGTCGCGAAAAGGGGTCTCGCCGAGATCGCACAGATGCGCGTCGAGCGCGGTCAGCGCGTCGGCCATCGGCGTGTCGCCATCGATCCCTGCGCCTTCGAGCAGGCCGGCGGAGGCCGCCTCGTCGAGGATCGCCTCGGCGATCAGCCCGGCCCGGCGCGGATCGAGCACGCTCGCGGCGGAGTACTCTTCCACGAGTTCGCGCAAAGCCGCGGCCTCGGGGGTGAGCCCGGCGGCGTCGACGGTGGGGGTGAGGTGACCCAGCGCGATCCCGCCGAGCCGTCGCTTCAGCGGCGCGGCCTCGCCGGGATCGTCGACGATGAAGGGATAGACCACCGGCAGCGCCCCGACCGCCAGCGCCGGCCAGCATGCGGGTGACAGCGCCACCGCCTTGCCGGGCAGCCACTCGGTGGTGCCGTGGGTGCCGAGATGGATCAGCGCGTCGAAGCGTTCGCGCAGGCCCAGGTAGAAGGCGAGGTAGGCGTGGGTCGGCGGCTCGTCGGGAGCGTGGTAACCGGCCTTGCGGTCGGCGCTCCGGCCCCGGTCGGGCTGGAGGAAGAGGGTGAGGCCACCTTCACGCGCCGCACCGCGCGCATCCCCTCTTCCCGCATGCGGGGAGAGGGGGGTTCGCGCGGCACCCGCTTGCACCATCCGGAACCGGAACGCGCCGTCCCGGCAGAGCGGATCATCCTCCGGCGCGCCCCAGCGCTCCGTGAGTTCCGCCCGGAGCTCGTCCGGCAGCCTCTCGAACCACGCCGCGTAATCGGCCAGCGCTACGAAAAAGCCCGGCTCGCCCGCGGTGAGGGCCTCCATCAGCGCGCCCGCCTCCGGCAGGTCGCCCGCTGCAAAACCTTCTGCGGCCAGGTCGGCGGCGATGGCGCGGGCGCTCTCCGGCGTGTCGAGGCCCACCGCGTAGCCGGCCCGTCCTCCGCGGGCGGGATAATCGGACAGCACCAGCGCGAGCCGACGTTTTCCGCGGGGCGTTCGCCGCAGACGGATCCAGGCGGCGGCGCGCTCGGCCAGAGCGGCGATGCCGGCGGGGTCGGGCACGGCGCGGCGCCCGGCAAAGCCCTCGACCGCTTCGGCCTCCTCCTTGAAGGAGATCGGAAAGCCCGAGAGCCGCCCGTCGAATTCGGGCAGGGCCACCTGCATGGCGAGGTCGGCCGCGTTCATGCCGCGGCCGGAGGCGCTCCAGGCGGCGCGTGGGGCGCCGACCGTGCAGGCCTGGAGCACCGGGCAGTCGGCGGCGTCGAGCACGAAGCCGGCATCGTCGCGGGCCGAGAAGGCGGTGGCAGCCAGCACGATGTCGGGCCGGCGCAGGCCAAGCATCGCACGCAGGACGGCCACGGCCTCCGGGTCCTTCAGGCTCGACACGGCGAGCGTCACGCATCCGATGCCGCGCTCGGCCAGGGCGGCCGACAGCCGGGCGGCCGGGGCCGTCTCGCCGGAGAGCACCGCCGAGCGGTAGACCAGCAGCAGCGCCAACGGCCCCGGCCCGGCGGCCTGCATCGCGGCCTCGACGGACAGCGGCCCGCAGCCGGGGCACCACGCGAAGCCCCGCGGCAGCGCCCGCGGCGGCGCCGGCTCGAAGGCGGCGCCGGCCTCCGCCGCGAGGCAGCGCAGCAGGTTCTTCAGGTTCTCCGGCCCGCCCGCGCGAAAATAGGCGTCGAGGCGGGCGCAGGTCTCCGGCGGCAGGGTCGAGAAGGCGTCGAGGCGCGGGTCCGGCCGGTCGTCGCCGGGCAGCACCGCGAGCCGCACGCCCCGCGCCCGCGCGGCCGCCGCGGCGCGCTCGATGCCGTAGCGCCAGTAGTCGAGCCCGCCGAGGCAGCGGATGACGCAGACCCTCGCGCGGGCGATCACCGCATCGACGTAGAGATCGACCGACATCGGGTGGCGCAGTTGCGCCAGCTTGGCGAGCCGCAGCGACGGCAGGCCGGGCTCGTCCGCATGCGCGCGGGCGACGGCCGCGAGGTCCGTATCGGTGAACGACAAAAACACGATCTCGCCCGGGCTCTGGCCGAGATCGACCGCCGCCTCGCCCTCGTCGAGGGAGACCGTATCGAGGCGGATCAGGTGCATGGACGCTCGCTCACCGCTCCGGCTCGCCGGGCGTCTCGTCCTGAACGAGCCGGGGACGGACGGGAAAGACGATGCCGTCATAGAGATCGGCGAGTGCCAGCGCGATGCGCAGGCCCGACAAGACGAGCACGCCGTCACGGCCGGCGACGCGCTGCTTGCGCCAAGCGCGATCCGGTTCGCGGGACCACAGCATGACCTCGGGCGCGTTCGGCTCGATCAGCAGGATGTGGTCGAGCCCCTCCAGCGCCTTGTACTCGGCCAGCTTCTCGAACGCGTCGAAATCGCGGGTGCTGGGCGAGAGCACTTCCGCGACGAGGCGCGGGTCGGCGGCCTTCATCGCGCTCGGGTCGCGCGCGCCGCAATCGACGCCGGCATCGGGCCGGCGGATCCGGCCCGGGCCGGTCTCCACGCTGCCGTCACCGGTGAAAGGCCGGCAACCGCTGCCGCGCAGGGCCGTGTGCAGGGCAGCGAGGAGGTTGACCACGATGTCGTCGTGGACGTTGCGGGCCCCCGCCATCATCCGCACGGGCACGCCGCCGACGAGTTCGTACCGCTCCGCCTGGCGCTCCTGCCAAGCGAAGAAGGCTTCGACGGTCATCGGCTGCGGGTGGCGCTCCGGCATGGGCGGGGTTCTCTTGCGGGCCTTCCCTTATAGGACATCGGCGACGGCACCATAACGCGGCCCGTCATCGTCATCCGCGCAAAGCGGCGGCCACCGCCTCTCGGTCGAAGCCCTTCAGGCCGATGACGACGAGGCGCCCGTCGCGGGGCTCCGAGCCCTTCCAGGGACGGTCGTAATGGGCGGCGACGCGCCGGCCGACGCCCTGCACCACGAGACGCATCGGCTTGGCCCTGACCTCGGCGAAGCCCTTGATGCGCAGAACGCCCTCGGTCTCGGCGGCCTTCTCCACGCGCGCCGCGAGATCCTCCGGGCTGCCGGCGGCGCCGACGGGGATCGCGACCGATTCGAAATCGTCGTGGTCGTGATCCTCGCCCGCGCCGTGATGCGAGGGGCGGGCGTCGAGATCGTCTTCCGCCGCCGCGGCGATCCCGAGCAGCACGCGCGGATCGAGTCGGCCGTGCTCGGTCGCGACGATCTCCACGGCGCGCGGCAGGTGTGCCTCGATCTCGGCGCGGACCTTGTCGCGGCCCGCCCCGTCCAGCAAATCGGCCTTGTTGAGCACCACGAGGTCGGCGCAGAGGATCTGGTCCTCGAACACCTCCTCCAGCGGGTTGTCGTGATCGACCGCTTGGTCCGCCGCGCGCTGGTTGGCCAGCGCGTCCGGATCCTCGGCGAACATCCCGGCGGCCACCGCCGGGCCGTCCACCACCGCGACCACGCCGTCCACGGTGACCCGCGAGCGGATCGCCGGCCACTGGAAGGCCTGGACCAGGGGTTTGGGCAGTGCGAGGCCGGAAGTCTCGATCAGGATGTGCTCCGGCGGCTCGGGACGGTCGAGGAGTTTCGTGAGTGCCGGCACGAAGTCGTCGGCGACCGTGCAGCAGATGCAGCCGTTGGGCAATTCCACCACCGAATCCTCGGTGCAGCCCTCGACGCCGCAGGCGGCGAGGAACGAGCCGTCGAAGCCGAGATCGCCGAACTCGTTGACGATGATCGCGAGGCGGCGCCCGCGGGCGTTCTCGACGGTGTGGCGCACAAGCGTCGTCTTGCCGGCCCCGAGGAAGCCGGTGACGATGGTGCAGGGAATCTTTTCGACGAGGCTCATGATCTCAAGGCGTCCGGTTCGGCGGGATGCGGGCGACGACGCCCTTGCGAAACGCTTCCGGCCGCTCGCGCCAGGGCACGACGCCGTCGGAGGTCTCGAGGTAGCGGCGCAGGCCCGCCAGGAGGGTGCGGGCCGAGGTCTCGGCGTCTTCGAGCGCGTCGAAATCGCCGTAGACGTAGGTCCAGCGGTTGGCCGAGACGACCGCGACGGTGCAGGGCCGCTTGCAGACCGAGAGGCACTCGGTGCCCTCGATCGTCAGGCCCGGCACCGGCGCGCGCCCGGCTTCCGCGAGCAGCGCGGCCAGGAGCTTGGCCCCGGCACGCGGCTCGGACGCATCCCCCGCCGCGCGGCAGGTGGTGCAGACCGACAGGACGGCGGTACCCGTCTCAGGCATTCGCACGAGCGCCCACCTCGCGGCCGAACAGGCCCCAGGCCCAGCCATAGGCCAACCCGATCACCGCCCAGAACACGAAGCCGATGGCGAGGGAGCGCGCGGCGAACTGGGCCGCGGTCGCCGGCGGCACCTGCGACGAGACCGTATCGACCGATTGCGGCGCCCCGGCGAGATGCGGCGCGACGATCAGGACGAAGCCGCCCAGAACCGTCAGCGGCACCCGCCGCACGGCGATCAGGTAGAGGCCGAGCCCGGTGGCGAGCACCGTCATCAGCCACCACGACTGGCGCAGCAGCAGCGGCGCCGCGCCCATGCCGGGCAATTCCGGCGGCAGGCCGATGGCGGGGGCGAGGGCCACCGCGAGGAAGCCGGCGATGCCCACGGCCAGACCGCTGCGCGGATTCGGCTCGCGGCGCAGGGCCAGCATCACCGCGCCGAGCAACAGGGCGTAGCCGACGCCGCCGACCAGCGTGGCGAGACCGGTGAAGGCCATGCGCTGCAGGCCCGGCGCGGGCTGCCACGCGTCGGCCGAGCCGTGGTCATGCCCGCCCTCGCCGTGCGAATGGGCGTGGGCCGGGACGATCAGGGCGGCGAAGGAGACGGCAGGGGACGGCGCGAGGGCGGCATGGGCGCCCTCACCCTCGTAGGTTTCCGCCTGGAGGATCAGCGGGGAGGTCAGCGCGAGCTGAAGGCCCGTCGCGACGACGGACGCGAGGAAGCCGGCGACGAGCGCCGCCGACAGCAACCGGGTGATCATAGAGCTTGAGGCCGCTGGAACGCGCGGATCAGTGGCAGGGGAAGTTCTGCGCGTGGCGGAAATCGTGCGCCGCATTGTGCAGCATGGTGGCCGGGGCAAAGCCGGCCACGAAGACGAGGCCGAGGCCGAGGAAGGCGGCGGCGAGCAGGGCGCGTGCGCCCTCGGCCGAACGGGGGGTGGCCTGGGTCTGAAGGGTCGCGGTCGTCATCGGGTCACGGGCTCCGGCCGCCCCACCGGCGGCGTTCGAGGACACAAAACTCGGCCGGACGGCAGGTCTCCTGGCTCGCGGCTGGTGTCGCGCCTGCCGCCTTCCCGGATCACCCGGTGGCTCGTGGCAGAAGCTCGCCGCTCACAGTTGCGGGGGCAGCCGCGGAATCGAGGCTTTTCGAAAACCTCTCACCGCATTCCCTTTTCACCCCGTCGCCGGGGCACCGTCACCCGCCGCTTGTAACGCGGAGTCGGCGCCCATGCAAAGCGCCATTGCGTGATGGGCCAAGCCCGGTGCAAACGGGCGGGCATGACGGAGGCTGCACCCGACCGGATGACGCTGGTGCTCGGCGGCGCGCGCTCGGGCAAGAGCGCCTATGCCGAGCGGCTGATCGAAGCCTGTCCCGCCCCCTGGCTCTACATCGCCACGGCGCAGGCCTGGGACGAGGAGATGCGGCTCCGCATCGGCGAGCACCGGGCGCGGCGCTCGGAGGGGTGGCGTACCCTCGACGTGCCGACGGCTCTGCCCGAGGCGGTGGCCGCCGCGACCGGGCCGGTCCTGGTCGATTGCCTCACGCTCTGGCTCACCAACCTGCTGCTGGCCGAGGCCGACCTCGACGCGGCCACCGAGGCGCTGGCGCGGGCCTGCGCCGCGGCGCCGGGTCCGCTGGTGCTGGTCGCCAGCGAGGTCGGCCTCGGCATCGTGCCGGACAACGCGCTGGCCCGCCGTTTTCGCGATGCGGCCGGGCGGCTGCACCAGCGGCTCGCGCGCCAAGCCGACCGGGTCGTGCTCACCGTCGCCGGGCTGCCGCTGACGGTCAAACCCTCACCGGAGCATCCTTCATGACCGAAGACGATCCGCGTCATCGCGAAAAAATGGCCAGGCGCAAGGCGGTGCAGGACGCCGAGGTCGCCTCGAAAAGCATCGAGAAGGGCCTGCTCATCGTCCATACCGGCCCCGGCAAGGGCAAGACGACGGCGGCGCTCGGCCTCGTGCTGCGGATGCTCGGGCGCGGGCACCGGGTCGGCGTGGTGCAGTTCATCAAGGGCGCCTGGGACACCGGCGAGGCCCGCGCGCTGAAAAGCTTCGGCGACGGAATCGCGTGGCACGCGCTCGGCGAGGGCTTCACCTGGGAGACGCAGGACAAGGGCCGCGACATCGCCGCCTGCCGCAACGCCTGGGAGACCGCCCGCGCATTGATGGCGGACGCGCGCATCCGCCTGCTCGTCCTCGACGAGCTGAACATCGCCCTGCGCTACGACTATCTCGACCTCGACACGGTGCTCGCCGACCTCGCCGCGCGGCGCCCCGACCTCCACGTCGTGGTGACCGGCCGCAACGCCAAGCCGGCCCTGATCGAGGCCGCCGACCTCGTCACCGAGATGGGCAGCGTGAAGCACCATTTTTCGGCGGGGGTGAAGGCGCAGGAGGGGATCGAGTTCTGAGTTTGAAATCCGAGGAGCCTGCCATGGATATCCGCACGGACGCCGACCTGACCGAGGCACTGCGGGAAATCGACCGGCTCTGGGGCTCTCCCGTGGGAACGCCGGAGGGCGACAAGCTCGACGTGCTGGCCACGCTCGCGGAAGCCTACGAGCGGGCGCAGCATCCGGTGCCGGAGAGCGATCCCGTCGAGATCCTCCACTTCGCCATCGGCGAGATGGGACGCTCGCAAGCCGAGTTGGCCGAGCTTCTCGGCTCACGCTCGCATGCCTCCGAGATCCTCAATCGCAAGCGCCCGCTCAGCCTGGAGCAGATCCGGCGGATCGCCGAGGCGTGGAGGCTGCCGATCGCCGCCCTGGCGAAACCCTATCGGCTCGAACGGGACGCGGCCTGAGCCGCACCCCGTCGCGTGCGGAAAAAATCAATACGCGATGATGTCTTCGAGCGCGTAGTGCTTGACCGTCTTGCGGTTGGCGATCAGCTCGTCGATCGTCGGCTCGCCCTTCATGGCGCGGGCGATGGCGAGCTTCGTCGCCTCGTAGTTGGTGCGGTAGAGATCCTTGCGGTCGAGATTCTCGTCCTTGGCGCAGCGCTCGTCGAGCCAGATCGTGACGATCATGCACAGCTCTTCGAGCCCGTCCTTGGGCAGGATGCCCTCGATCACGCAATCGACGATGGCATCGCCCGTGGCCGCCTGGACCACGCCGCCCAGGAGTTCGGCGTACTCGGCGGTGTGGATCGTGACCTTGGTGGTCATGATCGTGGACGGGCGCACGAGCTGGTTGAGGTCGCGCACCACGAACATGCGGGTATGGCCCTGGACCTGCCCCAGCATGCCGGCGAAGGCGTGGCCCACGGGGCCGCGGGTGGAGCCGATCAGCACCTCCGGCATCGCGTCGGTGAACTGCCCCTCGGCGGCGAGCACCGTCGCCTCGCCGGTGCGGAACCAGATCTCGGACATGTCGTTCGTCCCCGTTCGTCTTTGGAAAGCGGCGGCCCTGCGGGCGTCCGGCGTGCAGACACCATCCCCCGCCCCGCGCGTCAATCGCTTGCGAGGACACCGACGCGGAAGGACCCGGCCCAAGCCACGCCCCTGGCCGGCGGCCGGAAAAGCCTCCATGTCTGGGATGCGCGACGCGGAAGGATCGATTCGATGAGCGAGCCCGGCCAGGGCGTGAACTGGAGCCTGTCCGCCACGGCGGAGGGCGACGGCGTGCGCCTGGAACTGGCCCTGCCCGATCTCGGCGGCCGCCCCGTCACCGCGATCCTCAGCCTCGACCGGGTCGAGGCGCGCGCCTTCGCCCGGGCGCTGCTGGCGGCTGCGGGCGACGCGACCGAGCGGACCTTCGTCGGCCCTGCGGACCCTTGAGCACGCGCCCGCTCAGCGCTGCGTGCTGCGCCGTCCGGGCAGGCGCGGCACCACCGTGCCGCGCGGCTCGACCGGCGCGTCGCAGGCATAGGCGAACTCGGTCTGCAGGTCGCTGAACACGGTCTCGCCGGCGATCCGGCAATCCTCGCGCACGGTCTCGTCGAGATAGGTGCGCGCCGCCGTGCGGAAGCGCGCGGCCCGGGTCTCGGCGGGGGGACGGCTCTCGCCGGTCCTGCCGAGTTCGCAGCCCGCCACCTCGCGCAGGGCGTTCGAGACCACCAGAACCCGGCGCCGCTGGCGGTTGTCGTAGATCTCGTAGGGCTCGTTGCAGCCGATCGTCACGACCTGCGGCACCTGGGTGACGTAGGTCTGCGAGATGTAGCCGAAGCCGGTGCAGCCCGAGACGGCGAGGCTGCCGCCCAACACGAGCGGGCGCGCGAGCCGCCGAACCGTCGTCGCCATCTGCCGCCTCATGCCGCGTGCCATCTCTCGCCCGCGAAGGGCGGGAACCATTGAAACAGTCCAGCTTGCCCGGTCAAGCCGGCCCGACCTAGGATCGCATCCGGGCGTATCCGGCGTGGCGCCGCCGCACGGGCCTGTGACGGCCCGCCCCGGAACGGACGGGCGGGTCGGACGCGTTGCCGGCCGGAAGGCTTCGCGGGCGACTTCGGGGACGGGGAGGGCATGATGGAGATCCGGCATGAGACGGTGACGGCGAACGGCGTGCGGCTGCACATCGCCCGGGCCGGCACCGGCCGGCCGCTGGTGCTGCTGCACGGCTGGCCGGAATTCTGGCTCACCTGGGAGCCGGTGATGGATCGCCTCGCCGACCGCTTCAGCCTGATCGCACCGGACCTGCGCGGCTTCGGCGCCAGCGAGAAGCCCGATCCCGGCCCCTCGAACCGAGCCGGGCCGGAGGTGCACGCCGCCGACGTCATCGGCCTCCTCGACGTGCTCGGGATCGGGCGCGCGGGCCTCATCGGGCACGATGTCGGCGCCTCTGTCGGGCAGGCCCTCGGCCGCGCCCATCCGGACCGCCTCACCGGCCTGTTCTTCTTCGACTGCCCCTATCCCGGCATCGGCCCCCGGCTGGCCCGGCCGGAGATGCTGGCCGAGATCTGGTACCAGTCCTTCCACCTCAAGCCGTTCGCGGCGGCGGTGGTCGGCGCCAGCCGCGAGATCTGCCGCGCCTATATCGGCCACTTCCTGCGCCACTGGGCCGGCGGCAACCCGGCCGCCTTCGACGCCGTGCTCGACGCCTTCACCGACAACTTCCTGGCGCCCGGCAACCTGCAGGGCGGCTTCAACTGGTATCTCAGCCAGCAAGCGGGCCGGCTCGCCATGCTGCGGGGCGAGGCTCCCGTCCTGCCGCCGATCACGGTTCCTACCTGCATCCGCTGGGGCACGCAGGACCCGCTCTTCCCCTACGCATGGACCGACCGGCTCGGCGAAACGTTTTCGGATCTCGACCTCACCCCGTTCGAGGGCGCCGGACATTTCCCGCATCGGGAGCGGCCGGAGGAAGCGGCGGAGGCGATCGCCGGGTTTTTCGAACGGGTGGGGGATTGAAGGGGGAACTCGCTGCGGCGAGCGGGCGGTGATGCGCAAACCCGCTACCCCCGCGCGATCATCTCCCGGATGCGCAGGCCCAGCGTCTCGACCACGAACGGCTTGGTCAGCACCGCCATGCCGGGCTCCAGGTGGCCGTTGCCGACCGCGGCGTTCTCGGCGTAGCCGGTGATGAACAGGATCTTGAGGCCGGGGCGCGAGACGCGGGCGGCGTCGGCCATCTGGCGGCCGTTCATGCCGCCGGGCAGGCCGACATCGCTGATGAGCAGGTCGATGCGCACGTCCGATTGCAGGACCTTGAGGCCGGAGGCGCTGTCGGCGGCCTCGATCGCGGTGTAGCCGAGATCCTCCAGAACCTCGGTCACCAGCATCCGCACCGTCGGCTCGTCGTCGACCACGAGCACCGTCTCGCCCTGCTCGGCCCGGGGGGCGTCGACCAGGGGGCCGAGCGGGTCCGGCTCCTCCGCCTCGCCGTGGAAGCGGGGCAGGTAGACGCAGACCGTCGTGCCCTGGCCGACCTCCGAATAGATTCGCACCTGCCCGCCCGACTGCTTGGCGAAGCCGTAGATCATCGACAGCCCGAGCCCGGTGCCCTGGCCGGTGGGCTTGGTGGTGAAGAACGGGTCGAACGCCTTGGCCCGCACGTCCGGGCTCATGCCGGTGCCGGTATCGGTCACGCACAGCGACAGGTACTGGCCCGGCGGCATGTCGTGCTGGCGCGCGGCCGCCGTGTCGAGCCACCGGTTGGCGGTCTCGATGGTGATGCGCCCCCCGTCCGGCATGGCGTCGCGGGCGTTGATGCAGAGATTGAGCAGGGCGTTCTCGAGCTGCGGCGGATCGACGAGCGAGGGCCAGAGCCCGGCCGCGCCCACCACCTCGATGACGATGGTGGGGCCGACGGTGCGGCGGATCAGCTCCTCCATGCCGGCCACCAGCCGGTTCACGTCGGTGGGCTTCGGGTCCAGCGTCTGGCGGCGGGAGAAGGCGAGCAGGCGGTGGGTGAGCGCGGCGGCGCGCTTGGCCGCCCCCTGCGCCGCGCTCATGTAACGGTCGACGTCCTTCAGGCGCCCCTGGCTGATGCGGGCCTGCATCAGCTCCAGGCTGCCCGAGATGCCGGCGAGCAGGTTGTTGAAGTCGTGGGCGAGCCCGCCGGTGAGCTGGCCCACCGCCTCCATCTTCTGCGACTGGCGCAGGGCCTCCTCGACATCGGCGAGCGCCTGCGCCTGCTCCCTGATCGCGGTGACGTCGCGCACCGAGGCGAAGATGAGGCCCTCCCGCGGCACGGCGTTCCACGAGAACCAGCGATAGCGGCCGTCCCGGGCGCGGTAGCGGTTCTCGAAGCCGAGCTGCATCTCGCCGCAGGCGAGGCCGGCGGCGGCGGCCAGCGTCCGCTCCCGGTCCTCCGGGTGGACGAAGTCGAGGAAGGGCCCGGCCGTCAACTCGGCCTCGCTCCAGCCGAGCGTCGCGCTCCAGGCCGGATTCAGGCTGACGAAGCGGCCCTCGAAATTGGCGACGGCCAGCAGGTCGCTGGAGGCCTGCCAGATCCGGTCGCGCTCGGCGGTGCGCGCGGCGACCTGCTCCTCCAGGGTCTCGTTGAGCCGGCGCAGGAGCACGATCGCCCGGTCGCGCTCCGCCTCGACGGCGCGGCGCTCCTCGACGTCGATGAGCACGCCGGGAAAGCTGAGCGGCGTGCCGTCGGGGGCGTGATCGACCCGGCCGTTGGCCTCGATCCAGTAATAGCGCCCGTCCGCCCGCCGCACCCGGTACTGGTAGGCGTAGGCGCCGCCGCGGGCGATGGCCCCGTCGATCGCGTCGGCCAGCCCGGCCTTGTCGTCGGGATGGACGGTCTCCACCACCTGGGCGAGGCTCAAGCCCTCGCGGCCCAGCGCCGGATCGAGACCGAAGGTGCGGGCGAAGGCCTCGTCCACGGTGAAGCGGTCGGTCGGCAGGTCCCAGAACCACGTGCCGATGATCGCGCCCGCCGAGAGCGCGAGCCGGACGCGCTCGGCATTCACCCGGGCGAGCGCCTCGCTCACCCGCAGGCGCCGCTCGACCTCGATCCGCTCGGTCACGTCGAGTTCGGCCACCACGCCGCCGATGATGGCGCCCGCGCGATCGCGGATCGGCGCGGCGTTGTTGAGGAACAGCCGCCGCCCGCCTCCGTCGAAGCGCTCGATCTCGACGAGTTCGCCGCGCACGGTCTCGCCGTGCAGGAGGGCGCGGGCCATGCCCCACTCCTCGGCGCGCAGGCGTTCGCCCGTCTCCGGCCAGTAGCCGACCCAGCCGCCGTAGCCCTCCCAGTTCGTCGTTTCCGGCAGCACGCCCCAGATCTCGCGGTTGGCGGCGTTGTCGCGCACGATCCGCCCGTCCGCATCGGCGATGATCACCCCGACCGGCAGGCCCTCCAGGGTCGCGGACAGGAACGCCTCGCTGCGGCGCGAGGCGGCTTCCGTCTCGCGCTGGAGGGCTTCCGTGCGGACGCGCTGCGTCGTCTCGTTGGTGAAGATGAACAGGCCGGCGATGCGGCCCTCGCCGTCGAGCACCCGCGAGTAGGAGAAGCTCCACCACGTCTGCGCCTCGCCCCGGTCGGTGGCGAGCGTCCAGGGCAGGTCCTCGAAGCGGCGGCTCCTTCCGGCGAAGGCGTCGTCGATGATCGGCTTGGCCTGTTCCCAGCCATCGGCCCAGACCCGGTCGAAGCGCTCGCCCATCGCCCAGGACAGGCGGGGGCCGAGCAGGGGGAAGTAAGTGTCGTTGAAGAAGAAGTGCAGGTCCGGCCCCCAGGCCAGGATCATGCTCTCGGGCGAATTCAGGATCAGGCTGAGCGCCGTGCGCAGCGAGTCCGGCCAGCTCTGCGGCGGCCCGAGGGGGTGATCCGCCCAGTCGCGCTCGGCGATCATGCGGGCGGCCTCGCCGCCGCCGGCCAGGAACGGGAGGGATTCGGTCATGCCCGACCGGCTTTACACAGGTGACGCTCGCTCGGACAGAGCCATGTCAGGTCACGCCGCGCGCCCGCGCCGCCCCTCCACCAGCCACATCGCCAGCACCGCCGCGGCGAGCGCCGCCAGCGCCCACAGGCCGATGCCGAGGGGATAGACCTCGACACCGCGCACGGTGGCGCCGTCGCTCGGGCGGAAACCGATCCAGTCGGCGCCGCCGAGGCGCCCGCCGCGGGTGATCTGGAGGCGCGGCACCTCGATGCCGCCGCCGGAGGCCGCCACCCGGCGCACCGTGCCGCCGGAGCCCTCGGCCACGGCCTTCAGCCGCTCGGTGTCGCTGAACACGTCGGCGAGTTCGCGCGGGTTGGCCGGGCCGACGCTGACGAAGGCGACGAGGCTGCCCGAGCGGACGGTGTGCAGCCCGAGTCCCTCCGCCTCGAAGGTCGCGGTGAACAGGCCGGCTTCCGCCTTCGACAGATCGAGGCTGCGCTCCTTGCCGGTCGGGCCGGTGATCGTGACCGGTCCGGCCTCCTCGGCCATGGCCTGGCGTTCCACCCGCACCTCGCGGCCGCGGCCGGTGACCTGCGCCCGCAGCGCCTCCTCTTCGAGGGCCGGCTCCTTCATCAGCCAGTGGGCGAGGCGCCGCAGCAGGTCGAGATAGGGGCCGCCCCGCTGGTAGCCGCGGGCCCAGAGCCAGGCCTGATCGGACAGCATCAGCGCGACGCGGCCCTTGTCCTCGCGCGAGAGCGCCAGCAGCGGCAGGCCGTTGGCGCCGGACAGGATCGGCTGGATGCCGGTCCGGGTCCGGGCCGAGACGATGCGCAGCCAGTCGCCCCAGGCCGGCGGATTCGATTCCGAGCCGGGCAGCGCCCGGGTGACGGGATGGCGGTGCCCGGTCTCGGTGAGCGCGGCCTTGAACGGCTGCTCGAGCACCTTCATCGAGGGATCGCCCGGCAGGATCGAGGCGAGCCGGGTGCGGGCGAGGCTGGCGGGGCCGGCGAATTCCGGCCCGGCGGCGATGAGCAGCGCCCCGCCCTCGCGCACGTAGCGGACGATGTTGTCGAAATAGGCCGACGGCAGCACGCTCTGGTTGGCGTAGCGGTCGAAGATGATGAGGTCGAAGTCCTTGATCTTCTGGACGAACAGCTCGCGGGTCGGGAAGGCGATCAGCGAGAGTTCGGAGATCGGCGTGCCGTCCTGCTTCTCCGGCGGCCGGAGAATCGTGAAGTGGACGAGATCGACGGATGCATCCGACTTCAGGAGGTTGCGCCACGTCCGCTCGCCCTGGTGCGGCTCGCCGGAGACCAGCAGCACCCTGAGTTTTTCGCGGATTCCCTCGATGGGGAGCACGGCGCGGTTGTTCACCGTGGTGAGCTCGCCGGGAAGCGGCTCGACCTCGATCTCGACCACGTTCGGGCCGCCGTGCTCGATATGCGTGGTCAGCGAGAACGGCACGCCGGTACGGATGCTCTGCCGGTCGATCTCCTCCCCGTCGCGGCGCACGGTGACGGTCGCCGTGCCGGTGCCGCCGCGCTCCATCACCTCGGCGCGCACCGTGACGTCCTTGCCGACGATGCCGAAGCGGGGCGCTTCCAGCATCCTGATCTGGCGATCGCGCTCGTCCGGGCGGCCGGTGACGAGGACGTGCAGCGGCGCCTTCAGCCCGAGGGCGTCGAGGGAGGCGGGGATGTCGTGCACCACGCCGTCGGTGAGCATCACCACGCCGGCGATCCGCTCCGGCGGCACGTCGGCCAGCGCCTGGGTCAGGGCCGTGAACAGCTTGGTGCCGTCGTCGCTCTCGGCCCCTTGCGCGTCGCCGACCTCGATGAAGCGGGGCTCGATGTTGGCGAGCCCGCCGAAGCGGCGCTCCAGCTCGGCCTTGACCGCGTCGGTCATGGCCGGGCGGTCGCCGAGGCTCTGCGAGCCGGAGCGGTCGACGACGATGGCCGCCACATCCTTCACCGGGTCGCGGTCCTCGCGCACGAGCGAGGGGTTGGCGAGCGCGAGGACGACGAGGCCCAGCGCCAGCGCCCGCAGCAGGGCCGTGCGCCCGCGGGCGAGCACCGCCCCCACGGCGAGGATCGCGGCGAGCACGCCGAAGGCGGCCAGGATCGGCCAGGGGACGAGGGGGGTGAAGCTGAGGCTCAGCATGGGGCGGGGCCTTCAGGAGAATCCACGAAAACCCCTCCCCCCTCTGGTGGGGAGGGTGCCTGCGGCATGCCTGTCTTCAAGACAATCACTGTCCCAACCGCTCCAGCAGGGCCGGCACGTGGACCTGATCGGCCTTGTAGTTTCCGGTCAGCGTGTAGATCACGATGTTGATGCCGCCGCGGAACGCCATCTCGCGCTGCCGCTGGTCACCGCTCACGGGATAGAGCGGCTCGCCGTTGCGGCCCACCGCCCAGGCGGCGGCGAGATCGTTGCCGGTGATGATGATCGGCGTGACGCCGTCGCCCGCGCGCGCCGGGCGGCGCTCGCCGCCCTCGCCGGCCGGGGGAAGCGTCTCGACCCAGGTCTGGCCGGTGGCGGTGCGACCGGGGAAGGAATCGACGAGGTAGAAGGCCTTGGTCAGCACGTGGTCCGGCGGCACCGGCTCCAGTTCCGGCACTTCGAGGGTGCCGAGCATCTTGCGCAGGTAGGCCGTCTCCGGGGTCGGCGGCCCGCCGGCGCGGGCGGTCTGGGCGTCGCGGGTGTCGAAGATCACGGTGCCGCCGTTCCTCATGAAGGCGTCGATCCTGCGGATCGCGGCCTCGCTCGGCTGCGGGCGCCCGGCCACGATCGGCCAGTAGATCAGCGGGTAGAAGGCGAGTTCGTCCTTCTCCGGGTTCAGGCCCGCCGGCTCGCCGGGTTCCAGGGCGGTGCGGGCGGCGAGCATCTGGCTCAGGCCCGACAGGCCGGCCCGGCTCGCCGCGTCGGTCGCGGCGTCGCCCGTGACGACGAAGGCCAGCCGCGTGGCCAGCGCCGATTCGATGCCGTTCGGCCGGTTGGCGGGCGGTTCCTGCGCCCGCGCCGGGGGCGAGGCGAACGCGAGGCCGAGCAGCGCCGGCAGGAGAAGGGCGGCGGGCGCCGCTCGCCCGCGCGAGACGCGGCCGGCATTGCGAAAGAAGCCGCCGAGCCAGAGGCCGGCCAGGGTGTCGAGGGCGAGCAGCGCGAGGGCGAGGCTGAACAGGAGCGCGCGCAGGTCCCATGTCTGGGCACCGGCGAGCGCGCCCATCCGGGCGCCGGCGAGACCGGTGAGGTCGAGGGGTTCGAGCCGGTCGCCGGGCGCCAGGGCGTTGACGGCGATGCCGCCCTCCGCCGTGCCGTAGAAGCCCGGCGGGTGCTCGGGCCCGGCGCGGTCGGCGAAGTCGGCCGGGACGGCGGTGGCGCCGGCCGGCGGCGAGCCGAGCGCGCCGAAGCCGTCGAGGGTCAGGCGCGGCGCCAGCAGGGCCGCCTTGGCTTGCCGCCCCTCGCCCTGGGGCAGCTTGGCGGAGGGGCCGGCCAGCCCGACCACCCGGCGCAGCATGTCCACGAACAGGCCCGACAGCGGCAGGTTCGACCACGTGGTGTCGGCGGTGACGTGGAACAGCACCACGAGCCCCTGCCCCCGCTTCCCGGCGGTGACGATCGGCGTGCCGTCCTGAAGCGCCGCCCAGGTCTTGCCCGGCAGGTCGCCGTCGGGCTCGGCCAGGATCTGGCGGCGCACGCCGATATCGGCGGGCGGGTTCAGGCCGGCGAAGGGGCTCTCGGGGGCGAAGGCGGCCAGCGTCTTCGGCCGGTCCCAGGACAGGGTGCCGCCCAGCGAGCGCCCGCCCCGGCGCAGGCGCACGGGCACGAGCGGGTCGTTGCCGGCGGCGAGCCGCGGCCCGGCGAAGCGCAGCAGCAGCCCGCCCTCGTCCACGAACGTCTCCACCCGCGCCAGGGTGCGGTCGTCGAGCGCGCCGACATCGGCGAGCGCCAGCACCGAGACCTGGTTGTCGAGCATCTGGCCGATCGATTCCGCCGTGCCCTGGCCGCCGCGGGGCTGCTGCACGTCGGCGAAGGGGGTCAGCGCCTTGGCGAGGTAGTAGGTCGGCGCGAGCAGGGGCTGGGCCTGATCGAGCGTGCCGCCGAAGACGAGGCCGACCCGGCGGCGCTTGCCGCGCTCGTCCATCAGCACCACGGCGCCGGCCGCGTGCTCGCCCTCGATCTCGAGCCGGGCGATGGCGTTGCGCAGTTCCACCGGCAGGTCGAAGGTCACGGCCGTCTCCAGCGCCTCCGGCTGGAACGTGAAGCGGCTCTCGGCGAGCGGCAGGCCCTTCTGGTCGAGGGCCCGCACCAGCCCGGCATCGCGGCCGTTCGCCTGCGCCCGCAGAACCTGCGCCGACAGCTTTTCGCCCGGCTGCACCGGTGAGCCTTCGAGCGCGAGCGCGGGAGAGCGCTCCGCCTTCAGCACGGTCACGGCGCTGCCGTGGCGGATCGCCAGTTCGCCGAGCGTCTTAGCGAAATCCGCCTCGCCGACGCCGCGCACGCCGTCGCTGATCCAGACGAGGGAGGCGCCCGGCATCCGCTCGAGGAAGGTGCCGATCGCGGCCAGATGCGCGCCCCGGTCGGCCAGATGCGGGCGCGGCTGGATCGCCCGCAGGCGTTCAAGCGCAGCGGCCGGGGGCCGTGCCTCGAACGGGGCCGGCGCCTCGGCGCTGGCGACCAGGGCCACCGGGCGCCCGTCGCGGGCGGCGGCCTCGATCTCGCCGGTGGCCGCACGCAGGCGGTCGCGCCAGTCGTGGGCGGCGACGAAGCCGTTGTCGAGGACGAGGAGCAGCGGAGTGCGCCCCGCTGCGGCGCCGATGCCGCCGGGATTCCACACCGGCCCCGCCACCGCGAGGATCAGGCAGGCGGCGGTGAGGATGCGCAGGATCAGGAGCCAGGGCGGGGTGCGGGCCGGGGTCTCGCGCTTCGGCAGCAGGTCGGCGACCAGCGCCAGCGGCGGAAAGGCGATGCGGCGCGGGCGCGGCGGCGTGACCCGCAGCAGCACCCACAGGGCCGGCAGCGCGGCGAGCGCGGCGAGCGCGAGGGGAGCGGCGAAGGTGAGCGGGACTCCGAACAATGCGGTTCGCCTTTCAGCCGAGCCCGCGCGCGGCGGCGACGAGGGTGAGCACGCGCAGGGCCGCCTCGCTCGCCGGCCGGTCGGTGCGGTGGATCGTCAGCGTCCAGCCCCGCTGCCGGGCGATCGCCGCGAGGCCGTCGCGGTGGGCGGCGATGCGCCGGCGATAGGCCTCGCCCCAGGCGCTCGCCTCGCCGATATCGAGACTCGGGCCGCCTTCCGGATCGTGCAGCACGGCCTGTCCCGTGAAGGGGAAGGTCTCCTCGACCGGATCGGCCACCAGCACGAGATGGCCGCGGTTGCCTTGGACGGACGCGCCCTGCACCGTCTCCCGCACCCGGTCCAGCGGCGTGAGGAAATCGCTGATCAGCACCACCTCGTCGAAGCGGCCGGGCCGTGCGGCCGGCGGCAGATCCCGGGTCAGCCCGGCCCGGTCGTCGACGAGCGCCTGGGCCAGCGTCTCGACGATGCCGCGCGAGGCGCTGGCGCGGGTGAGGCCGAGCAGGCCGACGCGCTCGCCGCCCTCCACGAAGGTGTCGGCGAGCGCGAGCCCGAGCACCAGCGCCCGCTCGACCTTGGAGGTCTGGGCCAGCTCCGAGGCGAAGCCCATGGAGGCGGAACGGTCGATCCAGATCCAGATGTTGTGGGCGGCCTCCCACTCGCGCTCGCGCACGTAGAGCCGGTCGTCGCGGGCCGAGCGGCGCCAGTCGATGCGCGCGGCCGCCTCGCCGGTGACGAAGGGGCGGAACTGCCAGAAGCTCTCGCCCGGCCCCGCCCGGCGGCGACCGTGCAGGCCGTGCGCCAGGGTGCCGGAGACGCGCCGCGATTCGAGCACGAGGCGCGGCATCACCTCGGCGAGCGCCAGCGCGCCGCCGGTCTCCGCGCCGCCGGGGCGGCGGCTCTCGGCCTCGACGAGCCGGGTGGAGGCCATGCGCGCCGAACTCAGAGCTTGGCGGCGAGCTGGCCGATCAGGCCGGTCACCGTCTCGCCGTCGGCCCGCGCGGCGAAGGTCACCGCCATGCGGTGCTTGAGCACCGACTCGGCCAGCGCCTTCACGTCGGCGACGGAAGGAGCGACGCGGCCCTCGATCAGCGCGCGGGCGCGCACGGCGAGCGTCAGCGCCTGGCTGGCGCGGGGGCCCGGCCCCCACAGCAGTCTTTTCGCGACACTCGGATCGCCGCCTTCAGGCCGGGCGGAGCGCACGAGGTCGAGGATGGCGTCGACCACGGCATCGCCCACCGGCAGGCGCCGCACGAGGCGCTGGGCGGTCAGCAACTGCCCGGTGGTCATCACCGCCTTCGCGTATGTGTCCTCGACGCCGGTGGTCTCGATCAGGATGCGGCGCTCGGCGGCACGGTCGGGATAGCCGACGTCGATCTCCAGGAGGAAGCGGTCGAGCTGCGCCTCGGGCAGCGGGTAGGTGCCCTCCTGCTCGATCGGGTTCTGCGTCGCCAGAACGTGGAAGGGGCGCGGCAGGTCGTGGCGCTCGCCCGCCACCGAGACGAAGTGCTCCTGCATCGCCTGGAGCAGGGCCGATTGGGTGCGCGGGCTGGCGCGGTTGATCTCGTCGGCCATCAGGAGCTGGGTGAAGACCGGCCCCTTGACGAAGCGGAAGGAGCGGCGGCGCTCGGCATCCTCGTCCAGGATCTCGGTGCCGAGGATGTCGGACGGCATCAGGTCCGGCGTGAACTGCACGCGGCGGGCATCGAGGCCGAGCACGGTGCCCAGCGTCTCGACCAGCTTGGTCTTGGCCAGGCCCGGCAGGCCGACGAGCAGGCCGTGGCCGCCGGCCAGGATCGTGACGAGGGCGAGATCGACGATTCTTTCCTGCCCGAAGATCACCCCGTGGATCGCCTCCCGCGCCTCACGAATCGCGGCGAGGCAGGTCTCGGCGGTGGCGACGATCCCGTCGTCGAGGCTCGTCGTACTGGCCGGTCCGGCGCCCTGTGCCATGAAGTGGAACCCTGCGATGACCGGGCTCGGCGGCCCGGGAAAGTGCTTGAGTCTGGCGCCGAACGCGGGCCGAACGCAAGCGCGGCGCGACCGCGCGGCCGATCGGCACCGGTTCGGCATCACCTTGCCGGAGCGATGCCCTATATGGCGGGCTGGCGGCACAGGGCAGGATGGCCGCGACATCGTGCATCGCGGGGCGGCCCCTCCGCCCTGCGGCTCGGGAGGCGAGACCGGATGACGGACGAGGAGAGTGCGGCGTTCCCCGACGGCTGGGAAGCCTTCACCGATCCGGGCTTCATCGCCCATGTCGGGCCGGTCTATCACCGCACGGTCGACGGCCGGAAGGCGTTCGCCTTCTGCACGGAGGAGAAACACGGCAACCTCGTCGGCATCGTCCACGGCGGCATGCTGCTGACCTTCGCCGACCGGGCGCTCGGCATCACCGTGCGCGACGCCTGCGACGAGGCCGACGCCGTGACCGTCGAGATGTCGAGCCAGTTCGTCGGCGCGGCCCGGATCGGCGACCTGGTCGAGACCGTGCCGGAGATCGTGCGCAAGACCTCGTCCCTGGTCTTCGTGCGCGGCACCCTCATCAGCGGCGGACGCCCGCTCGCGGCGGTGACGGGGATCTGGAAGGTTCTGCGGGACAAGCCGGGCGACAAACCATGACCTCCGACGATCCCGCCCTCGCCCGCCTCGGCGCCGCCCTCGGCGCGATCGGCAAACGCGGCCTGCCGCCGGTGGAGAACTGGAACCCGCAGCATTGCGGCGACATCGACATCCGCATCGCCGCCGACGGCACGTGGTTCCACAACGGCTCGCCGATCCGGCGGCCGAAGCTCGTCGCGCTCTTCGCCTCGATCCTGCGCAAGGAGCCCGACGGCTCGACCGTGCTCGTCACCCCCGCCGAGAAGGTGCGCATCACCGTCGACGACGCGCCCTTCGCCGCCGTCGAGATGGCGGTGGAGGGCGAGGGCGAGGCGCGCCGCATCGCCTTCCGCACCACCGTGGACGACCTCGTGCCGGCCGATGCCGGGCATCCCTTGCGCTTCGAGGACGGGGCGGAGGGCCTCAAGCCCTATCTCCACGTGCGCCGCGACCTCTGGGCCCTGGTGAGCCGCCCGCTCACCTACGACCTCGTCGGGATGGGCGAGGAGCGGGAGATCGACGGGCAAAGGTGGTTCGGGCTCTGGGCCGGCGGCCGGTTCCACCGCATCGCCCCGGCGGAGGCCGCGTGAGGCTGCCCGAGGCGGGCGTCGCCGCCGGAGCCTTCGACCTCGACGCCTTCCTCGCCCGGGCGGAAAGCCGCCTGGGCCACGTGCCGCCGGGGCCCGGCGTGCCGCTCGCCAATCCGCGCGGCGACCACGACCTCGACCCGGAGGGCTTCGCCGTCGCCCCGGCCACGCCGCACCGCCACGCCGCGGTGCTGGTGCCGGCGATCGGGCGGCGGGAGGGCGTCACGCTCCTGTTCACGCGGCGGGCGGCGCACCTGCGCGACCATTCGGGACAGGTGGCCTTTCCCGGCGGCAAGGTCGATCCCGAGGACACATCGCCGATCGACACGGCCCTGCGCGAGGCGCGGGAGGAGATCGGGCTGGAGAGCGGCACGGTGCGCCCGCTCGGCTATCTCGACCCCTATCTCTCGGCCACCGGCTTCCTCGTGGTGCCGGTGCTCGGCCTCGTGGCGCGCGAGGCCGCGGTGACACCGAACCCGGCGGAGGTGGCCGCCTGCTTCGAGGTGCCGCTGGCCTTCCTGATGGACCCGGCGCGGCATCGCGTCCGCTCGGGAGAATGGCGGGGCCGGACGCGCCATTACTATGCCATCCCCTTCGCGGAACACCTGATCTGGGGCGTCACGGCGGGGATCGTGCACAACCTCTACCAACGCCTCTACGTCTGACGGGCGACCCGCGGCCCCGCGCGAGACATGTGCCACCGATGCTCCGCCTCGTCCTGCAGGAAATCCTCCTGTTCTCCCTGCCCTTCCTGGCCTTCGCGGGCTGGCTGCTGTTCGCCCGCCGCTCGCCCCTCGACCATGCGCACTGGAAGCCGCAATGGACGCGGCTGGTGCTGGCCGGGCTGTTCATCGTCGTCGCCTCCCTGGTCTTGACCGGCCTGACGGCGCAGCGCACCCGGGACGGCTACGTGCCGCCGCGCTACGAGAACGGGCGGCTGGTGCCGGGCCATTTCGAATGATCCACTTCGAATGATCCACGACGCGCTTCCCGCTCCCCTCGACGCGGACGGCCCGGCCCGGCTGCTGGCGCGCGACGGCGTACGGGCCTGCCTCGCGGCGCTCGACGCGCCGGGAGAGGAAACGCGCCTCGTCGGCGGCTGCGTGCGCGACGCGCTGCTCGGAACGATCGTCAGCGACATCGACCTCGCCACGACGCTGCCGCCCGAAGCGGTGATGGACCGTGCCCGCGCCGCCGGGATCAAGGCGGAGCCGACGGGGATCGAGCACGGCACGGTCACCCTCGTCGTGGCGGGCGAGCCGCACGAGGTGACGACCCTGCGCGAGGATGTCGAGACCGACGGGCGCCACGCGGTGGTGCGCTTCGGCCGCGACTTTTCTCGCGATGCCGAGCGGCGCGACTTCACCGTCAACGCGCTCTCCCTCGATGGAAGCGGGGGCCTGCACGACACGACCGGAGGCGTGGCCGACCTCGCCGCCGGCCGGGTGCGCTTCATCGGCGACGCCGCCACCCGCCTGCGCGAGGACGCCCTGCGGCTGCTGCGCTTCTTCCGCTTCCACGCCCGCTACGGACGCGGCGCACCGGACCCGGACGGTCTCGCGGCCTCGATCGCGGCCCGCGACAGCCTCGACCGGCTCTCGCGGGAACGGGTGCGCGCGGAGTTCCTGAAGCTGCTGCTCGCCCCCCGCGCGGTCGATGCGGTGGCCGCCTTGAGCGAGACCGGCCTGCTCCTGCGCATCCTCGGCGGCGTCGGCGAACTCGGCCGGTTCGCCCGCTGCGCCGCCGCGGAGCCGCCTCTCGACGCCACCGACCGGTTCGCGGCGCTGGCCGTGCGGACGGGCGAGGATGCCGACCGGTTTCAGGCGAGCCTGCGCCTGTCGCGGGCCGAGCATGCGCGCCTCACGGGCTACGCCGCGGCCCTCGCCCCCCTGCACGACCAGCCCATGATCGACGCGGAGGCCGTGCCGGCCCTCGTCGCGACCCACGGCGCCGAGCCGCTGCACGCGGTGCTGACCGTCCTCGACGGCGAGCCGCGCCCTTGGGTGACGCCGGACGCCCGTGCCGTTCTCGACCGGATGGCCGCCGCCGGCGCGCGGCCCATCCTGCCCATCACGGGCGCCGACCTCGTCGCGCGGGGCGTGCCGCCGGGCCGCGCGGTCGGAGCGGGGTTGAGGGCGGCCCGGGAACTCTGGCTCACCAGCGGTTGCCCCGACGACGCGGCGGCCCGGGAACGGCTGATCGCGCGGGCGCTGGAGGTGGCGGCAGGGCAAAGCGGCACTTCCGGGTAGCGCCATGCCCCTGGATGGCTTCGGCTCCGCCTCGCAAGGACGGCAAGGGGCGGAAAAGGGGCCCCGCCCCGTCATTGCGAGCCGTCAGGCGAAGCAATCCAGGAGCGCGACGGCGCCGGACGAGTCGCGACGCTGGATCGCTTCGCCGACGCTCGCGATGGCGGGGGAAGCCGAAGCGGGCATCCGGTATCAGGGTGGCCTCTCGTCTACCGCGCCTTGTCGTAGCGGAAGGCGTGCGGCACCCGCGGCATGCCGATCGCCTCGTAATAGCCCTCGACGCCGGGCGCGGCGGTGAGCAGCAGGCTGGTCTCGGGGCCGGCCGCGGCCCGCGTCTCGGCGATGAGCCGCCGGCCGATGCCGAGACCCTGGCAGTCGCGGGCCACCGCGAGGTCGGAGAGATAGGCGCAGAAGGCGAAGTCGGTCAGCGTGCGCGCCACGCCGACGAGGCGCCCTTCGAGCCGGGCCGTGACGATCAGGTCGGAGGCCGCCAGCATCCGGCCGAGCCGTTCGAGGCGTTCCGCCGGTCGCCGCAGCGCGAGGCCGGACGCGACGAGGACATCGCGAAAGGATTCCGCGTCGAGATCCGGCTCCAAGGCGTAGACGATCGTGCCGCTCATGGCCGTCTCACGCTTCGGCGGCGAAGCGGCCGTGGCAATGCTTGTACTTCTTGCCCGAGCCGCAGGGGCAGGGCTCGTTGCGGCCGACCTTGCCCCAGGTGGCGGCGTCGTCGGGCTTGCGCTCCAGCACCGCCGTGTCCGCCGAGAGATCGCGCGCGGCGAAGCCGTAGGCCGGGCCGGCCCCGCCGTCGCTGCCCGTGCCGGGATAGGCGAACGCGTTCTCGCCGGTGGCCGGGTCGCGGTGCTCGGGGAACATCGGCGGCAATTGCGGTTCGGCGAAGCCCGCCCCCTCGAAGCCGCCCTCGGGAAAATCCTCGGGCCCCTGATGCATGATCTCGACATGGGCGAGCTGGGCGGTGACCTGCTCGCGCAAGCTGGCCACGAGGCCGTTGAACAGCTCGAAGGCCTCCGACTTGTACTCGTTGAGCGGATCGCGCTGGGCGAAGCCGCGCCAGCCGATCACCTGCCGCAGGTGGTCGAGGGTGACGAGGTGGTCGCGCCAGAGGTGGTCGAGCACCTGCAGCACCACCTGCTTCTCGACATAGGCCGTCACCTCCGCGCCGTTGCGCTCGACCCGGGCGGCGTAGGCCTCGTCCGAGGCCTTGCGCAGGCGCTCGCGGATCTCCTCGTCGGCGATGCCCTCTTCCTTGACCCACGCCTCCACCGGCAGGTCGAGGTCGAGCAGGTCGCGGGCGCGGGCCTTCAGGCCTTCCGCATCCCACTGCTCGGCATAGGCGTTCTCGGGAATGTGGACGGCCACGAGGTCGTCGATCACGCCGTGGCGCATCTCGTCGACGGTCTCGCGCACGCTCTCCTGGCCCATCAGGTCGCGGCGCTGCTCGAACACGACCTTGCGCTGGTCGTTCATCACGTTGTCGTACTTGAGCACGTTCTTGCGCATGTCGAAGTTGCGCGCCTCGACCTTCTGCTGCGCCTTCTCGATCGCCTTGTTGATCCAGGGGTGGATGATCGCCTCGCCCTGCTCCAGGCCGAGCCGCTGCAGCATCCCGTCCATGCGGTCGGACCCGAAGATGCGCATCAGGTCGTCCTTGAGGGACAGGTAGAACTTCGAGCGGCCGGGATCGCCCTGGCGGCCGGAGCGGCCGCGCAACTGGTTGTCGATGCGGCGCGACTCGTGGCGCTCGGTGCCGATGATGTAGAGCCCGCCCGGCAGGTCCTTCTTGCGGCCCGCCTCCGGGTCGGCCTTCTCGCCCGAGGCCAGCACCTTGGCGCGGTTCTCGGCGATCTCGGCTTTGAGCGCCTCGATCGCCGCCGCGCGCTCCGGCCCCTCGGCCAGGCCGCCGAGTTCCTTCTCGATGCGCATTTCGAGGTTGCCGCCGAGCTTGATGTCGGTGCCGCGGCCGGCCATGTTGGTGGCGATGGTGATCGCGCCCGGCACGCCGGCTTCCGCCACGATGTAGGCCTCCTGCTCGTGGAAGCGGGCGTTGAGCACGGCGAAGCGCTTCGTCACCCGGTTCTCGCGGGCGGCCTTGTAGACGTCGGTCAGCGCGTTCGGGTCGGAATAGTCGAGCGGCGTGTAGCCGGCCCGTCTCAGGAGCTCGCCGATCAGCTCCGACTTCTCGATCGAGCCCGTGCCGACCAGCACCGGCTGGTGCCGGGCATGGGCCTTGTCGATCTCCTTGATGATCGCCTCGTACTTCTCCTCGACGGTGCGGTAGACCTCGTCGTCCTCGTCGACGCGCTCGATCTCCTTGTTGGTCGGGATGTCGACCACGTCGAGCTTGTAGATCTCGGCGAACTCGTCGGCCTCGGTCGAGGCGGTGCCGGTCATGCCGGCCAACTTCCTGTAAAGTCTGAAATAATTCTGGAAGGTGATCGAGGCGAGCGTCTGGTTCTCGGGCTGGATCGTCACCCGCTCCTTGGCCTCCAGCGCCTGGTGCAGCCCTTCCGAGTAGCGCCGGCCCTGCATCATGCGGCCGGTGAACTCGTCGATGATGACGACCTCGTCGTTCTTGACGATGTAGTCCTTGTCGAGCGTGAACAGGGTGTGGGCGCGCAAAGCCTGGTTCACGTGGTGCACGAGCGTGACGTTGTGGGCGTCGTAGAGGTCGCCCTCCTTGAGGATGCCCGCGTCGCGCAAGGCTTCCTCGATGAACTCGTTGCCGGCTTCCGTCAGCGAGACCTGGCGCTGCTTCTCGTCGAGGTCGTAGTGCTCGGGCACCAGAAGCGGCATGATCCCGTCGACCGCGACGTAGAGCTCCGAGCGGTCGTCCACGGGACCGGAGATGATCAGCGGCGTGCGCGCCTCGTCGATGAGGATCGAGTCCACCTCGTCGACGATGGCGAAGTGATGCCCCCGCTGCGACATCTGCGAGAGCTCGTACTTCATGTTGTCGCGCAGATAGTCGAAGCCGAACTCGTTGTTGGTGCCGTAGGTGATGTCGCAGGCATAGGCTTCCTTGCGCTGCCCGTCGTCGAGCCCGTGCACGATGGTGCCGACGGTGAGCCCCAGGAAGCGGTAGACCCGGCCCATCCACTCGGCGTCGCGGGAGGCGAGGTAGTCGTTGACCGTGACGACGTGGACGCCCTTGCCCTCCAGCGCGTTGAGGTAGACCGGCAGGGTCGCCACCAGGGTCTTGCCCTCGCCGGTCTTCATCTCCGAGATGCCGGATTCGTGCAGCACCATGCCGCCGATCATCTGCACGTCGAAATGGCGCTGGCCGAGCACGCGCTTGGCCGCCTCGCGCACGGTGGCGAAGGCGGGAACCAGCAGGTCGTCGAGGCGGGTGCCGGCGGCGAGCTGATCGCGGAAGCCCTGCGTGCGGGCGCGCAACTGCTCGTCGGACAGCGCGCCGACTTCGGGCTCCAGCGCATTGATGGCCGCGACGCGCGGGCGAAAACCCTTGACGCGGCGGTCGTTGGACGAGCCGAAAATCTTCTTGGCGAGGGCACCGAGCATCGTGAACCTGCGGTCGTGAGGTCGTCGCGGGCGGCATTTTCGGGGCGCCGCCGGCCTGCATGGGGCGGGCTTATAGAGGTAAATGTCCGCAGGCGCATCCGGTAGTGCCGGGGCGGACGCATACCGGGGCGCACGGGAAGGCGCACGGGAATCCGTCGCAATCCGTCGCGCGGGCACGTGGGATGCGGGATCGCCGCCGACGGGGAGCGCGCCGCGCCGACGACCTGTTGATGCCGGTCACGCTTGCCTTTGCCGGAGCGGCGGGCCACCTGTGACGCGCTTTCGTCGCGGCACCCGCCGCATCCGACGAGCCCCGCGCGGGACACGACCCGGACGTCAGAAGACCGGCCGGCGGGGACGACGCCCAAGGAAACGACGCTTCCGATGCCGATTCCGTTCTCCCTCCGGCGCGCGAGCGCCCTCGCGCTGATCCTCGCCGCGCCGAGCCTCGCCCTGGCCCAGGCGCCCGCCGGCCAGAAGGCACCGAGCGCCCCCGCCCCCGTCTCGGCGGCGGTTCCGCCGGAGGCGGTGGTGGCCCGGGTCAACGGCCAGCCGATCACCGCCGCCGACCTCGCGCTGGCCGGCGAAGACCCGGCCCTGTCGCTGCCCGGCGTCGACGAGGGGGCCAAGCAGAACCTGCTCGTCGATTACATGGTCGACCTCAAGGTCGGCGCGCAGGCGGCCGAAGCGGCCAAGGTCGGCGACGGCCCCGACTTCAAGCGCAAGCTCGCCTATTTCCGCGACAAGCTCCTGCTCGACGACTACCTGGAGCGCGAGGCCAGGAAGGCGGTGACGCCCGAGGCCGCCAAGGCGCTCTACGACCAGACCGTCAAGTCGATGAAGCCCGAGGAGGAGGTGCATGCCCGCCACATCCTCGTCGAGAGCGAGGACGAGGCGAAGAAGATCGCAGCCCGCATCAAGGGCGGCGAGGATTTCGCCAAGATCGCGGCCGAGCTCTCGAAGGACCCGGGCTCGAAGACGGAAGGGGGCGATCTCGGCTGGTTCACCCAGGAACGGATGGTGAAGCCCTTCGCCGACGCCGCCTTCAAGCTCGCCCCCGGTCAGGTCTCCGATCCGGTCAAGACCCAGTTCGGCTGGCACGTCCTGCGCGTCGAGGAGAAGCGGACCAAGCCCGTGCCGACCTTCGACGAGATGAAGGAGCAGATCGACCAGTACCTCACCCGCAAGGCGCAGCAGGACACCATCGTCAAGCTGCGCGAGGCGGCGAAGGTCGAGCGCGCCGGCAGCAGCACCACGCCCGCGGCGGGCGGGTCCAAGGACGAGACCAGGAAGCCGTAGGCGCGGCTCCGGCGGGAGGCCGGTGCCGCCATGCGCCGGGCGAATATCCGAGCTTCGGTATCTGGCATGCCATATTTCTGGGTGCAATGCGATATACGCTTTATCGCAACGCACCAACGGACCCGACCCCGATGATCGCCCTCGCCGTTCTCGCCGCCGCCGTCGCCAACGTCACCTTGGTCGTTCTGCTGGCCGACCGCTTCGGCAACGAGGGCGGCGTGCATGCCTCCGCCGGCGAACTGACCAGCCTCGCCGCCACCGGTCGGCCGGCCGCGCCGAAAGCCGGCTTCACCCTGGCCAACGAGAACGCCCTCGCCGCCGCCAAGGCCGCCGCTTGACAGCACGGCCGATGGGTTCGACCCGTCGGCTGCGGTCAACCGATCCGAGCCTCGACCGCAACCCGGTCGGGGGCGGCTTCTTTTGGAATCCGGGTCTCTGTTTTCGCCTCGTCTTTTTCCGAAAGCGGCAACCCCCTCTCGGGCCGGTGCTCCGGCAGCCCAGGTGCACCGTCATGGCGCGGCGAAGCCGAAGCCATCCGGGGCGCTGCTCTTATCCGAAAAGGTCGCGCGGCTGGATCGCTTCGCCTCCGCTCGCGATGACGGGGATCGATGCGATCGGCCGCCCACCTATCGCAGCCGCCAAGCGATCGGCGCGCGGCCGTGGGCTTCGAGCCATTCGTTCGCCCGCGCGAACGGCCGCGAGCCCGGAAAGTCCCGGGCCCGGTTGAGCGGCGAGGGGTGGCCGGAGGCGACGATGCCGTGGCGCGACCCGTCGATCAGCGCCTCGCGGGCGCGGGCCTGGGCGCCCCAGAGCAGGAACACCGCCGGTGCGTCCCGGGCCGACACGGCGGCCACCGCCTCGTCGGTGAGCCGCGCCCAGCCGAGCCGCAGATGCGCCCCGGCCTTGCCCGCCTCCACCGTGAGCGCCGTGTTGAGCAGCAGCACCCCGCGCTCGGCCCAAGGGGACAGATCGCCGGACAGGTCGCCGGTGGAGCGATCGGGCTTGCCCTCCTGAGGGATCAGTTCGGCCAGGATCACCTTGAGCGAGGCCGGCAGGCGGCGCCCGCCGACATAGGAGAAGGCCAGCCCGTTGGCGTCGCCCGGCGTCGGGTAGGGATCCTGGCCGAGGATCACCGCCTTCACCGTCGGCAGCGGGGTCAGCGTCAGGGCCCGGAAGATCGCGGAGGGCTCCGGCAGCACCCGCGCCCCGGCCGCGACGCGCTCATCGACCCGCTTCGCGACCCGATCCGCCGCGCCCTCCGCGAAGAAGGGCAGGGCGAGCCAGGGGGAGCCGCTGGCGCGGAACGCTTCGAGCGCGGCTTCGACGGGTCCGGTCATGCGAGCACCGATCATGCTGTTTGCGGTGAATGGGTTCGGATGCGGGGAGACCCCGCTTTCCGTCATGGCGAGCCGTCAGGCGATCCTGCCGGCGAATGGGTTTCGGAATGACGCAACGTGCCTCGTCCGGCCTGCGTCGCGCCCTGGATTGCTCGGCTTCGCCTCGCAATGACGGAGAACTGTCCCGAAAGGGCGACCGGGCACCGGGGCAGAGCATCCCGGATGCGGGCCTCCGTCTCGGCCGGCAGCGGCGAACGGGTGCGGAGACAGGCCATCACCTCGTTGGCGAGGAGCTTGCCATCGTTGCCGCCGATCAGGACTCGGCCTCTTGCGAATATCCCGTAATTTGCGCGTATCCCGTAATCGTTGCCGCCGCGCAGCATGAAATCGTTGGCCGCCACGCGATAGGTGCGGGCATCCTCCAGCGGGGCACCGCCGACGGTCGCCGACACGACGCGCCGGCCCGGCGGTGCGTTCGGGTCCAGGGTCACCGTCATTCCGGAGACTTGCAGGAACCGGCCGGACGGGCGGCCGAGATCCCGAAAACCGTTCTCCAGGGCCGCGCGCAGAGTCGCCCCGTCGATCGCCACGAGCACGGTGGTGTTGCCGACGATCGCTCCAATCCCCGGCATCCTCGTGGCCCGGCGCCCGCGGGCTTGCGCCGAACGTCGAGCCCGGGTCTTCGCGCGGTGTGACGATGCGCCGCCGCCTGTCGGCGGCTCAGGTTTCACGCGCCGAGGAGCGCGAGCGGGCGTCGCCCCGCCATCGTCCTCATCACGGGCGCCGGACGCCCCCCTCCCGGATACCGTGATCCTGTGATACAGGCTTCAAGTAATTATTGGATACTTTGAAGTATAGATACCTGTGGTCCCGATTTATGATTTCTTGTCGAGCAATTTCCATCCGTTAACTGAGTTTTTGATAATTGCCCCAATTCTCGAATCCGAAATTGGCGCGAATGTCACGACGTCGGAGAGGGCCATGCAAGCGCAGCATATGATCCCGGCGCCTCCGGCCGCGCGGTGCCGGCACAGCGCGTCGGCGATCCGCCGCCCCGTCCCCCTCGTCACCCTGCGGCAGGTGCGCGCATGAGCAGCCTCGATCCCGTCGACATCTTCCGCACGGAGGCTGCCGAGCTCCTCGAATGCCTGGAGACGACCCTGCTCGACCTCGGCGCGAGGTCGCAGGACCGGGTGCTGGTCGACACGGCCTTCCGCGCGCTGCACACCCTCAAGGGGTCCGGCGCGATGTTCGGCTTCGACCGCGTGGCGGCCTTCACCCACGACTTCGAGACCGCCTTCGACCTCGTCCGGCAGGGGCGGGTGCCGGCGAGCCTCGACCTCGTGAACGTGGCGCTGTCGGCGAAGGACTACATCCGGGCACTGATCGAGACCCCGGACGACGCCGAGCCGATCATCGGCCAGTCGATCCTGGCCGATCTCCAGGTGCTGGTGGAGCGGACTGGCCGCGATGCCTCCGAGAGCGGCCCGCAGGCCGATCCCCCGTCCGTGGACAAGCCGGCGGCTGCGCCCTCGGACATCCGCCGCGGCTGGCAGGTCGGCATCGCCTTCGCCCCCGACATCCTGCGCAACGGCAGCAACCCGCTCGCCCTGCTCGACGACCTGCAGGCGCTCGGCGACTGCACCGTGGTGCCCCGCCTCGACGGCGTTCCCGAGCTCGAGGCCCTCGATCCCGAGGCGCTCGCGATCGGCTGGGACGTCACGCTGCGCGGCGACGTGCCCCGCGAGGCGATCGAGGACGTGTTCCTGTTCGTCATGGAGGAGATGACCCTCACGCTCACGGCGCTCGAGGAGGGGCCCGCCGTGCCGGCCGAACCGCCGCCGGCCGATCCCGGCGTGCCGCCCGCCGCCGCGCCCGCGCCCGCGCGAACCCCGACGGAGGAGCGCGCCGAACCCCGCAAGGCCGAGGACAGGAGTCCGGACAAGGTCTCCTCGACGATCCGCATCCAGGCCGAGCGCCTGGACGAGCTGATGGACCGGGTCGGCGAGCTGGTGATCGCCCAGGCACGGCTCAGCCAGCTCGCGGGCCTCAGGACCGATGCCGCGATCAACGCGATCGCGGAGGAGATCGAGCGCCTCGCCTCGGGCCTGCGCGACACCACGATGGGCATCCGCATGGTGCCGATCGGCTCGCTGTTCGGCCGCTTCCGGCGCTTGGTCCACGATCTCTCGCGCGACCTCGGCAAGCCCGTCGCGTTCGTCACCGTCGGCGAGGACACCGAGCTCGACAAGACCATGATCGAGCGCCTCGCCGACCCCCTCGTGCACCTCATCCGCAACGCGATCGACCACGGCATCGAGTCCCCCGCACGGCGGACCGAGCGCGGCAAGGACGCCACCGGCCGCATCGAGCTGAGGGCCGAGCACGTCGGTGCGCAGGTCCTGGTCACGGTGCGCGACGACGGCGACGGCCTCGACGCCGCCCGCATCCGGGCCAAGGCCGAGGAGAACGGGCTCCTGGCACCGGGCGCCGTCCTCACGGACCAGGAGATCTACCAGTTCCTGTTCGCGCCGGGCTTCTCGACCGCGAAGGAGGTCTCGGCGCTCTCCGGGCGCGGCGTCGGCATGGACGTGGTCAAGCGGACCATCGAGGCGATGCGCGGCTCGATCGACCTCGCGACGGAGCCCGGCGCCGGCTCGACGGTGACGCTGCGGCTGCCGCTGACGCTGGCGATCATCGAGGGACTGCTGATCCGGGTCGGCGAGGGACGCTACGTCATCCCCCTCTCGGCGGTGGAGGAATGCGTCGAGCTGCCCCCCGCCGACCGGGCGGCGGGAGGGGCGAGCTTCCTCAACGTCCGGGGCGACCTCGTCCCTTACCTGCGGCTGCGGAGCCTGTTCGGCGACGCGGACAGTGCCGAGCCTTACCAGAAGGTCATCATCACCTCGGTCAACGGCGACCGGGTCGGCTTCGTCGCCGACCAGATCATCGGCAGCCACCAGACGGTGATCAAGTCGCTCTCGAAGCTGCACGCGGACGTCGCGATGTTTTCCGGGGCGACCATCCTGGGCGACGGCAGCGCCGCCCTGATCCTCGACATTCCGCAGCTCGTGGCGGCCGGCCAGGCCGCCGGCCGCGACCGGCAGGAGGCCGCCTGATGGACGCGCAGAACGGGACCGTCCAGGTCCTCATGGTCGGCATCGCCGACGAGATCTTCGCCATCGACGCCGGGATGGTGCGCGAGATCATCGATCCCATCCCCCCGACGCGGGTCGCGGGCGCACGGCCGCACCTCGCCGCGCTGGTGAACGTGCGCGGCAACATCGTTCCGCTGGCGGACCTGCGGGTGCGGTTCGGGATGCCCGCGCGGGGGGCGACCTCCGACACCCGCATCGTCGTGATCGAGCTGCCGATCGACGGCGATCCGGTCTTCGTCGGCCTCACCGCCGACAAGGTGCACGAGGTCACGGAGATCTCGGGTGCCGCGGCGCAGCAGATTCCCCGGGTGGGGATGGCGATCCCTCCGGAATTCATCCGGGCGATCGTGAAGTGGAACGACGCGTTCGTCATCGCTCCGGATCTGGAGCGGATCCTCAATTGACGGTTGTTCGAAGGAGCGGAGCCATGAGAGTCACGGTCAAGTCGAAACTCGCCGGCGCCTTCGGCGTCGTGCTGCTGCTCTCCGCGGCAGCGGGGGGACTCAGCTACGTCAAGCTGTCCGAGCTGGCCGCGAGCCAGGGCGTCCTCACCGGGAAGGCCGAGCGGGTCGCCCGGATCTCGGACCTGCAGAACCTCCTCAACACGACCGCCCGGACGGAGAAAAACATCATCCTCGAGACCGAGCCGACGCGGCTCGACGCCTTCAGCGCCGATCTCGCCGCGGCGCGCAAGGATCTCGCCAGGGTCAAGGATGAGCTCGAGCGGACGGCCAGCGCCGAAGACAAGCGCGCGCTCGACACCGTGTCGGAGAAGATCGGCAGCCTGTTCAAGGTGCAGGACGAGACCGTCCGCAACGGACGGCTGAACTCGAACGCCCGAGCCTTCCAGCTCTGGCAGAGCGAGACGATGGTGGCGATCAAGAGCATGAACGAGGCGGTCGACGGCCTCGTGGCCGGCCTGATCAAGCCCGGCGCGGGCGAGGAACATCTGCGGGTCGCGCTGGCGTTCGGCCAGGCCCGCGAGACCTGGCTGCGCTACACGCGCCTGGTCATGATGATGCTCAGCGCGGCCTCGCTTCCCGAGCTGCAGGAGGCCCTCAGAACGGCGCAGCAGGGCGCCGCCGCCTTTTCGGCCGAGCTTGCCAAGGCCGTCGCGGCGGCGAACGCCAGCGGCGTGTCCGCGACCGCGGCCGCGGCCAGCTACGAGCGGGCCCTCGCCTCGGCGGCGCGGGTCGTCTCGATCGCCGCGGAAGGCGGCAATCTGAAGGCCCAGGACCTCACGATGGGCGAGGGCCGCATCAGCCTCGTCGCCGCGATCGGCGCCCTCGACGAGTACGCCGGCGCCGTCAGGCACCAGATGGACGTCGTGGCCAAGGCCAGCGCGGCCGAGGCGGAGAGCGCGAAGCTGCTCCTGACCACCATGCTCCTCGCGTCCCTGCTGATCGCGGTCGCGGCGGCGACCTGGATCGCGCTTTCGATCAGCCGCGGCCTCGGCCGGGCGGTGGGTCTCGCCAACGCGGTCGCCCTCGGCGACCTCAGCCAGACGCTGCCCGTGACCTCGAAGGACGAGATCGGCGACCTCGTCACCGCGCTCAACGCGATGACCCAGAACCTCAACGCGACGGCCGCGGTGGCAGACGAGATCGCGTCCGGCAACCTGACGGTCGAGGCCCGGCCGATGTCGGGCAAGGACACCCTCGGCATCGCGCTCGAGAAGATGCTCGTCAAGCTACGCGAGGTCGTGTCGGAGGCGGTGGCGGCGGCGGAGAACGTCTCGTCGGGCTCCCAGGAGCTGTCGGCCTCCGCCGAGCAGCTGTCGCAGGGCTCGACCGAGCAGGCGTCATCGACGGAAGAGGCTTCGGCCTCGATGGAAGAGATGGCCGCCAACGTGAAGCAGAACGCCGAGAATGCCAGCCGGACCGAGACCATCGCGCATCAGTCGGCCAAGGACGCAGAGGCGAGCGGGGCGGCCGTCGGCCGGGCAGTCGAGGCGATGCAGACGATCGCACAGAAGATCACCATCGTGCAGGAGATCGCCCGCCAGACCGACCTCCTGGCGCTCAACGCCGCCGTCGAGGCGGCCCGGGCCGGCGAGCACGGCCGCGGCTTCGCGGTGGTGGCCTCGGAGGTGCGCAAGCTCGCCGAGCGAAGCCAGGCGGCGGCCGCCGAGATCGGCACCCTGTCGACCGACACGGTGAAGGCGGCACGGGAGGCCGGCGACATGCTGGGCAAGCTCGTCCCCGACATCAAGAGGACGGCCGAGCTCGTGGAGGAGATCACCGCCGCCTGCCGCGAGCAGGACGTGGGCTCCAATCAGATCAACCAGGCGATCCAGCAGCTCGACAAGGTGACGCAGCAGAACGCCAGCGCCTCCGAGCAGGTGTCGGCGACCTCCGAGGAGCTGGCCACGCAGGCCGAGAACCTCCAGGCGACGATCGCCTACTTCCGGATCGACGAGGGGGGCAAGGCCACCGACAAGGCCACCGACGCGGCCGTGGCGCAGTTGCGCCGGACGGCGGCGCGGATGGCGCCGCCTCCGATCACCGCCAAGGCCTCGGTGAAGTCGCCGGTGGCCAAGCGCGGCCGGCGGCCCGCCGAGGCGATCGGCGGCGGCTTCGCCCTCGACATGGGGCCCGGCGGGGACGAGCAGGACGCCGACTTCCGCCGCGCCTCCTGACGCCCCGTGCGGGGCGCCGGCCGCGCGGATAACCTCCGCGGCCGGCGCCCATAGACGACTCCATCAAGCTTTGGACCCCAGACTGGGCGCGCCGCGTCCGGAGGAGCCGATGTCGAACCCATCCCAGTACCTCACCCTCGGGTTCGATCGCGAGACCTTCGGGATCGGCGTCGAGCACGTCCACGAGATCCTCGACATGCGGCCGATCTCGGCCCTGCCGCAGGCGCCGGAGTTCCTCGTCGGCATGATCGACGTGCGCGGGCAGAGCTATCCCGTGGTCGATCTGCGCGCCAAGCTCGGTCTGCCGCCCGCGGCGGCGACCGCGGCGACGCGGATCATCCTGCTCAACGTGCCGCTGAAGGGGCGCGCGGTCCCGGTGGGCTTCATCGCCGACCGGGTGTTCGAGGTCACGGGCCTCGACGGCGACACCCTGGAGGCGGCCCCCGAGGTCGGCGGGCGCTGGCGCGCCAGCTACATCGCGGGCATCGGCCGCAAGGGCAGCGCCTTCGTCGTGGTCTTCGACCTCGCGTCCCTGATGGCGGGGGACGAGGCCGCCGCCCTCGTCCCCCCGCTCACCGCCTGAGGAGCCGGGGACCGCGATGCAGCCCGCCCGCGAGCACCTGAGCGAGCGCCACTACCGGTCGATCGTCGAGCTGATCGAGGGGCGGGTCGGCATCCAGCTCCCGGCGGCCAAGCGCACCATGGTCGAGGGGCGGCTGCGGCGGCGATTGCGCGCCCTCTCCCTCGACGGGCTCGGCGCCTATGGTCGCTACGTCTTCGACGAGGGGAACCTGGAGGCGGAGTTCGTCCACCTCGTCGACTGCGTGACGACGAACAAGACCGACTTCTTCCGCGAGCCGGCGCACTTCGAGTTCCTGCGCGACCAGATCCGCGCCTGGGCCGCCGGACGAGATCGCGGACGCCCCGTCGGGCTCAAGCTGTGGAGTGCGGCCGCCTCCACCGGAGCCGAGGCCTATACCGTCGCGATGGTGATCGACGACCTGGTCCGGCAGGGCGTGCCGCTCACCTACGCGATCCTCGCGACGGACATCTCGACGGAGGTCCTGGCCACGGCGAGGGCAGGCATCTATCCCGTTGAGATGCTGGACCAGATCCCGCCCTCCTTCCGGCGGCGCTACGTCATGGAGGCGCGCAACCCCGCCCGGCCGGTGGGACGCATCGCACCGGAACTGCGCCGCCGCGTGAACGTCCTGCGGCTGAACCTCATGGACGAGTCCTATCCCGTGGACCGGGACGTCGACGTCGTCTTCTGCCGCAACGTCCTGATCTACTTCGACAAGCCGACGCAGCGGCAGGTGATCGGGCGGCTCGCCGACCATCTGCGGCCCGGCGGCATCCTGATCGTCGGCCACTCCGAATCGATGGCGGGCGCGGGCGTCGGCGGTCTGCGCCAGCTCTCGCCGACCGTCTTCGGCAAATGAAGGAACCGCCGCCGATGCGCCAAACCCGCCCGATCCGCGTCCTGATCGTCGACGATTCCGCCTCCGTCCGGCAGGCGCTCGTCGATATCCTGCGGCAGGCGCCCGACATCGAGGTCCTGGGCACCGCGGCCGACCCCTTCGCGGCGGCACGGCGCATCCAGGCCGAGATCCCCGACGTCATCATCCTCGACCTCGAGATGCCGCGGATGGACGGCCTGACCTTCCTGCGCAAGATCATGGCGCAGCGGCCGATCCCGGTGATCGTCTGCTCGACCCTGACCGAGGCGGGCTCGCAGATGCTCTTCGCGGTGCTGGAGGCGGGCGCGGTCGACGTGCTGTCCAAGCCGCGGGTCGACACGCGCCAGTTCCTGATCGAGTCCTCCATCCGCGTCTGCGACGCGGTGCGGGCCGCGGCGCAGGCCCGGCTCGGTGCGAGGCCGCGCGCGCCTTCCCGGCTCGTCGAGGCGAAACTCTCGGCCGACGTCATGATGCCGCCGCCTGTCGCCGGCCGGGCCGTGATGCCGACCGATCGCATCGTCTGCATCGGCGTCTCGACGGGGGGGACGGAGTCCCTGCGCGACGTGCTCGAGCCCCTTCCCCGCGACTGTCCGGGCCTCGTCATCGTCCAGCACATGCCCGAGCATTTCACGGCCGCCTTCGCGAAGCGGCTCGACGGCATCTGCGGCATCACGGTCCGCGAGGCCGAGGACGGCGACGCCGTCGAGCCGGGGCGGGCGCTGATCGCGCCGGGCAGCCGTCACCTGCTCGTGCAGCGCACGGGGCGCAGCTACCGCGTCGCGGTCAAGGACGGGCCCCTCGTCTCGCGGCACCGGCCCTCGGTCGACGTGCTGTTCCGCTCCGCGGCGCAGAGTGCGGGCGGCAACGCGCTCGGCATCATCATGACCGGTATGGGGGACGACGGCGCGACCGGGCTCCTGGAGATGCGCAAGGCGGGGGCGACGACGATCGCGCAGGACGCGGAAAGCTGCGTCGTGTTCGGCATGCCGAAAGAGGCGATCGAGCGCGGGGCGGCGACAAAGGTGCTGCCGCTCGACAGCCTCGCCAACGCGATCATTCGGTTCGGTGTCAAAGCAGCCGGGTAAGCAAAGCTCGACCGGCAGCCCGATCTGCTGCTCCTTCAGGATGCCGATGATCTGTTCCTCACCGAACCGGCTCTTCTTCATCGTCCGCCGCTCCTCTCGACGGACCCTGGCTTCAGAACGAGGGCATGCCAGGGGGCAAGGTCACGGGCGATCTCGATGCGGCTGAAGATTCCTGGTTTCGCGATCGAAGTCGCCTGTTGATCAGTCATCGCAAAATCTGCCTGTCCGGCACGATTTCGCTCATCCGGCTTAACAAGCGTCATTCAAACCCGGAAAATGCTGATAATACAGCAATTTTCTGCAATCACATTCGGTGTTCTCAGTTAAGCAGATGCTCAGTCCATCAGCGCACCCAAAGTCTCAAAAAACTCTAGCATAAGCGCGGAAGGAGGACGTGATTCCAGCGTTATGGCGACGACATCGAAAGCCAATGTCGGCCTCAGAGGACGAAAGGACAGAGTATCGCCTTGCTCACTGAGACCGGTGAAACTGTCGACCACCGCCATGCCGACACCCGCTCGTGCGAAGCGGGCTGCGACGAAGAACGTTCGGGCCGAAGCGACCTCGTTGAACTCAAGTCCGCGCCTGCGCCGCCTCCTGCTCGAACAGCGCTCCCAGGGGGCCGCTATGGACAGGGCTGATGATTTCGCGCTCCCGCACGCTTGCCAGGTCGATGCGCGGCGGCGCGTCGGGCATGTCGCCTTCCCGATACAAGAGCCCCAACTCGCCTTCGCCAAGCCAGCGGTGCGCAAGCGGGAGGCCGGCAGGAACCTCGTAGGCGATGACTGCATCGGCTTCGCGTTCATAAAGCCGTCGGGCCAATTCATCGTGATGAACCGTCTGGAGGTCGAAAAACGTGCCCGGGCGGCGAGCGAGGAAGCGGGTCGCCGCTTGGGGCAAAAGATCGAGAGCCAGCGACGGAAGCGCTGAGATTCGGAGCGCGCGCCCCACCCCGCGGCGCAGATTCCGGCTGGTCTGACGGATCGAGGCAACCTTCGCCTGTACCTCGGCGACCTCTTCAAACAGTGTATGTGCATCCTCGGTTGGAACGAGTCGATTCTTCGTGCGCAGGAACAAAGGAAATCCGAGCCGCTGCTCCGCATGACGCAGAGTTGTTGTGACCGCCGGTTGCGAAATATTGAGGACTCTGGCTGCCGCGCTCACGGTTCCACTTACATAGACCGCGTGGAAGATTTCCATATGTCGCAGGTTCATCGAGATTCAGCCGGGATCGGGTCTGGAAACCATCGAGCAAACCATAACGTAAATTTATGAGCACGGAAAGGATTGCGATGGAGAACGCAACATCTTCCGCGCTATGCCTTGTTGATGGAGCCGAAGTCCGAGCAGCACATGGACTATCCCGGGTCGCTCACGAGGTTGGCGAAAGCACATAGCGGTGCCGGGATGGATGGCCGCTGTAGAAAGGCGGAAATCACGGCCAATCCCGCAAGGGGTTCCATGGTTGCAACGGTTCTTTTTCTGGCGTGGATTGTCGCCTACATGGACCGCGTGGTCATGGGGACGGCGATCATCCCGATGGCGAGCGAGTTCGGGCTCGACAGGGATCATCAAGGTCTCGTGCTGGGGGCCTTCTATGTCAGCTACGCTCTCATGCAGCTTGGAGGGGGATGGTTGACCGATCGGTTTGGCGCACGCCTCACCTTGATCGGCTGCCTTGCCTTCTGGTCGGCCTTCACGGGCATGACCGGGCTCGCCTGGTCCCTGGAGACCCTGCTTGTCGCGCGTCTCCTGTTCGGTCTGGGCGAAGGCGGCTTTGCCCCTGCGAGCGCAAGCGCGATCGCGACGATGTTTCCCGACAGATTCCGGGGGCGGCTACAGGCCCTGATGGGCAGCACAGTCTTCCTTGGCGGCGCGATGGGGGGCGCCACCATGGCATGGACGATCGCGCGATTCGGTTGGCGCGCCACCTTCATCGGGCTGGCCGTCGTGGGCTTTGCCGTCATGATCGGCTTTATCGCAACGTTGCCTAGCCGCCCCGCAACCTGCCGCGAGCTCTCGTCCCATCCCCCGATCCGCTGGCGCGACGTCGCCGTCGCGCGTGGATTATGGCCGACCGCACTGCTCTGGTTTTGCATCAGTTTCACCTCTCTCGGGCTCCAATCGTGGATGCCATCCTATCTCGTCGCCACACAGAACATCGATATCGTTCATGTGGGCATCTACTCGATCATTCCGGGGACATTGGGATTTCTGGCTACCAATCTGGCCGGACGACTTCTCGATGTCATGGGGATGGAAGCGTCCAAATATCTCATCATAGGCGGCGCCGGCGCAATCCTGTTCAGTGTCGTCCTGCTTCTGCTCTCGCCCTCTCTTTCCCTGCTGCTGATCGCCTGGTCTTTCTACATGCTGGCCTTCGGCTGCCTTTACGCAAGCGTGCTGAGCGTGCCGGTCAAATCCCTGCCGCCTGCTATCGCAGGGCGCGCGATGGGCATCATCAATTTTTGCGGTCAGATCGCGGGCGCCATTGCTGCCGTCACGGTCGGAAAACTGATGACGGTGGCTCAAGGAGATTTCAGGATGGCTTTCTCTGTCTTTGTTGCCGCAAGTTTGATCGGATTAATCCTCTCCTTGCCGATGGCAAGATTGTATAAAACTTCCATCAAATGATCATATCGTATTAATAATAGAATGAATTTCGTGGAAATTTCGCGATTGGCAGGAAGTATAATGAAGATATATTGTGCTGGCCTCCTCACAGAGACCAATTGCTTCGTCAATCTGCCCACCAGCCTCGACACTTTTCTCAAGGGGAGAATCTTGCCTGGCGCCTGCCCGGTCGATGCCCCCGCGGTCGGGGCCGAACTCATGTTCGCGGCCAAGCGCAGGGCTGCGGCCGGCGAGTTCGAACTCGTGGAGGGGAGCTGCTTTCGCGCCTCGCCCGCCGGCCCGACAAGCACGCAGGCCTACGAAATGATGCGCGGGACACTGTGCGAGGAACTGCGCGCGGCGCTGCCTGTCGATGCGGTGCTTCTCGGCTTGCACGGCGGAATGTTCGCCTACCGCTATCCCGATACCGAGGGCGACCTGATCGCTCATATCAGGGGTGTCGTGGGGCCGGATGTCGTGATCGGCGTGGAGTTCGATCCCCATTGCATCGTGAACGCGCAGCGCCTCGACAACGCGGACATCGTTGTCCTGTACAAGGAATACCCCCATACCGACATCGTCGAGCAGGCCGATCGGCTGATCGATCTGGTAACGCGTGCCGTCGCCGGGCAATTCCGTCCGGCCGTTTCGCTGTTCGACTGCCGTCAGGTGGACAGCTACCCAACGACCGGCCCCGCCATGCGAAGGTTCGTCGACAAGCTGAAAGACATCGAGAACGCGGATGGAAAGGTGGAGAGTATCTCGCTCGTTCACGGATTCGTTTACGGGGACTCTCCGGACCTCAGCACTCGGCTGCTGGTCATCACCAACGATGCCAAGGATCATGGGGATGCGCTCGCGACCCGGCTGGGCGAAGAGTTGATCGCCTTGCGGGGGCAAACCGCCTCTCCGCTGTTGGACATCGATGCCGCCATCGACCAAGCGATGGGGGCATCCTCCGCTCCCGTCGTGATAGCCGATCCCACCGACAATGCGGGGGGCGGAGCTCCCTCGGACAACACCGATGTCTTGGCTCGCCTGATCGAACGGAAGAGTTCCAACGTCGCGGTCGGCCCCATCTGGGATCCGGGCGCCGTCCGGCTATGCGTGGATTCCGGCGTAGGAGCATCGATTCCGCTGAGGCTGGGCGGCAAGGTCGCCTCGACTTCGGGAGTGCCGCTGGATTGCCAAGTCACGGTGACGGGCGCGCAACTGCAGTCCTGGCAGGTGTTCGGCAGCAGCCGCGTCCCGGCCGGGGAAAGCGTTGCGATCCGGATCGGTGAAATCGACGTGGTCCTGACCAGTGAACGAACCCAGGCCTTCAGTATCGATCTCTTTTCCCACGTGGGCATCGACGTACAGCGGAAGCAGGCCGTGTTCCTCAAATCCGTCAATCACTTCATGGCATCCTTCGGTCCGATTGCCAGTCAAGTCCTCTATGTGAACGGAGGCGGACCGTTGCAGCGCGATTATGCGAAGTTGCCCTACCGTCACGTTCGCCGGCCGCTCTGGCCGATCGACGAGCGCGCGAAGGGAAGTCTGATTTACTGACCGCGCAGGCTCACGCCGTCACGATCTGCCGATTTCCGGAACACGCAGAGTTCTCAAGACCGCTTCGTCTGTTCTCTTGGAGGAGTGAATACCCATGACACCCGACTTTTCGGCCTCGAGCCGGAGCGCGAGGCACTGCGGTGCGCTGGCGGTGCTGCTCGCCGCGCTCGCCGGCTCGCCGACCGCTTCGTCGGCGCAGACCGCCGTCACCACGACGACGGCGACCGGCGTCGGCGACGGACGGGTCTCCGCCTTCTACACTTGGACGGAGCAACTGCCCGACCGGCCGGGAAAGCTTCTGCGGAGCGAAGCGCTTGCCCCCGACCAAGGCTTGGCCGACGCAGGCGAGCAGCGCCGCATCCTCTACACCGCAACCGACGGTGTTGCCGGGCAGGGCATCGTCGCGGTCTCCGGCGCCCTGTTCCTGCCGAAGGGGGAGGCGCCGAAGGGCGGCTGGCCGCTCGTCGCCTGGGCGCACGGCACGGTCGGCATCGCCGACATCTGCGCACCGTCCTGGGCCGGCCGCAGCTATCGCGACACCGCCTATCTCAACGCGTGGCTGCGCAAGGGCTACGCGATCGTAGCGACCGATTATCAAGGGTTGGGTACGCCGGGAACGCATCCTTACAATCAGATGCGGCCGCAAGCCTACAGCGTCCTCGACGGCATCCGCGGCTCCAAGGCGGCCGAGCCGCGACTCGGAGAGAAATCGGTCGTGGTCGGCCAGTCGCAGGGAGGCGGCGCGGCCTTCGCGACTGCGGCCTATCACGCGGCCTATGCCCCGGACGTGGCGCTCGTCGGCGCGGTGGCGACCGGCACCCCCTATATCACCCCGACCTTCCTGTCGGCCATGGGGAAGGGCCTGTCCGACAAGGTCGACCCGACGCTCGCCTATCACTTCTATCTGGCGCTGACGGCGGGGGGACCGGGCGCGGTCGAGCGTATCTTCACCGAGCGCGCGCAGCCGGTCGTCGCATCGGCCGGTCTGAGTTGCATCTTTGCCGCGCGAGCAGATGTGATCTTCGCGCAATTGACCCCGGCCAACACGCTCAACCCGGCCGCGCTCGGGGCATTGTTGCCGCGCATCTTGGCAGTGACGCGTTATCCGACGCTGCGCCCGGATGTGCCTGTCTTTCTCGGCACCGGCAGTCTGGATGCGGACGTGTCGCCGGTCGCGCAAACGCAGCTTGCTCGGGATAGCTGTGCGTCTGGCGCAGACGTCACCTTCCGATTGTATCGGGATGGGGATCATTCGGGCGCCTTCGTCGCCTCGCTGCCGGATGCGTTCGCTTTCGTCGAGCAGGTGATCACTGGACGGTCACCGGTCTCCAACTGTGCCGATCTCCCGAACTGACGCTGGGTCTGCCCACCGCAGGCGACGCAGCCTTCCACTGCATCATCCGCGCCTTGAGACGTAGACACCTAGCGTTAGAGCCGTGCCCGACCTCGTTGGGTCGGGCACGGCTTCGAGCTTTTGCTGTGATGCACGTCCTTGCGCCGAAGACTCAGGCCGCCAGCATGGCAACAATGTCAGTAAAAGGTGTGTGTCCACATAGATAAATTGCAATACATGAGGCGAGCTGTGATGCAAATATCGCGATAGGTGTTGGGCATTGTAATTCTTTGCGCCTTGCCGGAAAGAACATTCGGGCAATCTGTCCCGAGGGTCAATCCGGCTCCAGAGCAAGCCGCCGTTTTTCCCGGGCGCCCATCCCCAGGCGTCGCGCCCCCTCCGGCGTTCGGCATCGACGGATTCACCATTTCCTCGACCCTGTCGGTCGGAACGATGTTCCGCACGTCTCCCTTCGATCGAAGCTTCGTGGCCGTATCGAACGGAGGCACCTCTCTCAGCGCCAACAACGACGACGGCACTCGGAATTTCGATCCTGGACTTGCGCTTGTCGGCATTCGGGGCCGAAGCATTCTGACATGGTCTCACGACCAGTGGGATGCCAAATTGGATGGCGTGTATTTCACCAACTACATCAATTCGAACGGAACCGTCAGGCTTTCCCCCGAAGCCCATCACGAGTTGGGGCTCGGCGGATATCTGAACGATGCCTGGATCGGCGTGAGGCTCGGCACCGACGGTCAGCCCATACAGCTTCGCCTCGGAAATCAGATCCTACGCTGGAACGTGACCTCGTTCGCCCTCGGAGCACAGATCATCAATCCGCAGATCGCAAGCCGGATCTTCCTCCCGGGAGCCGGATTGCTGGACTCGCTCAAAGCAATTCCGATGGCGACCATTTCGACGAAACAGGCCGGCGGTTGGGGACTGGAGGCCTTCTACAAATTCGATTTCGCGCCGACCGAGCTATCGCCGTGCGGATTCTTCACCGCCGTGAACGACTATCAGTGCTCGGGTGGGCGCGTTCTGACTCTGTCAGGACTCGTTCCGGATACCGGCCAATCGTTTGTCACTCCTCAGACCCCGTTCGGTTCAGCCGTCCCGCGCGGTCCCGATCGGGTCGAAGGTGGGCTGCGGAATTTCGGCATCAACGTGCAGACGCCGGAATTTGGCGGGCCGGCAAAAGCTTCATTCAACTTGATTGCCGCCAACTATACGGATCCCATCGGTATTGTCGGAGTAAAAACAGGAACTCTTAGTGATCTCAGAGGCATAACTGCATCTAATTACGTAGGAGGTTCAAGATTTTACAGAGATTTCACCGGAGACATCGCCTTGATTGGATTTTCTTTCCGATCAAACCTATCTGAGACAACAAAATTACGAATGGAATACAATGCACACTTGGGTCAGCCGCTTCAATATGACGATCAACTGATCATCACTGGATCGCAACTGCCAGCCGCGGTTGCTTCCGCATGCGGTGTCAACACCAACTCGGCCGCATGCCGAACTGCGGTCACGCGAGCCAACGCCAATCCCATCATCAGGAGCATGGGGGGTATAACGACCACGAACTTTGCCCAATTCTTTGGCCGAGACTTCGAGGTCTCCAAACCGTACGATCTATCTCACTTCGCTGTTGGAGCGGATCAGGCGCTGCCTCCTATCTTAGGATCGTCCGCTTGGTTTGCTGGCGCAGAATTCGGTGGGTTGTACGTCCATGGTTATGATCCGACGACATCGATACCACTCGATCCTGCGAACACCTCGCCACGAAGGGGAACTCCCAATGGGATCGCAACGCCTTTTTCATATGGTTACAGGCTGCTCACCCGCTTCGTATACAAGGATGTTCTTGGCCTCTTGAGCATAGCGCCATCCTTTGCCCTCCAGCACGATGTCAAAGGATTTGCACCGTATCCATACGGAATATTTGCTCAAGGACTGGTTAGATTTCGCACGAGCATAGATATTGCAATCACTGAAGATATTACGGCAAATATTACTGGCGTATTTAGTCTCACAAGTGGATACAGGGCAGACGTGATTTCGGATAAAGATCATGTCTTGGCGTCTTTGTCGTACAAGTTTTGATGATGCAGGCTGAGATAGCTCCCGAGATGGCTGGACAAGGTCCCGTAATTATAGAAGTGTGAGAGCCTATTTGACTACGCTGCGCAGTCTTTTGTGCGGTGATCGGCGTGCAGGAGGCGGTGGCAGTTGGCGAGGCTGATGGCATCCTCGGCGGCCGCCCGGCGGAGGCTGACCGAGAAGGCGGTGGCGGCCGGCGACAAGCGGGCCGTGTTCGTCGGGATCGAGGCCTACGAGGAGGCTGGCGGCGCCGTACTGCGCGACCTGTTCCAGGAAGACCGGGGCGGCTGGCTCCAGGACGTCGCCCTCCTCGATCGCGAGCGCCCGCACGAGGCGCCGGCAGCTTTCGGCGTTGGGGCAGATGCGCACGACGCAGGTGCGCCTGCGGATCTCCTCGTTGAGCCGTTCGAGCATGTTGGTGCTCTTGAGATGCTTGTGGTGCCGGCCCGGCAGGGTGAAGAAGGTCAGGGTCTGCTCGATGGCCTCCTCGATCCATCCGGTCAGGCGCGGATAGCGGCCTGACCACTTGGCCCGCCACGCCGCCACGTCTGCCTTCGCCTCGGCGAGATCGCGGCGATCGCAGATCCAGCGCAGTTCCTGCACATCGACCTTGCCCTGGTGAAGCTCGTGCAGTCCCGCCGGCTGGCTCGTGCGGGTGGCGATCTGCGGTTGGATCCGGCGGAACTGCACAAGCCTTTCCCGCAGGCCGGTCATGTCGATGCGGCCATGGACGCCGATGTGCAACAGGCTCGTGGTGCCCCTCAGGCTTCAGTCCGGCGGTCGCCCCGGCGATGCTGCCGAACGCATCGCGTATCGGCGTTTAGTAAGCTTCTCCGGCGGGGGTCAGGATCACCCGCCGTCAATCGCTCGAACAGTTGCACGCCTACGCCGCGCGTACGGTGGCGAGGAAGCGCCCGACCTCACCCGCCAGATGCTCGGACTGGCGCGAGAGTTCAGAGGCCGAGGCGAGGACCTGGCCGGCCGCCGCGCCGGTCTCCTCCGCCGCCCCCACCACGCCGGCGATGTTGCTCGTCACCTCGCCGGTGCCCACCGCGGCCTGCCCGACGTTGCGCACGATCTCCTGCGTCGCCACGCCCTGCTGCTCCACCGCCGCCGCGATCGACGCCGCCACCGTGCTGATCTCACGGATGCGCCCCGCGATGCCGCCGATGGCCGAGACCGCCTGAGGGTGCCAGACAGATCATCGAGCGCTGCGAGAGCGCGGTCAGCCGTGAATCGTCCAACGCTCGGCCAGTGCGGGCTCGCGCGCCTCGACCTCTTTCGTAAACGCATCGTCTAGCTGCGGCCGCAGGCCGACCAGGGCCCGATGCTCACGCTGCGCCGCCGAAACCAGCGTCGCGATGGGCGCATCGTCCAATGCGCTTGCACGCTGCGCGACCTCCGCCAGATTCTTGTCGACCTCCGCGCGCGTGGCGACGAGCTTCTGCACCGTCTCCCTCGCTTGCGAGCTGCCTGCCACCAGGCTGCTGAAGCTGTTCGATCGTTCGAACCGGATGGCCTGCAAGGAACTGAGTACGGCCTCGTCGACGAGAGCCTCGTATCTGGACGCCCGTGCGCTGGCGGCGACGGTCCGAGCGTCCAGGAATCTGCCGGCGGCGCCCGCGACCAATGCCAAGCCGAGGATGCCGACCACGGCGAAGAGGCACATCCTCAAGGAGACTGAAGGTATACGCATCAGCAAAGCCTGGTTGGCGTTCGCTTGCTATGGGCACGCTCCTCTTGAATTTTTCATTAACTGCGGCCCAAGCCTCACGATTGCGTTCCGGGGTCCAGACGCGTCCGGCGGCCGTTTCGAGGAAGTGGTCGGGGTCGATGATCGCGCGGGCGCAGGCGCACCTGATCGCGGCACGGCCTACGCGGACTCATCGAGGTCGCGGGCATGCAAAGGCGAGGGAAGGTCCTACTCCCCTCCCCACCCTCATCCTGAGGCGCCGGAGCGCAGCGGAGGCCTCGAAGGGGGCTCCAGGAATCACACGCGGGATCTGGAGCCCCCTTCGAGGCCGCTCACGCGGCACCTCAGGATGAGGGGCGAGATGGGATCACTGCAGTCAAACAGGCTCTCAGACTCCGACTCCGAGGACCGAATCATCACGCCGCCGCCGCTACCCCCGTGAGTCGCGCTCAACGAGAGTTGGTATAAGCCCTGGCACGGAAACGAAGTTTCCACGATTTTCGACTAAGAGCGAGCCATGGTCTGGCTCGTTTCGCTCATGGTCGTGTCGGGGATGGTGTTTCTCGTCTTGTCCCTGCCATCGATCGCGTCGATCCTGCGCACGCTTGGTAATGGTCGGCTGCGGACACGCTGGATGTGGCTTCGCGGTCTCATCGTCGCGTTCCTGCTGGGATATGCGGTGTTCGGGTTTCTCCATGTCGGCGCGCCGATCTCGACGGCGGACTTGGTCGTCTCGGCAATCCTCGCAGCCGGCGGCGCCTTCGTCTTGATCGTGGCGCAGCTTTCCGATCTCACCACCAGTGATATCGCACGCATCGCTGCACTCGAGCGGGACGCGATCCGCGACCCGCTCACCGGGCTCTTCAATCGCCGCTATCTTGAGGCTAAACTTGACGAAGAGATCAATCGTTCGCGCCGGTCCGGGGCGCCCTTTTCCGTGCTCATCATCGACCTCGATCATTTCAAGCATATCAACGACACTTACGGGCACTTGGCCGGAGATTTTGTGATTCGACACGTCTCCAATCTGCTTATTGAGCAGGTTCGGGCGGGCGACACGGTTGTCCGCTACGGTGGTGAGGAGTTTGTGGTCCTGGCGCCTGACAGTGATCTTGACGAGGTGATGGTGTTCGGTGAGCGAATTCGCGAAGGGATTGCTGCCGACGTTGTGCCCTTGCCGGATGGCCGCGAACTGATTGTCACCGCGAGTCTTGGCGCCGCCATGTTCGTGGCGGATGAAACCCCGGCTCAATTCCTGCGCAGGGCCGACGAGGCACTTTATGACGCCAAACGCAGCGGTCGAAATCGGCTTTGCCAGGCTGCTGGCGGCTGCGAACGAGCTGTGGCCTGAATTTACCACCAATTTACCACCCTGGAAGACTTGAGATAGTGCCGAGACGGCCCCGTTTTTGATGCCCCGTCGGCGAACCCTACGCGCATGTCGGCTGAGCCACGAGTCGGGCGAAGGCGGAGCGTCGGGTTCGGGCGACGAGCCGGTCGAGGTTGATCGCTGCGGCCATCGGCAGATGCTGGCGGCATGTCTCGGCCAGGCCGAGAATTTAGCGGCTGCGAACGCCGGCTGGCGCGCCCGTGCCGCGACGAGCGGTGCAGCGGCAATTTTTCATGCGCGCCTCGCGGGAAAAAGCTCCCCACTCCATTTCCTCACGCCGCACGCACTGTCGCGAGGAAGCGCGTGACCTCGGCAGAGAGGTGCTCGGATTGACGCGACAGTTCGGACGCCGCCCCGAGCACCTGGCTCGCCGCCGTCCCTGTCTCCTCCGCCGCACTCGCCACGCCCGTGATGTTCGTCGTCACCTCGCCCGTGCCTGCCGCCGCATGAGCCACATTCCTGACGATCTCTTGCGTCGCCGCTCCCTGCTCCTCCACGGCCGCCGCGATCGAGGTCGCGACCCCGCTGATCTCGCGGATGCGCGCCGCGATGCCGCCGATGGCCTCCACCGCTTGGCCCGTCGAGCCCTGGATGCCCTGGATGTGCCCCGTGATCTCCTCGGTGGCCTTCGCCGTCTGCGCGGCGAGTTCCTTGACCTCGGCGGCCACGACGGCGAAGCCGCGGCCCGCCTCGCCCGCGCGCGCCGCCTCGATCGTGGCGTTGAGCGCGAGCAGGTTCGTCTGGCCGGCGATGGTCGAGATCATGCCCACCACGTCCCCGATGCGGGCCACCGCTGCCGACAGCGCCTGAACCAGTTCGCCGGTCCGATCGGCCTCGGCCACCGCCAGCCGGGCCAGCTCGGCCGAGCCGTCCACCTGCCGCCCGATCTCCTGCACGGAGGCGCCGAGTTCCTCCGCCGCCGCCGCGACCGTCCCCACGTTCGAGGCCGCCTCCTCGGCTGCCGCCGCCACGGTGGTGGATTGCGAGGCGGTCTGCGTCGCCGTCGCCGTCATGGTCTGCGCCGTGGCCTGCAACTCGGTCGCCGAGGACGACACCATCCCGACGATACCGCCCACCGCGCCTTCGAAGGCATCGGCCATCTGCCGCATGCCCGCCTTGCGCTGTTCCTCCGCCGCCAGCCGTGCCGCGGCCGTTTCCTCTTCCAGCCGGCGCGTGCGCACGAGGTTGTCCCGCGAGGCCTCGACCGCCTGTGCGATCGCACCGATCTCGTTGCCGCGCCCGAGGTAGGGCACGGCCGCCTCCAGGTCCCCCGTGGCGAGGGCCCGCATCCGCACGATCAGCCGATCGATCGGGCGCGTGACGCCGCCGAGCACGAAGACGATCCCGGTGAGGCCGCAAGCGAGCGCGAGGCCGCAGAGCAGGCCGGTCAGCCAGATCGCGCGATCGTAGGTTCCCACAGCCTCGCTCTGGGCGCGGTCCCCTCCTTGGACGTTCAGGGCGGTGTCGCGATCGAGCGCTTCGAGCGCCGCCTCGAAAGGTTTGCGCGAGGCGGAGAAGAGCTCGTTCGTGCGTTTCTGATCGCCGGCCTGGGCGGCGAGCGCCTTGCGCTGCGCGAGGTAGTCGGACCAGTGCCGGCCGAACGCTGCCCACAGGGCACGCTCCTCGGGGCTCGCGATCAGGGGCTCGTAGCGCTGCGACACCGCCTCGATTGCCTTGAGACGGTCGGCCGACAACTTGTCGAGCTCGGCGACGGCCTCGAGGGCCGTGACGTAGCGCGCATCCATGAGGCGCAGTCGTGTGATCCTATACTTCAACTCGCCGATCTCGCGCACGCTCGGCATCCAGTTGGTGACGATGTCGACGGCATTCGCGTTGACCGTGCGCAATTGCATGATCGCCAGACTACCTTGGCCTGCGATGGCAATCGCGAGGAGAACGATCACACCGATGAGGATATGCTTGACCTTGATGCGCATAACGGTCGTCTCCAGAAGACGGAGCAATCATGATGGTTTTTCGTTAACCAAAAATGAGTCCTCCGACCCGGATCGGAGTGGTGGATCACGTCGCGCGGCTTGCGTTGGGTGACGGCCATCTCCAGGGCGTCCAACACCAATTCCGAGCGCAGGTGGTTGGTCGTCGCCCATCCGACGATCTGGTAGCTGAAGGCGTCGAGCACCCCGCGAGGTAGAGGAAGCCGGCAGCGATGGGCACGTCGGTGAGATACTGTCGGCGAAGTCATGCAGCCTGGGCCAGGGCAGCGAACCGGGTCACGCGCGTCTTGGCCCGCGGCACCCCTGCCAGCCGGTGGACGGCCCGCGCGGCGTTCATCGCGGCCGCCACGCAGACTGTTGCAGTCCAGTCTTGGCTTGGCCGATGTAGCGGCTTCTGCGCAGGCCGAAGGCCCGCACGCCTTGCGAGAGCGTGCCCTCGATCCCGGCACGGATGCATCTGAACGACGGTGGATGCGAGAGGGTCTATGTCCGGAGCATGCCGTCCCTCGGTGAACTCACAGTTACACTCATGGCTCTCGGCAACTTGCAGCCCGTCTGGATCCGCTGCCTGTCTCTTGGTGTGGATGTCGTGCTGGACTGCAGCTTCTGGCGACGGGCCGAGCGCGACCACGTGCGCGACCTCGTGGAGGCCTGCGGCGGCCAGGCCTTCCCCTACAACGTCGTGTGCCCAGACGCGGAGGCGCGTGGCCCTACGCAATGGGGAGGCTGGACAGCCTTTACATTGCCCCGCAGACCTTCGACATGCTGCGGGTACGCTTCGAATCCTTGCCGACGAGCGCTACCGTGACGCACGATCCACGCATCCCCGCGAGGGGTGAGCGCGCTTCAACACGACGCGGCATCGAGGGCCATGAGAATGCTATCGCGGTAGATCCCCTCATGCTTCCAGTCGCGTACACGCCGTCCCTCCACTACGAAGCCGAGGCGTTTGTAGAGAGCGCACGCCACCGTGTTGTCATGCAGCACCGATAACTCGACGCGCTCAAGCCCTCGATCGCGTGCCCGCGCGAGCGCTTGTGTTAGGAGGCGTCGGCCCGAGCCCCTGACCATGATGGCTGGCCAGCAGGCCCATGCCGAGGCTGCCGACGTGGGCTCGCATGGGCGATGCGTCCGGGGTGATGTCGCACCAGCCGAAACATGGAAACCATCGTGAACGATCTGGCTATCTATTCCCGATACGCAACCGCTCGCGATGCTTTTCTGAACCTGGTTGCTCGTCAGCCCGAAGTGCGGATCAGTCGCTACGAACACCCCGAGCCTGGACCGGACGGGAAGCCGCTGTTCGTGGACACGGCTTGGCTTGGACGCAAATCCGCGAAATCCGTTCTCGTGCTGATCTCGGGGACGCACGGTGTGGAGGGCATCGCCGGTTCGATGATCCAACAGGAATGGCTGGCTCGGGGTGAGCCGTCACACCTCCCTGACGATGTCGCCGTGCTCCTCATCCACGCTCTAAACCCTTGGGGGTTTGCGTGGTTGCGGCGCCCGACCCATGAGAACGTCGACCTGAACCGCAACTGGCTGGACTTCTCCGCGCTCCTTCCCGGCAATGCGGCCTATGGCGAGATTGCCAAAATCGTTGAGCCGATACGACGCGAGGATGCGCGAATGCGCCGTCTGGCGCCGCGCCTCGTCAGCTATGCTCTGCGACACGGTCGCTACGGGCTCGCGCTGGGGCAAGGGTTGCGTCGTATCCGCGCGGCGGTCAGCGGCGGGCAATACGAGCATCCGAATGGACTGTTCTTCGGCGGTACCACGCCGGCCTGGTCGCGCGGAGTGCTGACTCGCATTCTGGTCGACCAGCTCGCCGACGCAAGGCAGGTCGCCATCATCGACTTCCACACCGGGCTCGGACGCAACGGTGCCACGGAAAAGATGATCTCCGCACCTCAGGGCAGCGAGCGAACCATCCGGGCGGATCAGTGGTTCGGCGGAGGAATCACCCCGGTCGGGGGCGCGTCTTCCTCTTCGGCCAGTATCGAGGGAGACCTGATGAGATCAGTGCCGGAACTCATACCTCACGCCGAAGTCAGCGCGGTCGCGCTAGAGTTTGGGACGAAGCCTTCGCTTCAGGTTCTCCAGGCCTTGGTCGCCGACAATTGGCTGCACGCACATGGCGATCCCCTCGGACCGGAAGCACCGGCGATCAAGCGGCGGATCGTCGAAGCGTTCTTCGACGACAGCGACCGTTGGAGAGAGGCTGTTGTCGCGAGCACTTTCGACACCTGCCGGTCTGTACTGAAAACCCTTTCCGTGCTTGTGGATTAGATCCGCGGAACGCAGCATCCGAGGCGACCAAGGCTGGAAGGACGGTTCGATGAAGGCGCTCGTGCTCATGCGCTACGGCGACCAAAGGTCATCGGTCAGGTTGCCAACGCCGTGGGCTTCAAACCCCTACCGCTGCGCTGGCGCATCGAGGCGACGTTCGGCACGCAGACCAATCGCTACCGCGCCTCACGCGAAACCTGGAACACAGCCCAGCGGCGGCAGAAGATGCCATCGACATCGCAAACTGCCACCGCCTCATGAGAGACTATCAGCGCATCGCGTAGTCAAACAGGCCCTGAGAACTCGACGACAAGCTATATGGTCCCTGTACAAAGCAGAGGCAAGCTAGAAAAGCTCGATGCCGGCCTCTTCGGACGATGGGCCTGATTTGCCCAAAATGTCTTCTCCAATGATCCGGCCCGTGAGCCGAGCCCGGATCTCATGCAAGGTACAGCCGGCGATCATCTGTTCAACCCATGTTGTGTCCAAAGAGGTTTCGTCCGGCTCCCGGTCGGCCGTCCGCTCCTCCAGATCACCGAGCGCGGTCGCGAGTGCCCCAAGGGCGCGCCCGACGTTCTCCAGGCGCTGCTTGGCGAGATCCTGGAACTGCATGCCGACCACCGCAGCGGACACTTCCATCGCAATGGACTGGGTGGTGTGAGCCGTCTGCCGGAGCACGTCAGCGAAGCGCGCGTTCTGCTCGACCAGCGTTTGCATCACCACTCGAACGCGGGCGTCCGTCTCGCGGCTCTCGTCCGACATATCGACGGCCGCGACCTCGCGCAGCACCGTGTGGCTGCTGCGCAGGCCGCCGGCGATGGACGCGATCTGCTCCTTGATCGTGGTCGAGAGGGCGTTGACGGACTTGGCGAGCTCGCGCACTTCGTCGGCGACCACCGCGAAGGCACGCCCCGCTTCGCCCGCCCGCGCGGCCTCGATCTTGGCGTTGAGCGCGAGCAGGTTCGTCTGCCGGTTGATCCGGTCGATCTGGATCACGCTCGCCTCGACGCCGGCGACGTCGGCCAGGACCGCGTCGAGGGATCCGAGCAGCATGCCTCCGCGCGCGGACAGCGCGGTGACCTTGCCGATGAGCTTGGCGAGGAGGTCGCCGAGACCCGCGGCGACGTCGGAGAGGCGCAGCTCCTCGCCATCGATCCGGACGGATTGAATGGCGCAGACGAGATCCTGGACGGTCTCACCCTGCGCGCGCGTCGTCGTCGCGATGGTCTGAAACCGCGTGGACAGGTCCTGGACGTTCGTCTCGGCGTCCCGCGAAGCGATCCCGATCTCGCCGATCAGAGCCTCCAGGGCACGCCTTTGCAGCGTCGACAGGCCGAGCCAGGCCTGCAGCGCCTCGATCGGCGCCGCCACGTGCGGTGCCGGCCCCTCGGCCTCCTCGCGGACCGCCGCATGCATGCCCTTCATCGTGCCGTCCTCGTGACTGGTTCGGGCGCGGACGTCTCTCGGCCGCGACGGTCACGGCCTTGCCGGGCGACGCGTGCCGCGCGATCGATGGCCTCTGCTAACGCCTGCGCCTTAAAGCCGAGTTTAACCCTTCATCGTGTCTACTCCTTCCCGTCGCGTGGTCGGCTACCGATCGCGCCGGAGCCGCGAGCATGCCCGATCCACACGTCTTCCGTCCGCCGGCCGATTGCAGTCTCCGGGAGATCCGGCGCCTCAAGGACGAGATCGAGGCGGCATTGAAGGCAGCCGAAGCGTTGACCATCGATTGCGGCACCGTCGAGCGAGCCGATCTCTCCTTCGTGCAACTGCTCCACGCGGCGCACCGCACCGCGCGGCGCGATGCCAAGGTCCTGCACGTGGCGAATCTCTCTCTCGCCGCTCGGTCGGCCTTCGCGCGGGCCGGCTTGCCGGACGCCGATCGCCTCTCCGCCACCGCCTGACCCCGGAGCCGATCATGGCCCTCGTCCTCACCGTCGACGATTCCCCCAGCATCCGGCAGATGATCAAGGTCACGCTCGCGCCGGCCGGCCACACCGTCGTCGAGGCGGCGGACGGTGCCGAGGGGCTCGCCCAGGCTGGCCGCCACAGGATCGATCTCGTCATCACGGACCTCAACATGCCGGTGATGAACGGGCTCGAGATGATCGGGAGGCTGCGGGGAATGCCATCCCTGACAGGCGTGCCGATCATCTTCCTGAGCACGGAATCGGATGACGGCGTGAAGCAGAAGGCCAAGGCGGCCGGGGCGACCGGCTGGATCACCAAGCCCTTCAAACCGGAGCAGCTCCTGGCGGTCGTGACCAAGCTGGCGCGGACCTGAGGGAGCGCTCCACGGCCGCCTTCGCACGACATGCAGGCTTCCGATGAAGGCCCTCCTCGTCGACGACAGCCCGTCGAGCCTGCGCGACCTGCAACGGCTCGTCGCGTCCAGTGCGCTGGCATGTGCCTCCTACGGGGATCCCCGGGCCGCCCTCGAGGCCGCATGCCGGGACCGCTTCGACATCGTGCTCGTCGATTGCCTGATGCCGGGCCTCGACAGCATCGCCCTGACGCGTGGGCTGCGGGCGCTTCCCGGCTACGGCCAGACGCCGATCGTGATGATCACGTCGAGTACCGGGACAACGACACCGGCGGCCACACGATCAGGGGGGCCTCGCGCCGACGCTCGGCGAAGACGGCCGGGCCGAAATCGAACTCGTGATTGCCCGGCCCGAACACGTCGGGGGGCGCCAGGTTCAGGAGTTCGACGATGTGCGCGCCTTTTCGAAGCCCGACATCAGCGAGGGCGAGAAGCAGTCGCCGGCATGGGCGTAGAGCAGCGGCACGCCGCGGGCGCGCTCGGCCTTCACCACCGCGTTGAGCCGGGGAAAGCCCCCGCGCCCCTCCGCCTCGTCCATCGCGTCGATGTCGTTGACGAGCAGCAGGGTGAAGCTCGGCGCGCCGGCCAGAGCCGCGCCGCTGCCGAAAAGGCCCGCGCCGAATCCTGCGACGGTTCGGGCACATCCGCGGCTCAGCGCTTGGCGAGCCCGTCCCGCACCGCCTTGGCGTTGCGCCGCAGGGCCGGCCAGATCCAGGCGCCCGAGGCGAGATAGAGCCCCGCCGGCATCGGCTTCAGATCGACCGCGAGCCGGTCGGCGAGTCCGGGATTCGCGAGCGGCACCGCCGGGGCGTCGGTCTTGCGGTAGACCACCGTGGTGTCCTCGCGCCAGTACTCGGTATGCGGCACGAGCCCGGCGCGGCGGGCGAGCAGATCGAAGGTCTCGCGCACGTAGCCGTGGACATGGGCGAAGTGGAAGCGCTCGTGCGGCGGCTTGGCCGTCGCGGCCATGTTCGGCACCGCGGCGTAGAGGATGCCGTCGGGCTCGAGCCAGCCGGCCAGCCGCTCCATCGTCTCGGCCGGGTTGCGCAGGTGCTCCAGCACGTGGTGCGTCGAGATCACGTCGAAATGCCCGGCGGGGAAGCGGTTCGGGTCCTCGGCCTCGTCGAGCACCTCGACGCCGTGACGGGTGCGGGCGTAGGCCGCGTAGTCCCGGCCCGGCTCGACGCCAATCACCGCGCAGCCGCGCCTTTCGGCTTCGGCCAGGAACTCGCCCGAGCCGGAGCCGAAATCGAGCAGCCGCGCGCCCGCCTTCAGCTTCGGCGCCAGCAGGTCGGCGCGGAACGTCGCCTCGCGGGCCGAGCGGTTGCGATGGTGGCGCGGCGGGCCGCCGGCGAAGGCGAGCTGGTAGTCGGCCCGGTAGGCGGTCGAGTAGTATTCGGCCAGCTCGTCCGGCGTCGGCATCGGATCGGTGCGGATCAGGCCGCACTGCGTGCAGGCGATCGAACGCAGGACCTTCAGCCGACGGTCGGTCTCGGCCACGGTGACGGCGTCGCGGCAGCCGCACAGGTTGCACGCGGCCGGCGCCCCCTCGTACGGGTAGCCGGTGAACGGCACGAAGTGCTTCAGGAAGTAGCGGGGGGACGGCATGTCGCGCTGGCCTCCGGAGCGATTTCAGGCGATGGGTTCGGCGACCTCGGGCGGCTCTTCGGCAAGAGCCTTGGCCTTAGCCTTGGCCAGAGCCTTGGCCTTGGAAAGCCGCCTGCTCTAGATCGAACGGCCGGCCCGCACAACCGGATCGCTTGCCGCCTTGAGGCCGCGTTGAGGAAGGCGGGACGCCCGTGACCGGAAACCCGATGAACGAACGCGTCGAACCCGAGACACTTTTGCCCGAGACCTTTTTGCGCGAGCCGGTGCGCGTGGCCCCGACCCTGCCGCCCGACCATCCGGCCGTGAGGACGGGCCGCGTCGGCGTGCTCCTGATGAATCTCGGTACGCCCGAGGGCACCGGCTACTGGCCGATGCGCCGCTACCTCAAGGAGTTCCTCTCCGACCGCCGGGTGATCGAGGTGCCGCGCCTGATCTGGTGGCCGCTCCTGAACCTGATCATCCTGACCAAGCGGCCGGGCCCGAAGGGCCGCGACTACGCCGGCATCTGGAACAACGAGCGGGATGAAGGCCCGCTCAAGACCATCACCCGCGGCCAGTGCGAGAAGCTGCAGGCGGCGATGGGCGATTCCGTCGCGGTCGACTGGGCGATGCGCTACGGCAAGCCGGAAGTGTCCTTGCGCATCCAGGCCCTGCTCGATCAGGGCTGCGACCGCATCCTGCTGGTGCCGCTCTATCCGCAATACGCGGCGGCGACCTCGGCCACCGCCTGCGACCAGGCCTTCAAGGCGCTGATGCAGATGCGCTGGCAGCCGACCGTGCGGGTCTCCCCGCCCTATCACGACGATCCGGTCTATATCGAGGCCATGGCGGATTCGATCCGCGAGGGGCTGGCCAGGCTGGACTTCGAGCCGGAGGTGATCCTGACCTCCTTCCACGGCGTGCCCAAGAGCTACCTGCTCAAGGGCGATCCCTACCACTGCCAATGCCTCAAGACCGGCCGGCTGATCCGCGAGGCGATGGGCTATTCGCCCGAGCGGATGCGGGTGACCTTCCAGTCGCGCTTCGGCACCGAGGAATGGCTCAAGCCCTACACCGACGAGACCGTGCAGGCGCTGGCCAAGTCCGGCGTCAGGCGCATGGCGATCGTGGCGCCGGGCTTCACCGCCGACTGCCTGGAGACGCTGGAGGAACTCGACGGCGAGAACCGCCACTATTTCGAGGAGAACGGCGGCGAGCACTACGCCTTCATCCCCTGCCTCAACGATTCCGACCTCGGGATGCGGGTGATCGAGAACGTGGTGCGGCGGGAGTTGCAGGGCTGGATCTGAGAGGGCCACTTCAACGCGCGCAGAGCATGAGATTTGAGGTGAGAACGGCCTCCTCACGCGCCCACGCTCAGGCGGGGGCAAAGTAGCATCGGCTGTACGGCATGCCACGCAGGCGGTGTGAAGAGATCCGGAGTTGGGCAACCCGGCAATGTTTCATGATCTGCACGATTTCGCAGAGGCTCCGGGAAACCGGGGCCTTTGTCGTTTTCAGCGCTTCGAGATCGCGACGCGCAGGAAGCCGCGTTCCCGCCGCGGCTGAATCTTCTTCTCGCTGATCGGATAGAAGCTGCACACGTTGTAGCGGCCCGCGGGGTCCCGCTCCATCGTGACGGCAACGAGCAGGAACGAGCCAAGCGCCGGGACACGGCCGATCATCTCGATCTTCCCGCCGTTCCTGAAATCGTCGCCCGGATAGAGTGGGGTCGCGATGACGGCCGCGACATGAGGCAGGCAGAGCGGATATTCGGTCGGATGATACCGTTTCCGATTGATCACTTCGGGTTTGGCCATCCTCCGTCATCGCGAGCGGCAGCGAAGCGATCCAGGGCGCGACATCTCCGGAAAGGTTGCGCCCTGGATTGCCACGGCTTCGCCTCGCAATGACGCAGAACAGGCCGAAGTCATCAACCGGATGTCGGATGAGACGAGAGGGCGTGCTTCTGTGCGCTTCGGCTCAGGATCACCGGTCCCGGATCAAGTTCGAGACCGAGCGTTAAGGTTGATCACCTCGACCGGGATCGGGCCGAGCGAAAGATCGACGAGGCGGGTCCCGCGGCGTTTGCTCATTCGGGCGCGAATCGTCTCCAGCCAGCCCAGCCAGCCCAGCCAGCCCAGCCAGCCCAGCCAGCCCAGCCAGCCCAGCCAGCCCAGCCAGCCCAGCCAGCGAAGTATCGCTGCACCCGACGACGTCGAAGATCAACTCTTGCGGGAAGGTGAGGGGTGCACACGCGTCGATGCGGTCTTTCCATGCGGTCCGCGCCCCGCCCTCGGAGCGCCCAACCATCGCCCTAACGTTGCCTTGCGCCCCCTCGGAACGCATGCTAGGCGACAGCCGCGCCGCGGGGAGACCGTTCAAGGCCTTCCGTGCCCGGCGCAATTCCAATCCCCACGGACTTCGAGTCGCCGCCGTCACGAGGCGGGCGCGAAGGCCCGGCGGGCAAGGATCAAGAGAGAGCGACGGGTGGCGCAGAACGGTTCCGAGGGTCCTCTGTTGGCCGGTGTGGCGGGCCGCTACGCGTCGGCCCTGTACGAGCTGGCCCGCGACGAGCGCCAGGTCGACGACGTCGCGAAGAACCTCGATACGTTCGACGCGCTCTGCCGCGAGAGCGCCGACCTGCGCCGGCTCGTGAAGAGCCCGGCCTTCTCGGCCGGGGAGCAGACGGCCGCCGTGGGCGCCCTGCTCGACCGCGCCGGAATCTCGGGGCTCGCCGCCAACTTCATCAAGCTCTCGGCCGCCAACCGCCGCCTGTTCGCCCTGCCGGACATGATCCGTGCCTATCGCGAGAAGGTGCGCGAGGCCAAGGGCATCGTCCGCGCCGAGGTCCGCGTCGCGGAAAAGCCCTCCGACGCGGTGATCGAGGACATCAAGGCCTCGCTGCGCGAGGTCGCCAGGAGCGAGGTCGACATCGACCTCCACGTCGATCCGGGCCTGATCGGCGGCATCGTCGTCAAGATGGGCTCGCGCATGGTCGACGCCTCGCTCCGGACCAAGCTCAACAGCATCCGCCTGGCCATGCGGGAAGCGCGCTGAGCGGTCTCGTAAAGACCCTCGCGAACCGCCCGACAGCCGAACAGACACGCACCCGACCCTTTGAAGAGGCCCGACGATGGACATCCGCGCCGCCGAGATCTCCGCGATCCTGAAAGAGCAGATCAAGAACTTCGGCCAGGAAGCCGAGGTCACGGAAGTCGGGCAGGTGCTCGCGGTCGGCGACGGCATCGCCCGCGTCTACGGCCTCGACAACGTCCAGGCCGGTGAGATGGTCGAGTTCGAGTCGGGCGTGCGCGGCATGGCCCTCAACCTCGAACAGGACAATGTCGGCGTCGTGATCTTCGGCTCCGACCGCGAGATCAAGGAAGGCCAGACCGTCAAGCGCACCGGCGCCATCGTGGACGTGCCGGTCGGCAAGGGCCTGCTCGGCCGCGTGGTCGACGGCCTCGGCAACCCGATCGACGGCAAGGGCCCGATCCCGTCGACCGAGCGCCGCCGCGTCGACGTGAAGGCCCCGGGCATCATCCCGCGCAAGTCCGTGCACGAGCCGATGGCCACCGGCCTCAAGGCGATCGACGCCCTGATCCCCGTCGGCCGCGGCCAGCGCGAGCTGATCATCGGCGACCGCCAGACCGGCAAGACCGCGATCGCCCTCGACACGATCCTCAACCAGAAGCCGGCCCATTCGGGTTCGGACGAGAACGCCAAGCTCTACTGCGTCTACGTCGCCATCGGCCAGAAGCGCTCCACCGTCGCCCAGTTCGTGAAGGTGCTGGAGGACCAGGGCGCGCTCGAATACTCGATCGTCATCGCCGCCACGGCCAGCGACGCCGCGCCGATGCAGTTCATCGCGCCGTTCGCCGGCTGCGCCATGGGCGAGTACTTCCGCGACAACGGCATGCACGCCGTGATCGTGTACGACGACCTCTCCAAGCAGGCGGTCGCCTACCGCCAGATGTCGCTGCTGCTGCGCCGCCCGCCGGGCCGCGAGGCGTATCCGGGCGACGTGTTCTACCTGCACTCGCGCCTGCTCGAGCGCGCCGCCAAGATGGGCGACGCCGCCGGCAAGGGCTCGCTCACCGCGCTGCCGGTCATCGAGACCCAGGCCAACGACGTGTCGGCCTACATCCCGACCAACGTGATCTCGATCACCGACGGCCAGATCTTCCTCGAGACCGACCTGTTCTACCAGGGCGTCCGCCCGGCGGTGAACGTGGGCCTCTCGGTGTCGCGGGTGGGCTCCTCGGCCCAGACCAAGGCGATGAAGAAGGTCGCCGGCAAGATCAAGGGCGAGCTGGCGCAGTACCGCGAGATGGCGGCCTTCGCCCAGTTCGGCTCCGACCTCGACGCCTCGACCCAGCGCCTGCTCAACCGCGGCGCGCGCCTGACCGAGCTCCTGAAGCAGCCCCAGTTCTCGCCGCTGAAGATGGAGGAGCAGGTCGCGGTGATCTACGCCGGCGTCAACGGCTACCTCGACAAGCTCCCGGTCGCGAAGGTCCGCGAATTCGAGGACCAGTTGCTCGGCACCCTGCGCTCGAAGCACCAGGACTGGCTCGACGCGGTGCGCGACTCCAAGGATCTCTCGGACGCCAACGCCAACACGCTCAAGGGCGTGATCGAGGGCATCGCCAAGTCCTTCGCCTGACGACGGTTCCCCCTCCCCCCTCGATCTCGGGCTTGCCCGAGATCGGATCAGGACTTGCCCAGATCAGGCAGGCCTGATCTGGGTGGGGAGGGATTAGGGGTGGGGGTCTGGCAGAAGGCACCGCAGCGCCCCATCCTGCACCATCCCCACCTCCGGCTCCTCCCCGCAAGGGGAAGGAGAGGCTTCTCGGAACGGACCCGGACGCACCTCGATGCCCAGCTTGAAGGATCTGCGCAACCGCATCACCTCGGTGAAGGCGACGCAGAAGATCACCAAGGCGATGCAGATGGTCGCCGCCGCCAAGCTGCGGCGCGCCCAGAACGCCGCCGAGAACGGGCGTCCCTACGCCGAGAAGATGGCGAGCGTGCTCGGCAACCTCGCCGGCAACCTGATCGGCGGCGTCGGCGCCCCGCGCCTGCTCTCCGGCACCGGCCAGGACCGGGTGCACCTGCTCGTGGTCTGCACCGGCGACCGTGGTCTCGCCGGCGCCTTCAACGCCTCGATCGCGCGTCTGGCCCGCGACCACGCCAACCGGCTGATGGCCGAAGGCAAGACCGTCAAGATCATGACGGTCGGCAAGAAGGGTCTCGACATCCTGCGCCGCCAGTTCCGCGACCGGATCGTCGCCTCGCGCGACATCCGCGGCAACAAGCCGGTCGACTACCCCTTCGCCGCCGAGATCGCCGACGACATCCTCGCCCGCTTCGAGGCCGGCGAGTTCGACGTCGCGACCCTGTTCTACGCCGAGTTCCGTTCGGTGATCTCGCAGATCCCGACGGCGCAGAAGATCATCCCGGCCGAGCTGCCGCAGACGGACGGCGCCGCCACGGCCGGTTCCGACGCGGCGATGGAGTTCGAGCCGAACGAGGAGACGATCCTCGAAACGCTGCTGCCGAAGAACCTGACCGTTCAGGTCTTCCGGGCGCTCCTGGAAAACGCCGCTTCCGAGCAGGGCGCGCGCATGAGCGCCATGGATTCCGCGACCCGCAACGCGGGCGAGATGATCAAGAAGCAGACGCTGGTCTACAACCGCACGCGTCAGGCCATGATCACCAAGGAACTCATCGAGATCATTTCGGGCGCGGAAGCGCTCTGACCGCCGCTTGGAGCCGCTCCCGATCGCAAAGCGATCGGGAGCGGCTCCAAGTCCCTGTTTCGCGCTCTCTTACGCCGAACCGGCGTCCACTTCGGCGGAGAGCGCTCCAAGAGGACTCATCGCAATGGCGAACACCGCTTCCCCGGCCACCAACGCCAATCCCACCAACGCCAAGGGCCGGATCACCCAGGTCATCGGCCCCGTGGTCGACGTGCGGTTCGACGGCTACCTGCCGGAGATCCTGAACGCCCTGGAGACCAGGAACCAGGGCAACCGCCTCGTCCTCGAGGTGGCGCAGCAGCTCGGCGAGAACACGGTGCGCTGCATCGCCATGGACACCTCGGAGGGCCTCGTGCGCGGCCAGGAGGTCTCCGACACCGGCGCGCCGATCAAGGTGCCGGTCGGCCACAACACGCTGGGCCGCATCATGAACGTCATCGGCGAGCCGATCGACGAGGCCGGCCCGATCGAGGCCGACACCTTCCGCGCCATCCACCAGCCGGCCCCCTCCTACGACGAGCAATCGACCGAGGCGCAGATCCTCGTCACCGGCATCAAGGTGGTGGACCTGCTCGCCCCCTACGCCAAGGGCGGCAAGATCGGCCTGTTCGGCGGCGCGGGCGTCGGCAAGACCGTGCTGATCATGGAGCTGATCAACAACATCGCCAAGGCCCACTCGGGCTACTCGGTGTTCGCCGGCGTCGGCGAGCGCACGCGCGAGGGCAACGATCTCTACCACGAGATGATCGAGTCCAACGTCAACAAGAACCCCAAGGAGAACGACGGCTCGGCCGAGGGCTCCAAGTGCGCGCTGGTCTACGGCCAGATGAACGAGTCGCCCGGCGCCCGCTCCCGCGTGGCGCTGACCGGCCTGACCATCGCCGAGCAGTTCCGCGACGAGGGCCAGGACGTGCTGTTCTTCGTCGACAACATCTTCCGCTTCACGCAGGCCGGTTCCGAGGTGTCGGCGCTTCTCGGCCGCATTCCGTCGGCCGTGGGCTACCAGCCGACGCTCGCCACCGACATGGGCGCGTTGCAGGAGCGCATCACCACCACGACCAAGGGGTCGATCACCTCGGTGCAGGCGATCTACGTGCCGGCGGACGACCTGACCGACCCGGCCCCGGCCACCTCCTTCGCCCACCTCGACGCCACGACCGTGCTGTCGCGCTCCATCGCCGAGAAGGGCATCTACCCGGCCGTCGACCCGCTCGACTCCACCTCGCGCATGCTCTCGCCGGCGATCCTCGGCGAGGAGCACTACGACGTCGCCCGCCGCGTCCAGCAGACCCTGCAGCGCTACAAGTCGCTGCAGGACATCATCGCGATCCTCGGCATGGACGAGCTCTCGGAAGAGGACAAGCTGACGGTGGCGCGCGCCCGCAAGATCGAGCGCTTCCTCAGCCAACCGTTCCACGTCGCCGAGGTGTTCACCGGCTCGCCGGGCAAGCTCGTGGCGCTCGAAGACACGATCAAGGGCTTCAAGGGCCTGGTCGAGGGCCAGTACGACGACCTGCCGGAGGCCGCCTTCTACATGGTCGGCTCGATCGAGGAGGCCCAGGAGAAGGCCAAGAAGCTCGCCGCGTAAGGGACGGGCATGAACGCCAAGATCGCTCTCCTTCTCGTCGGCCTCGTGGTCGGGGGCCTCGTCGGCTACCTGACCCGGCCGCAGGCCGCGGAGATCAGGCTCGGTCCGCTCAGCGTCGAGGTCCAGGACAAGGACGCGACGGCGGGCGCGCGGGGCGGCGAGCTGACCACCGGCCAGCTCCGGCATGTCGGGCTGTTCGCCCTGATCGGCGCCGTCGTCGGCTTCGGCGCGGGTTTCGTCGCCGACCGCGGCCGGCGCTGACATCAAACTTCGGGACCTGATTGACGATGGCCACCTTCCACTTCGATTTCGTCGGCCCCGAGCGGACGCTGTATTCCGGCGAGGTCGAGGCCGTGCAGTTGCCCAGCAGCGAGGGCGAGATGACCGTGCTGCCGGGCCATGCCCCGGTGCTGACCACCCTGAAGGTCGGCGTCATCACCGTCACGGAGACCGCCGGCAACGGCAAGCGCATCTACGTCCAGGGCGGCTTCGCCGATATCGGCCCGAAGACGGTGACCGTGCTCGCCGAGCGCGCGGCGCCGATCGAGGAGATCACCCCCGCCATGATCGACAAGGAGATCGAGGCGGCGGAGATGGCCCGCGACGCGACCCAGGATCTCGCCCGCCGCGAGCAGTTGAACGCGCAGATCGTGCAGATGCAGGAAGCCAAGCACACGCTGAGCCTCTGATTCTTTGGGGGCTCGGGTTTTGGAAGGCGTCGGAAAACCGGCGCCTTTTATTGTTTCCAGCTCGATCCGGCTCTCGTCGCGCCCTGGATTGCTTCGGCTTCGCCTCGCAATGACGAGGAGAAGCACACCCACCCCGTCATTGCGAGCCGTCAGGCGAAGTAATCCAGGGTGCGACGCAGGTCGGATGAGTCACTTGCGTCATCCGAAAAACCCAAGCGAAGCGGGCGGGTGGTCATGACGGGTGAGGAAAGCGCCGAAAGCGCGGCGGGGCCGGGTACCGCGGCCCCGCTGGTGCGCAGCCTGCGCATCGGACTCGTTTCCCGCCGGACGGGGCCGATGCAGGCCGCCCTCGCGCTGGCGAGCGCGCCGCTCGGCTGGCTCGATGCCCGTCGCCGAAACTTCCTCCACGCCGACGAGGAGGGGCTTCTCACCGACCGGCTGCACGCCCGCCGCCGCCACGGCCTGCTGGTCGGGCGCTACGCGGCGAAATGCGCGCTGGCCGCGCTTCGGCCCGGTCTCGACCCGCGGGCGCTGGCGATCCGGCCCGGCGTGCTGGAGCAGCCGGTGCTGTCCGGCGCCGGCGGGGACGATCTCGGCATCAGCCTGTCCCATGCTGGACCGGTCGCCGCCGCGGTCGCCTTCCCCGCGGCCTGCCCGATGGGGATCGACCTCGAACGCATCCGGCCGGACAACGGGCCGCTGCTGACGAGTCAGACCACCGCCGCCGAGCGTCGGCTGATCGCCGTCTGTCTCGACGCGGGGGAGGCCGAGCGGCTGACGCGGCTGTGGTGCCTGAAGGAGGCGCTCGCGAAAACCCTGCGCTGCGGCCTGACGGTGCCGCTCGATCTGCTGGCCGTCGGCCGCGTCGAGCGGGCGCCGCCGGGGCTCTCCGTCACCTTCGCGAACTTCGCGCAGTACCGGGGCCTGAGCTTCGCGGCGGGCGATCTCGCCGCCGCCCTGGTGCTGCCGCGCCCGCCGGCGGTGGAGCTTGCGGTCGAGGCGGCGGATTGGGAGAGATGGCGCGCGGCCCTGGCCGATGCCGCGGCGGCGGGGCTGGACGCGTAGCGGAGCTGCGGCGGCGTGACGATCACCGGCCCCTGGACGGTGTTCGAGAACATCTATCGGCACGAGATCCTGTTCGCCGCCGACATCCGCCTCCACGACGCGGCCCTCTACGACCGCGACGTGATCCGCTTCGGCGAGGACGACGGCGCGGCCTGCACCGCCCGCTGGATCGGGCCGGGCGACCTCCCGCCGGGGATCGCTCTCTACCCCGACGGTCTGGCGACCGCCCTGCCCGGTCGGTCCCGATGATCCCTCACCCTGTCCGGCCGGGCAGGCTGTGGCCGAGGAAGAAGTCGAGCATCGCCCGCGAGGCGTCCGGCCCGTTCGGATCGGTGTAGCTGCCCTCCGGGCTGCCGCCGGACCATGCGTGGCCCGCGCCCTGCACCGACCACGCCTCGACCTGCACGCGGCCGGTCTCGTCGGCGTAGCGGGTGCGGGTGTAGCTGTGGCCGCCACCGTTCCCGGTCTCCTGCCGCGGCGTCAACGACTCGACACCGGCCTGGGCGAGGACGGCCTCGGCATTGCGGGGATGCACGGTGCCGTCGCCCTCGCCGTGGACGACGATGGTCGGCACGCGCAGACTCTGGGTCACCGAACCGGCGCCGAACCCCGCGGCACCGCCGGGCGCCGACGCGCCGGGGGCGCCGACGCGCATCGCCGAGAGCGCCGAGGGCAGGTCGCGGGCGCAGCCGGCGGCCAGACCCGAATGCACGCCGACCGCGGCGAACAGATCGGGATAGGCCCGGGCGATGTTGGCCGCCGCCGCCCCGCCCGCCGAGAGGCCGGCGATGTAGATCCGGGACCGGTCGATCGGGTGCTCGGCGCAGACCGCGCGGACGATGCCGGCGACGATGCCCGCCTCGCCCATCTCCCGGCCCTGGTCGCCCGGCTCGAACCAGTTCCAGCACTTCTGCGCGTTGGCCCGGCGCGACTGGCGCGGATAGACGACGTAGATCCCCTCCTCCTCGGCCAGGGCGTTCATGCGCGTGCCGGCCGCGAAGTCGTCCGGCGACTGGGTGCAGCCGTGCAGCATCACCAGGAGCGGGCGGCTTCCGGCCCGCGGGCTCGGGACGAACAGCTTGTAGTCCCGCGCGCCGGCGGCGTTGGAGAAGCTGCGCGCGACGAACTGGCCGTCTTCCGGCTCCACGCCATCGGGGCTCGGCGCGTGCAGGCCGCCGCCGACCAAGCCCTTGAGCGAAGGGGCCAGCGTGCGCAGGCCGCGCATCATCTGGTCGATGTTCTCGCGCAGCCGCTGTGGGATCAGGGCCTCGTGCGCGGCTTCGGCCCCTGCTTCGATCCTGGCTTCGAGCCGGGGAGCCGCGCGATCCGCGGCCGACGCCTCCGGGCCCATGCCCGGTGCGCCGAGGCTGCGCTGGATCAGGGCGGTCGCCTCGGTCAGCCGTCCGGCCCGCGTCAGGCGCGTCGCTTCGGCCATGTCCGAGAGGAAGGTGCTGGAACGATCGGTCATGCGGGTCTCGCTTTCCGGGTCGGCGACGGGCGCGCGCGAGCGCAGCGGGTCACGAGGGTTGGCGTGTCGTTCGGGATCAGAGCAGGCGATCGGCCAGCGCCCGCTTCACGGCGGGGCTCGCCTGGAGGGTGCCGAGCACCTCGATCGAGGCGATCGACGCGCTGGCGAGGTCGGGCGGCACGTCCTCGGCGATCACCGCGAGGCCGAGCACCCGGATCGCGAGCCGCTCGCCCGCGCGCAGGGCCGTCTCGAGTTCCGCCCGCCCGTAGCGGCGCAGGCCCAGTTCGATCGGCTTGCGGGCGACCGACTGGCGGGTGATGTCGGCGTGCCGCTCGATCTGGTTGCGGATGGCCGTGCGGATGAAGTCGCTGCGGTTGGCGTAGACGCCCTCCGAGACGAGCAGGTCGACATGGCCGAGATCGACGAAGCCGAGATTGACCGTGATCTTCTCGTGGTCGCCGGGTTTCGTCCCGAGCCGCACCGCGGCCGGAACGTCCAGCCGGCCCTCCTGCATCACATCCATCATCGCGCCCATCCCCGCGCCATCCGTCCGGATGGTATGGGAACGCTCATGCTGCGCCGCAAGATGAAAGTTTTTGCATTGCAGCAAGGGGCGCGATGGCCGCAAGCGGTCGCCCGAAGCGTCCCGGCCCGCGACCTTCGAATCGTCCCGGAGCCGAAGATCGCGTCCGGCCAAGGACTTGCCGGCGTGGTCCGAAGCCGCTGCCATCTCACGGCTCCGGATATTCGCGCCAGACGGCGTTCGTTCCGAGGCTTTCGACAAAGCTGGCATGCCGTGCGCGCTCGGCATCGGTGAGCCGGCTGCGCATCGGGCGCGGGCCGACCGGACCCGAATCGGCCACCGCCGCCACGCGCACGCTCTCCACCGGTTCGGCGATGCTGAGGCCGAGGCTGGCCTGCTTGCCGCCCAGGAGCTCGACATAGACCTCGGCCAGGATCTGCGCGTCGAGGAGCGCGCCGTGCTTGACCCGACGGGTGGTGTCGACGCCGTAGCGGTTGCACAGGGCGTCGAGGTTGTTGGCCGCGCCCGGATGCTTGCGGCGGGCGAGCAGCAGGGTGTCGACCACCGCCTCCAGCACGATCGGCTTCGGGGCGGAGGGCCCGAGCTTGGCAAACTCCATGTTGAGGAAGCCGACGTCGAAGGGCGCGTTGTGGATCACGAGGCGCGCATCGCCGCAGAAGGCGACGAAGGCATCGACCACGTCGGCGAAGACCGGCTTGTCGGCGAGCATCGCGTCCGAGATGCCGTGCACCGCGAACGCCCCTTCCGACACCGCCCGCTGCGGGTTGATGAGCTGGTGATAGACTTTGCCGGTCTGGACGTGGTTGATCAGCTCGACGCAGCCGATCTCGATCAGCCGGTCGCCGTTTCGGGCATCCGTGCCGGTGGTCTCGGTATCGAGGACGATCTCGCGCAGCATTTTTTTGGGATTCCATGCCCGGCGGGAGGAGGGTGATCGAGTTGTCGCTGGAAAGCGTTACCCATCCGGGTAGGATGGTGCGAATCTCCGCGGCAGCCCATCAAATCGCAACAGCGGCAACACGACCATGACGGCAACGCCTGTTACACATCATGCATGATTGGAGCCGGTTCGACGCCATGTCCGAAGCGGAGCGCCATGCAGCGGCCTTGTCCGATCCCGATGCCCAGCCTTTGACGCCGGAAGACATGCAGAGGATGCCGCGCACGCCGCGCGAGCATATCATTCGCCGCGTCGGTGCCCTCACTCGTGGGGTTCACCTGAAATCCGGCAGCGATCAGCGAGATTCCCACTCAAGTCGGACTGCCGGATCAACCGACCGCGCGTAGAGGCGTATGGGTCGGCTGGGGAATGGTATGGCCGAGTTCGTGCGCCGTCTCGATCCAGGCATCGATCGCTTCGCGGACGTTCCGAAGTGCTTCCTCGGGAGTCTCCCCATCGGACATGCATCCGGGCAGATCGGGAACGGTCGCGGCAAACCCGCCGCCATCATCGACGGTCAGCGGCGTGATCACGACCGGATAGGTGAGTTCGTCCATGGAGTGTCTCTGACTCTGTCGATGAACCGAACAAGGTCGCGGATGTAGATCGGCTTGATGGGTCTCTTCGCCGGAATGGTCAACTTCCCGGGCTGAGACGGGTGACCGACCCCGTAATGTGAGCCACCGCCACGAGCCGGGCGACAATCAATGCCGAACTCCCGGCAGAGCGCGCTGACATCCGTGATGGTCCAACCGGCCTTCGGATTGGAGCGCATTGCCTCGAGGCGCTTCGACATGCCGAATCATCTCCCCAAAAATTGGAGACGATTTTTGCAAAACAGCGCCAACAAAATCTTTAAGACGCAATTTGCAACAAACTGGTTAAGGATCGGTAAGTTGCAGCCACGTCCAGCTCTTTCTCCTTCGGTCCATCACGCAGCAGGAAACGCTTGTTTTGTCAATCGCTTAACGATCCGCGCCACCTCCGCTTCCGCGTGTGCGAACCCGCGGCTGGTATCGATCAGAAAATCCGCCCGCGCCCGCTTCTCGGCATCCGGCATCTGCTTGGCGCGGATCGCCTCGAACGCCGCCTCGGTCATGCCGGGGCGGGCGAGCACCCGGGCGCGCTGCACCTCGGGCGGGGCGGTGATGACGAGGACGGCATCGCATCGGGCGTCGGCCCCGGTCTCGAACAGGAGCGGGATGTCGAGGACGACGAGGGCCGCGTCGGCGTTGCGGGCGAGAAAGGCGCGGCTCTCGGCCTGGACCAGCGGGTGCACGATCGCCTCCAGCCGGGCGAGTTTGTCCGCCTCGCCGAGCACCGCCGCGCGCAGGGCCGGGCGATCGACGCCGCCCTCCGGCGTCAGGCTGCCCGGAAACGCCGCGCCGATGGCCTGCGCCGCCGCGCCGCCCGGCCCGTAGAGGGCGTGGACCGCCGCGTCCGAATCGTGGACCGGGACGCCGAGGGCGGCAAACATCGCCGCGGTGGCCGACTTGCCCATGCCGATCGAGCCGGTGAGGCCCAGCACCGTCGGGCGGCGCGGGTTTTCGGCGGCGGTCATTTCGCGGCGAGATCCGCGACGATCTTCCGGCGCAGGCCGGGCGTTACCGCGGGGCGGAGGCCGAACCACGCCTCGAAGCCCGGCACCGCCTGGTGCAGCAGCATGCCGAGCCCGTCGACCGCGGCGAGTCCCCGCGCCCGCGCCGCGGCGAGCAGCGGCGTCTCCAGCGGCACGTAGACGATGTCGGCCACCGCCGCGCGCTCCGGAAGGGCTGCGAGGTCGAGATCGAGCGGCGGCTGCCCGGCCATGCCGAGCGAGGTGGTGTTGACGAGAAGCCCGGTCCCGGAGAGCGCCCCGGGCACCGCCTCCCAGGCGAGCGCCTCGACGGTCTCAGGGTCGCGTTCGGCGAGCGCCCGCGCCCGCCCGGGGCTGCGGTTGGCGACGCGGACCCTCAGGCCCCGCTCCACCAGCCCGACGACGACGGCGCGGGCCGCCCCTCCCGCCCCGAGCACGAGCGCGGTCCCGCCGGTCCGCTCCGGCCAGCCGTGGCCGAGGCTCTGGTCGAGATGGGCGATGAAGCCCGGCGCGTCGGTGTTGTCGCCGCGCACCCGGGCGCCCTCGACGATCAGGGTGTTCACCGCCCCGATCCTCTTCGCCCGCTCCGTCAGGGTATCGGCCAGCCGGAAGGCGGCCTCCTTGTGCGGGATGGTGACGTTGCCTCCGGCAAAGCCCGAGGCGGGCAGCCCGCGGACGAACGCTTCGAAGGCGTCCGGCGCCACGTCGAGGCGCTCGTAAACGCCGGCGATGCCGTGCTCGGCGAGCCAGTGGCCGTGGATCAGCGGCGAGCGGGAATGCCGGATCGGATGGCCGACGACGAAGGCCTTGGCTGTCATGGAATCCTGCCGGCGGATGCGTCTGGGACGTCGAACGGGCTCACGCGACGCACCCCTTCGGCAGCGTGCAGACGGTCTGCCCCTCGATCTCGATCTGGAGGGTGGCGTGACCGATGCCGAAGCGCGCGCGCAACTCGTCCGCCGTCTCCTTCAGGAAGTGGCGGTCCGGGGCCTCGCCCGCCACGATCAGGTGGGCGGTGAGCGCCGGCTCGGTGGTGCTCATCGGCCAGATGTGCAGGTCGTGCAGGCCGCGCACGCCGGGGCGGGCGGCCAGACAGGCGCGCACCGCCTCCGGATCGATGCCCGGCGGCACCGCGGCGAGCGACATCGCCACGCTGTCGCGCAGCAGGCCCCAGGTCGCGGCGAGGATGAGCGCGGCGATGACGAGGCTGACCAGCGGGTCGATCCAGTCGAGGCCGGTGGCGAGGATGACGAGGCCGGCGAGCACGACGCCGGCCGAGACCGCCGTGTCGGCCAGCATGTGCAGGTAGGCGCCGCGGATGTTGATGTCGCCCCTCGCGCCCGAGGCGAACAGCCACGCGGTGAAGCCGTTGATGAGGATGCCGATGCCGGCCACCACCATCACCGTCGTGACGGCGACCGGGGCCGGTTCGAGGAACCGCTGGACCGCCTCGACGATGATGCCGCCGGTGGCGACCAGGAGCACCACCGCGTTGAACAGGGCGGCCAGGATCGAGGAGCCGCGCAGGCCGTAGGTGAAGCGGGCCGAGGGCGCCCGCTTGACCAGCACCGCGGCGATCCAGGCGGCGACGAGCCCGAGCACGTCGGAGAGGTTGTGGCCGGCATCGGCCACCAGCGCCATGGAGTTCGACAGCCAGCCGTAGAGCGCCTCGACGCCGACGAAGCCGAGGTTCAGCGCGATGCCGAGCGCGAAGGCCGGTCCGAAATCTTTCGGAGCGTGGACATGGCCGTGCGCATGGGAATGCCCGTGCCCCGCATGCTCGTGATCGTGGTGCCGGTCGTCTTGCATCGTCGCCCCGCCTCAGAAGGCCAGCAGGCCCATGCCCCGCAGCCGGGCGAGAAGCGGCGTCAGCGGCAGGCCGAGGATCGCGCTGTGGTCGCCCTCGATCCGCTCGAACAGGTGGATGCCCAGTCCTTCGAGCTGGTAGGCGCCGACCGAGCCCGTGACCGCCGCGCCCGCCAGCCGCAGATAGGCGCCGATCGCCGCCGCATCGAGGGGCCGCATCGTCAGCCGCGCGGACTCGACGAAAGTCTCGGCGATACCGCCGCGCAGGATCGCGACCGCCGAATGGAGCCGGTGGGTCCGGCCCTGGAGCCCGGCGAGGTGGGTCCGCGCGGCTTCGCTGTCGGCGGGCTTGTGGAACACGCGGCCCTCGCATGCGAGCACTTGGTCGGCGCCGATCACGACACGGCCGGGATGGCGGGCGGCCACCGCCTCTGCCTTGGCGCGGGCGAGGCGCAGCGCCAGTTCCGGGGGCGTCAGGCCACCGCTCCCGGCTTCGAGCGCGCGCTCGTCGATCCGCGCCGGCGCCGTCTCCACGGGAAGCCCCGCGCTCGCCAGGAGGTCGCGCCGGGTGGCACTCGCCGAGGCGAGGAGGAGCGGTTCGGGGGCGAGCCAGAGGGTGGAAGCGTTCACGCGAAAGAATGTCCTTCAGCGCAGGCCGCGCCAGTCGAGCCAGTCGAACAGGAAGTCGATATCCCGAGGCGCCACCGAGAAGAACCCCTCCTCCGAGCGGGCCGAGCCGACGACGTAGCCGCTCGCATGACCCAGGGCGTGGTCGAGGGAACCCTGCAGGAAGCCGAGTTCGAGCCCGTTGTCGCGCAGGGCGATCACGCTCGTGCCGTGGGCCGCGAACAGCGAGCCGTGCAGTCCCGAGCCGTACTCGCCGACGATCGTGCCGGCGGCGCGGAACAGGGCGACCTGTTCGAGGATGTCCAGCCGCTCGGGCCGGACACGCTCGAAGCCGCGGGCGAGCGCCCGCGCCTCGAACGCCGCCCGCTCGACCAGCGTGCGGCGGTTCCTGGTATCGGCATTGTCCGAGCGCGCGATCAGGATCTTTGCCGTCCCCCGCGCCTCGCTGCGGCGGCCGAACCGCCAGCGCGGGCGCGGCGCGGTGCGTTCGAGGACGCGCTCCAGGAGGAAACGGCGCGCCTGCCGCATCAGCGGCGAGGCACGGCTGACGAAGCGCAGGGCCGTCGGCACCAGCAGCCAGCGGCAGGCGACGCGATCCCGTGTTCGGTCGTAGACGACGAGGCGGTCCTCACCGACGCCGAGGAGGCCGAGCCAGACGCGCACGAAGCCCGGCGTGTCGGCGGGCAGGAGGTAGCGCAACCGCGCGATGTCGTGGCCGGCCCGGTCGAGCAGGAACAGCTTGGGCAGGAAATCGACCAGCCAGTGGCCGTACATCTGGTGGCCCATGCCGGTCAGCAGCACGACCGGATCCTCCACCGTCACCCGGCGCAGGCCCGGAAGGCGGGCGGCGACGGCGCGAAAATGCCCTTCGAAATTCGCGGGGAAGACGTTGAGCTGGGCGGCGTACTGGAACACGCCGTCGAGGAGGACGACGCCCTCTTCCGTCACCTCCGCCCCCGGCAGCTCATAGAGGCTCGTCCCGAGCACGGTGGTCTGCTCGTGATACGAGCGCAGCAGGTCGGGCGTGACCTGCCCGATCATCAGGTCGGGCGGGGGCACCCAGTCGCGATACGACAGGCTGAGATCGGTGCAGCGCCCGCGCCCGGCCTGGACCGTCTCGCGCAGGTCGGCCGCGGCGAAGTCCGCCTCGTTCATGGCGTGAGCCCTCAGGTCGCGATGAACTTGAGGCGGTGCTCGCGGTAGAGGTCGAGGATCGCGGCGGCCGTCTCCTCGATCGAGCGGCGGGTCACGTCGATGATCGGCCAGCGGTACTTGGCGCAGAGCCGGCGCGAGGCGGCGATCTCGTCGGCCACCGATTCCCGGTCGACGTAAGCAGAGTTGTCGTCGGCCTTGAGGCTGAGCAGCCGGTTCTGGCGGATCTGCACGATCCGCTCGGGGCTGGCGATCAGCCCGACGATCAGCGCCTTCCGCGCCCGGTCGAAGCTCGGCGGCAGCGGCATCGACGGCACCAGGGGCAGATTCGCGGTCTTGAGGCCGCGATTGGCGAGATAGATCGAGGTCGGCGTCTTCGAGGTGCGGCTGACGCCGACCAGCACCACGTCGGCCTCGTCGAGGTCGTCGGGCAGGTTGCCGTCGTCGTGGGCCAGCGTGAAGTTCATCGCGTCGATGCGCTTGAAGTACTCGGCGTTGAGCATGTGCTGGGCGCCCGGCCGTTCGGTCGAGGTCGCGCCGAGATAGGAGCGCAGCAGCGCGTGCACCGGCTGCAGCACGTTGAGCGTCGGCGAGCCGGTCTCGCGGCAGGCCTCCTCCAGGCGCTCGATCAGCTCGTGGCCGACGAGGGTGTAGAGCACGAGGCCCGGCGCCGCCCTGATCTCGGAGATCACCCGTTCGAGCTGCGCGCCCGAGCGCACCAGCGGGTAGACGTGCTCGATCGCCGAGATGCCCTCGTACTGCACCGCCGCCGCGCGCCCGACATTGATCAGGGTCTCGCCGGTGGAATCCGAGACGAGATGGAGATGGAAGTAGCTGCGGCTCATCGTCGGCCCGTCTCTGCCGTGACGCATCGATCCCGGGGGCGGCGTGGCCGCCCCGCCCGCGATGCATAGAGCATTTTCCTGCGCGAGGGGGATGCCGAATTGCCGTTCTTTCGGAGGCCGGTAATCGGGATCGCGTGAGGCGGGCTCGGCCACCGTCGCGCCACTGGATTGCTTCGCCTGACGGCTCGCAATGACGATGTGGGCCTTACTCCTCCGTCATTGCGAGGCGAAGCCGAAGCAATCCAGCAGCGCGACGTCGCTGGGAGAGGCGCGATCAATCCGCAAATTCGGTCGTATTTTCAGTTGGTTGCCGTGCGAGCGGCCCGCCTGTCCGCCGCTTTGTCCCCAACCCGCGCCCGGGGAGTCGACAAGTGGGGAAAAGCCGGCTCGGTCGGAGCGCGGTCGCGGGTTGTCCCGAAAACCGTCGACTCCTCCCTCAACACGGCGATCCTGCATGCAGGGCGGAGTCCCCGGAATGGGAGAATCCGGGACCGCGGCGGCGATCGGGGCACAGGGGCCCACGCAAGCCTCTGCCAAGCTTGGCCTATCGTGGAGATTAGAGCCAATCCGTTAAGAGGCGATTAACGCCGCGGCTGTGGGGAGGGCCTGTGGACGCGCTTGCGGCATCACGATCCAACGTCCAAGAGAAAAAACAGAGATTCTAGAATCCCTTTTTCCTTGAAGAGGGCCGGAGTGGGGATGGCGCGGTCGCGACCTCCTCGGCTCCCGGGCAAGGCGAGCGGGCAGGAAGCGGGTCGAGGGCATGGCGGAGGCAACGAAGGCGGACAGGCCGGTGCTGCGGGTGCTGTCGGGCGAGGCGATCGCGCCGCCCCCGGCCTGGATGATGCGCCAGGCCGGCCGCTACCTCCCGGAATACCGGGCGACCCGGGCGGAGGCCGGCTCCTTCCTCGACCTGTGCTACAATCCGGCCTTCGCCACCGAGGTGACGCTCCAGCCGATCCGCCGCTTCGGCTTCGAGGCCTCGATCCTGTTCTCCGACATCCTCGTGGTGCCGCACGCGCTCGGCCAGGACGTGCGCTTCGTCGAGGGCGAAGGCCCGCGCCTCGACGCGCTCGAAGGCAGGGCGCAGTTCGAGCGTCTTCGCGAGGCCGGCGACCCGGCCATCTTCTCGCATCTGGCGCCGGTCTTCGAGGCGGTGGAGCGCATCCGGGGCGCCCTGCCCCGTGAGACCACGCTCCTCGGCTTCTGCGGCGCGCCCTGGACCGTGGCGAGCTACATGATCGGCGGGCGCGGCACGCCGGGCCTCGCCCCGGCCCGGGCGCTCGCGGCCCGCGATCCGGCGTTCCTCGACGTGCTGCTCGACCGGCTGGTCACGGTCCAGACCGAGTACCTCGTGCGCCAGTTCCGCGCCGGTGCCGACGCGGTGCAGATCTTCGAGTCCCATGCCGGCGTGCTGCCGGATTCCGCCGACGGCGACGCGCTCGGGCGCTTCTCGCTCGGGCCGATCGCGCGGATGATCGAGGGCATCCGCGCGCAGGTGCCGGGCGCCAGGATCATCGTCTTCGCCCGCGGCTCCGGGCTCGAGGGACACGCCCGCGTCGTTCCCGAGACCGGCGCGGACGTTGTGGGCGTCGATTGGGGCGTCGATCTCGCGGCCCTGCGCGCCCGTGTGCCGGCGGGAACCGTCACCCAGGGCAATCTGCACCCCGAGACGCTGATCGAGGGCGGGCGGGCCCTGGACGCGGCCGTGGACGCCATCCTGGCGGCGACGGAAGGGCATCCGCACATCTTCAACCTCGGCCACGGCATCACGCCGCAGACGCCGGTCGCCCATGTCGAGCGGATGCTGGCCCGGCTCAGGGCCGGCCGCTGATCCTTCTCCCGCGTTGCGTCATCAGGAGTTCCTCAGCCGGTGCTCGACAGCCTGTACCCCTGGATCAAGGCCTTCCACGTCATCGCGGTGATCGCCTGGATGGCGGCGATGCTCTACCTGCCGCGCCTGTTCGTCTATCACGCCGCCCTGCCCGCCGGCTCGCGGGTGCAGTCCGAGACCTTCAAGGTCATGGAGCGGCGCCTGCTCAAGGCGATCATGACCCCGGCCATGATCGTCACCTGGCTTCTCGGGCTCTGGCTGGCGTGGCAGAGCGGGTTCTACGCGTCGCCCTGGCTCCAGGCGAAGTTCGCCCTGGTGGTGGCGATGAGCGGCGTGCACGGCTTCCTGGCCCGCACGGTCAAGGACTTCGCCGCCGACCGCAACACCCGCGGCCACCGCTTCTACCGGATCGTCAACGAGGTGCCGACGCTCTTGATGATCGGCGTCGTCATCCTCGCGATCGTGAAGCCCTGGAGCTGATTTTTTCGGCGGGTTCCCGGCACCGGGGCGGAGACGATCCGTTGGAAGGGCAAAGCGTGGCCGTTGCCCGCCAAGGAGCCTTGCCCATGCGTGTCCCGTTTCTCGCCCTCGCACTGAGCCTCGCCGCGGCGTCCCCGGCGGCGGCGGCGAGCTTTTCCTGCGCCAAGGCCGAGACGCCGGACGAGAGGACGGTCTGCGACACCCGCGCCCTCAACGACCTCGACGTCGAGATGGCGGTGCGCTTCGACATCCTCAAGGACCTGCTGCCGATGGGCAACCGCACCAAGATGCAGGAGGATCAGGAGGCCTGGCTCAAGGACCGCCGTGCCTGCGGCACCGACGTGGCCTGCCTGACGGCGGCCTACGAGGGCCGGCTCAAGGTGCTGCGGGGCGTGCTGTCGGAATTCGCCAAGCAGGGCGGGCAATAGCGCTGTCCGTCATCGCGATGACGTTGGCTACAACCGCGCCAGCAGCCGCTCCGCCAGCGGGTTTTCCGCCGCGAAGGCGTAGTCGACGCGCCGTACCGTCACCGCCCGCGCTCCGGCCCGCACCAGGGCGTCGGAGAGCTCGAACACCGCGTCCGCCGGACAGCGCATCACGATCTCGCCGTCGGTGCCGCGCGGGGCGCCGTAGGGCAGCTCGGCCTCGTGCAGGCCGGCGAGGGTGGCCAGATCGATCGCGCCGGATTCGGGCAGCCCCGCACGCACCTCGCGGGTGATGCGGGCGTGCTCCTCCGCCGCGATCCGGCCGAGCACGGTGCGCAGGGCCGCCCGCGCCGTCTCGCCCCAGGAGGCTTTCAGCGAGGCGACGAGGTTGGCCTCCGAGCGCAGCATCACCCCGTCGTCGAGCACCTTCAGCGCATTGGCCGCGAGCGTGGTGCCGGTGGTGGTGATGTCGACGACGATCTCGGCCGAGCCCGCCGCCGGTGCGCCCTCGGTCGCGCCCAGGCTCTCGACGATGCGGTAATCGGCGATGCCGGCCGCGGCGAAGAAGCGGCGGGTCAGGTTCACGTACTTGGTGGCGATGCGCATCCGCCGGCCCCGGCGCAGGCGCATCTCGCTCGCCACCTCGTCGAGATCGCTCATGGCGCGCACGTCGATCCAGGCCTGGGGCACGGCCACCACCACGCTGGCATGGCCGAAGCCCAGCGGCGTCAGCAATTCGACGCTGGAGCTTGGGTCGGGCAGCATCTCGCGGATCAGATCCTCGCCGGTCACGCCGAGATGGGCGGCGCCGCTGGCGAGCTGGCCGGCGATCTCGGAGGCCGAGAGGTAGCGTACCTCGACGCCGGGCAGGCCGGCCAGCGTGCCGCGATACTCGCGCCCGCCCGCCTTCTGCACGAACCTGAGGCCCGCCCGGGAGAAGAAGGCGCTCGCATTCTCCTGAAGCCGGCCCTTGGAGGGAACGGCGAGAACCAGGGGCGAATCGCTCACGCCGAAACTCCTTCCACGCTTCCTCGCACGCTTCCTTCCGCGCAGCGCGACAGCCAGAACGCGCAGCCGACCGCCGGCAGCGGCACCGGGCTGCCGAGCTGCTGCAGCAGGCCGTCGTAGCGCCCGCCGCCGACGAGGGTCGGCCCCCCAAGGGGACTTGTCCCGGCGCCCGTCACCTCGAAGATGAAGCCGGTATAGTAGTCGAGATTGCGCGCGAACCCGCCGCTGAAGCGGAAGCGCTCCACGGGCAGGCCGCGTGCGGCCATGAAGCCGGTGCGCTCCTCGAACAGGCCGAGTGCCGCCTCCAGCCCTTCGTGGTTCAGGCCGGCCTCCCGGGCGAGCGCCCGCACCGCGGCCGCCGCGGCATCGGGATCTCCGGCGACCGCGCAGTAGCGCTCGATCAGGTCGCGGTTCGTCGGGTTGAGGCCGGCGCCGCCTTGCGCCTGGGCCGAGGCCTTGGCGAGGAAGCGCTCGGCGATGGCCCCGGCGCTGCGCCCGCCGACCTGCGAGATGCCGGCGATCGACAGCACGTCCTCGACGAAGGCGCGCACGGCGCCCGCGTCCTGTCCCTGGATCGCGGCGAGCAGGCCGGCATGGCGATCCTCGGTCTGCGCGCCGTTGGCGACCTCGTCGAGGGAGCGCCCGGCGGCGATGGCCCGCAGGGTCCGGCGCTTGGCGACCGGCGGCACGTGCAGCGCGTCGAGGAAGGCGTGGGTCAGGCCCATATCGCCCAGCCGCACCGCGACGTCGCTGCGCCCGAGCAGATCGAGTCCTTCGAGGGCGAGCCCCAGCACCTCGGCATCCGCCGCCGGGGTGTCGGTGCGCCCGATCGATTCGATGCCGCCCTGGACGAATTCGTCGGGCTCGCCGGCCGCGACGCGGAAGACCGGCCCGAGATAGCTGTAATCGGCCGCCTCGCCGGGGCGCGTCGCCTGGTGCAGCCGGCAGACGGGGATGGTGAATTCCGGCCGCAGGCACAGTTCGGCCCCGGCCGCGTCCTGCGTCACGAAGATGCGCCGCCTGATGTCCTCGCCCGAGAGTTCGAGGAACGGCTCGACCGGCTGCAGCACGGGGGGCGAGGCGGGCACGTATCCGCAGGCGGAAAAATGCGCCGCCAGCCGCACATGGCGCACCGCCTCCGCCCCGCTCGGGCCGCCTGCCTCCGGTCTCGTCATCGGTGTCGGATCCAGCTTGATTTCGGCCCCCATAGCAATCGCCTGACTCGTTGGCGACCGTGCACGGGAATTTCCGGGAGGATCGGACTGCGTAAGGGCCCGCGGGGCGGGGCGATCGACGCCACACCGTCATCGCGAGCGGGATGCGAAGCGATCCGGTCGCGCGACCTTTCCGGAATAGGGGGCGCCCTGGATCGCTTCGCAGGACGGCTCGCAAGGACGGCCTGGGGCGAAACCCCGAAGCGATCAATCGGAAACGGTTTGAGCCGCCGCATCGGGAAGCCCGCACGAAAAAAGGGCCGCCCACCCGGGCGGCCCTTTCTCATGGTTCGCATGCGGTCGAGCGAAACGTCCCTGCCGTCACGGACCGAGCAGCAGGCTGGCCGTGCCGACCGCGGTGGTGGCGAGACCGGCGGCGAGCGCGCCGATCATCGCGTAGGAGAACACCTTCATCATCCGGATTCCTTAACCCTCCGCGCGGCCCGCTCAGCAGCGGGTGCCGCCGGCGGTCTGGCCGTACTGCTTGACCGGGAAGTTCTGCTGGTTGGCGTTGCCCTCGGCGGCCGAGTTCATCGGGCAGGCGTCGTGGAACGGGCCGTCGTGGACGCCGAGCGGAACGACCGAGCCGGTGACGACGGGCGCCGGATGGTGATAGGCTCCGCCGAAGGCGAGAGCGGAGGTGATCGGAGCAACGCCCAGGGCGAGAGCGGCAACGGCGGCGGCAATACGAGTCTTCAAGATGATCTCCATTCGTCCGATCCGGAAGACCCGGCATATCCGAGCCCCTTTCGTCTTCGATGAATTTGATATGGGAAGTCCTTGTCCGTCGTGACGTGTCGTTGCGCACGCAGCGTCGTGGCATGAAAGTGGACCCCGGCGCGAAAGACCCCGCGCTCCGATGTCGAGGGCGCTCGGTCCGGAGTAAAACGCGGCTGCCGCGTCGGACTTCGTCGGAAGACGGCACTCCAGGGCCACGGCTGCCGAGGATGCCAGGGCAGAGGCAGGACATGCGCCGCCTCGGATCGCTCTCAGAGCCTGTTTGACTGCGGTGATCCCATCTCGCCCCTCATCCTGAGGTGCCGCGTGAGCGGCCTCGAAGGGGGCTCCAGATCCCACGTGATTCCCGGAGCCCCCTTCGAGGCCTCCGCTGCGCTCCGGCACCTCAGGATGAGGGTTCAGGATGGGAGTAGGATCTTCCTCTCGCCTTGCCGTTGCCTGACGAAGACACGGCGGCCGGTCAAACAGGCTCTCTCACGTTTACTGATCGCGAGCGATCACGATCCGGGATTGCATCGATGACGGTGGTGTTCCGACCATTGGTCAAAACGAAACCTTTCGGTGGTTCGATGATGCCGATCAGGGACCGCAATCCCGCCCGAGGCCGCCCCGAGCGGTCTCGGCGGATGGCGTGCGCGGTCCCGGCGCGCGAGAGTTCGAGTTCGCCGATGCCCCCAATGACGGGCGCCCTCACCGGCGCGATCCCCGCCTCGTCGCGGTGGGAGGCGGGGGCCTGGGGCCGCGTGCCCGCCATCCGCGCCGTCCGCGGGCTGGCGAGCCTGCTGCACGCGGCCTTCATCTTCTTCGCCTGCTTCGCCTTCTCGGACACGTCGCCCTACGACCTCGTCGCCATCCCGACGATCCTGCTGTGGCTCGCGCTCGGCATCCGCCTGCATCGGGGGGCGGTGCCGCTCGTCGTCCTGCTCCTCGTCTATCTCGCCGCGATCGGGATCGCGCTGCTGCCCTATCTCGACGAGCCGCTGCCGGTGACCTGGACCGTGCAGCTCGCCTATCTCGTCGTGACGTGCGTCTTCTTCGCGATGCTCTACGCCGACGACACGAGGGCGCGCATGGAGATCGCGCTCAAGGCCTACACGGCGAGCTGCGTGCTCTCCGCCGCCCTCGGCGTCGTCGGCTACCTGCAACTGCTCGGCATCGAGGACCTGTTCTACCGCTACGGCCGCGCCTCCGGCACCTTCCAGGACCCGAACGTGTTCGGCTCCTTCCTGACGCTCGGCGCGCTCTACCTGATGCACGGCCTCCTGTCCGGCACGACCCGGCACCCGCTCCTGTCGCTCGCGAGCCTCGTCGTCGTCATGGCGGGCATCTTCCTGTCCTTCTCCCGCGGCTCGTGGGGCGGAACGGTGGTGGCGGGCGCGGTGATGGTCGCGGCGCTCCACACGTCGAGCCGCTCGCACGCCCTGCGGCGGCGGATCGTGGTCATCGGCCTCGTCACCGCCGGGCTCGGCGCCGTGGCGCTCGCCGGGCTGCTCTCCATCGACAGCGTCGCCGAGACCTTCCGGACCCGCGCCGCGGTCACGCAGGACTACGACGAGGGCGAGACCGGGCGCTTCGGCAACCAGATCCGCGGCATCGGCCTGCTGCTGGAGCGGCCCCTCGGCATGGGGCCCCTGCACTGGCGCCTGATCTTCAGGCTGGAGCCGCACAATTCCTACATCGGCAGCTTCGCCAACGGCGGCTGGCTCGCGGGGGCCACCTTCATCGCCCTCGTGGCCGCGACCTCCTTCGTCGGCTTCCGGCTGATGGCCCGGCCCTCGCCCTGCCGGGCGCATGCGCAGATCGTCTTCCCGGCGCTGCTGATGTTCTTCCTCCAGGCGATGCAGATCGACGTGGAGAAGTGGCGCCACGTCTACATGATGCTCGGGATGGTCTGGGCGCTGGAGGCGGCGCGCCTGCGCTGGACGGCGCGTTTGCCGCACCGCATCATAAAGGACTCGATCGTTGCGCCGGCGGCCGCGACGGGCGGGGCGGACAGAGGTATGGTCGGGGGCGGGCGCGAACCGTCCGGAGCGAAGGTGAGGCCGTGACCACGGGATCGGCGGGCGAGGCGGAACGCCTCGCGGCCCTGCGCGCCTTGCGGATTCTGGACAGCGATCCGGAGGGGCCGTTCGATGCCGTGTGCCGGACGGCGCAGCGCCTGTTCGGCGTCGCGACGGCCTACATCGCCCTGGTCGATGCCGAGCGGCAATGGCTGAAGGCCCGTGCCGGCGGCATGCCGGGGCAGACGCCGCGGGAGGGCTCGTTCTGCAACCTGACGATCGGGCAGGACGCGGTGCTCGTCGTCCCCGATGCCCGCCGCGACCCGCATTTCTCCGGGCTCGGGATCGTCGCCGGGCCGCCCCACGTCGCCTTCTACGCCGGCGCCCCCCTGATCCTGCGGCCGGGCCTGCGGCTCGGCTGCCTCTGCCTCGCCGATCCGCAGCCGCGCGCCTTCACCGACGCCGACGCGGCCGCCCTGCGCGACCTCGCCGAGATCGTCACGGCCCAGTTGCGCCTGCGCCGCGACAACCTCGCCCATGCCAGCGAGCGCGCGCTGCGGCAGATCCACGAGAGCACCATCCGGGCGCAGGGCGCCGAGATCGAGCGGCGCGCGGGCGCCAACTCGCTCCTCAGCATGGCCGAGCAGATCGCCGAGGCCGGCCATTGGCGCGTCAACCTCACCGACGACCATCCGATCTATTCCGAGAGCCTGCTGCGCATCGCCGGCCTCGATCCCGGGGCGCCGGTCGCGCGCCATCCGGCCTTCGCGCAGCTCTGCCACCCCGAGGATCGCGGGCGGGTCGAGGCGGTCATCGCCGCCGCGGTCGCGGACGGATGCGACTTCGACTTCGAGGCGAGGCTCGCGCGTCCCGACGGAACGCTGCGGGACGTCATCGTGCGCGGCACCTGCAAGAAGGACGAGGCGGGCCGGACGACCGGCCTGTTCGGCATCCTCATGGACGTGACCGACCGGCTGCGGATCCAGGCGGAGATGCACCGCGGCGAGCTGCGCTACCGCGGCCTCGCCGATGCCCTGCCGCTGCTGGTCTGGACCGTCGATCCGGGCAGCGGCAAGGCGACCTACGTCAACGCGCGCTTCGCGGATTACTACGGCCCGATCGGCGCCGCGCGGGTGCAGCGGCTCGCCCGCAACCATCCCGACGACGCCCCGGCGATGGAGGCGGCGTGGCAGGCGGCCCGGGCCAGCGGCCGGGGCTACGACGGCCAGTGGCGCCTGAAGGCGCGGGACGGTTCCTACCGCTGGCACAAGCTGTCGCTCACCCCGATCCCGGACGGCGCGGCCGCGGCGGACGTGACCGAGTGGATCGGCACCGCCCTCGACATCGACGAGATCGTCTCCGCGCGGCTCGCCGTGGAGGATGCGAGCCGCCTGCTCGGCATCGCCCTGGAGGGCGCGGAGGCCGGCACCTTCGACTGGAACCTGCGCACCGGCATCACCGTGCTCTCGCCGGAGAGCGTGCGCCTCTATGGGCTGGCCGAAACCGGCGGCCCGCGCGCCCTGTCCCCGACGGAATGGACCGCGACCATCCACCCCGACGACGTCGTCGAAACCTGGAACCGGATCCATCACGCGGTCGACACCCAGACCCGCTTCACCGCGGAGTACCGGGTCGGTCCGCGCTGGCTCTACACCAGCGGCCGCACCCTCTACGACCGCGACGGCCGGCCCTATCGCCTGCTCGGCCTGCATCTCGACGTCACCGAGCGCAAGGCGGCCGAGGCGGCCCTGCGCGCCGTCACCGCGGAGGCCCAGGCCGCCACGGCGGAAGCCGAGCGGGCGAGCGCGGCCAAGAGCGAGTTCCTCGCGGCCATGAGCCACGAGATCCGCACGCCCTTGAACGGCATCCTCGGCTACGCCGACCTGCTCCTCGACCGGCCCGACCACGATCCGGAGGACCGGCGCCGGCTGGAACTGATCCGCGTCTCGGGCGAGGCCCTGCTCACCGTCGTCAACGACGTCCTCGACGTCTCGAAGATCGAGGCCGGCCAGTTCGCCCTCGACCCCCTGCCCTTCGCGCTGGGCAAGCTGATCGACGACACGGTCGCGATCATGCGCGGCAGCGCCCTCAAGAGCGCGCTGAGCGTCGAGGCGCGGATCGACCCGCGCCTGCCCGCGACCGTGGTCGGCGACGCCAACCGCCTGCGGCAGGTGCTGTTCAACCTGCTCAACAACGCGGTCAAGTTCACCCCCGCCGGCTCCGTCACCCTGACCGTCCGCTGCGAGGGGCCCGTCCGGCTGGCCTCGGGCGAGGCGGCGGAGGCCCTGCGCTTCGAGGTCGCGGACACCGGCATCGGCATCGCGCCCTCGCAGCGGCACCGGCTGTTCAAGCCGTTCAGCCAGGTCGACGGCTCGATCAGCCGGCGCTTCGGCGGGTCGGGCCTGGGCCTCGCGATCTGCCACCACCTCGTCACCATGATGGACGGCGCCATCGGCGTGGAGAGCACCGAGGGGGCCGGCTCGACCTTCTGGGTCACCCTCGCCCTGCCGCGGGCCGCCGCCCCGCCCGCCGCCGAGGCGACCCTCGGGCCCCGTCGCCGGGCGGCGGAGACGGCACCGGCGCGAATCCTCCTCGTCGAGGACGTGCCGATCAACCAGACCCTGGCCCGCGCCGTGCTGGAGGCGCAGGGCTACCGGGTCGACGTGGCCGGCGACGGGGCCGAGGCGATCGCGGCCGTGGAGGCGGCCTACGGGCCGGCGGGCGGAGCCGACCCCTACGCCGTGGTGCTGATGGACGTGCAGATGCCGGGCATGGACGGCCTCGCCGCGACCCGCCGCATCCGGGCCATGGCGGGGCCGCCCGCCCGCCTGCCGATCGTGGCGATGACCGCCAACGTCCTCGACGGGCAGGTGCGGGAGCTGATCGCGGCGGGCATGGACGACCATGTCGGCAAGCCCTTCAAGCGCACCCAGCTCGGTGCCGTGATCGAGCGCTGGCGGGCCGTCGGCGCGGTGCGGGCGCGGGAGTTCGACGGTGCGGCCCCGGTGCCGCCGCCCTCCGCCAGGGCCGACGGGAGGATCGACGGGCGTTCCGCCGGAATGCCGTTGCTCGACCACGGCACCTTCTCCGCCGCGCAGGACACGATGGGCCGCGAGCACGTCCTGTCGCTGCTGTCTCTGCTGGAAGGGGAACTCGAAGCGCGCTTCCTCCCGGACGGGGCCGTTCCGGACCACGACGCGTTCGACGGAGAGCAGCTCGCCTACGACGCCCACGCCGTGGTCGCGGCCGCGGGCGCCCTCGGCTTCACCGGCCTCTCCGACCTGTGCCGGGAGATCGAGGCCGCCTGTCGCGACGGCGGCGACCTCGCGCCCCTGATCGACCGCCTCGCCGCCCTGCGCCGGGAGACGCTCGGGATGATCCGGGCGCTGCGGGTGGCGTGAGGCAAGTCCCCGATCGGAGCAAGTCCCCGATCGGTCGCGGAGGCCCTTGAAGCGTTGCTCGAACGAGCTATCATAACGCTACAAGGAGCAACCACGATGCCGAGCATGCAGTCCAGGGCGGTTCTCGAAACCTCGGCCGTACGGCGGAAGCGTCCGGCCGGCGCGCATCCATTCGCCTATCTCGATCTCTATCGCGCCTCGCCCTTCGACCGTATCGCGGTGATCAAGGCCGGCGTCCCGGCCCGGACGGTGAAGGGCTTCATCACCGAATTGCGCCTCGACCAGCAGGTGATGTTCGACGCCCTCAACCTGAAGACCGCCACGGTGAACAAGAAGGCGGCCCGGGACGAGCCCCTCTCGACCGAGGACAGCGAGCGGGTCGTGGGTCTCGCCAAGCTCGTCGGGCAACTCGAGGCGATGATCGAGGAGGCCGGCGAGGCGCAGGACTTCGACGCGCCGGGATGGCTGTCCCGGTGGCTGCGCGAGCCCCTGCCCGCCCTCGGCGGCGGTCGACCGCTCGACCTCCTCGACACGATGGAAGGCCAAGCTCTGGTCTCGCGCGCCCTCGCGCAGATCCAGAGCGGAGCCTATGCGTGAGCCGGCTGCTCTGGCGGATCGGAACCGACGCGAAGACTCACGCCGCCGACGACATGTCCGGTACGGGAGCCAAGCTCTCCGGCGGCCGGTGGAACGCGATCGGGGTCGCCCTGGTCTATGCGGCGGGCAGCCGCGCCCTCGCTTGTCTCGAAACCTTCGTCCACCTCAATGCCGGCGGCCTGCCGCTGAACCGCTATCTCGTCGAGATCGAGGTGCCGGACGATGTCTGGGCCGCGGCCGAGGCCGCGACGCCGGACACGCTGCCCGTCGGCTGGGACGCCGAGCCGGCGGGTCTCGTCAGCCTCGCCTTCGGCACGGACTGGGCGAACGGCAACCGCTCCGCGCTCCTGCTGGTCCCGTCCGTCATCGTGCCGGAGGAGCGGAACGCCCTCGTCAATCCCGGCCATCCCGACGCGGCGCGGATCAAGGCCCGGAAGGTCCGCACATGGCTGTACGATCCGCGCCTCGACCGCGATCGGATTCCATTCGCGTGAGAGAAGCCCTCCGCCCGCCATCGCCCGGCGCGTCTTGAGATCGCCGCCTCGCCGCGCCACCTGAAGCCCGCCCTCCTCCGACGCCGCGCCAGAGCCCGCCTTGCCGCCTCTCCTCGACTACGCCGCGCAAGCGGGTTCCGCGATCAAGGCCTTCGCGGAAGCCTCCAGCGACCTCCTGATCCAGCCGTCGCTGCGGCTGGGCGTCACCGGGCTCGCCCGCTCGGGCAAGACGGTGTTCACCACCGCGCTGATCCACCACCTCGTGGAGGGCCATGCGCTGCCCGCCTTCGAGCCGGCGCAAGGAGGGCGCCTGCGCCGGGCCCGGCTCGTGCCGCAGCCCGACGACGACGTGCCGCGCTTCCCCTTCGAGGAGAATCTTTCCGTGTTGACCGAGGCGCGGCGCTGGCCGGGCTCGACCGACCGGATCAGCCAGTTCCGCCTGGAGATCGCGTACGAGCGCGCCGGCGGCTGGCGCACGGGACCGGCCACGCTGATGCTCGACGTGGTGGACTATCCCGGCGAGTGGCTGCTCGACCTCGCCCTGGTCGATCAGAGCTACGTGGCGTGGTCGCGCGCGACCATCGCCGGCACCCGCCGGGCGGGGCGGGGCGAGATCGCCGCGCCCTGGCTCGCGCTGATGCAGGACCTCGATCCCGCCGCCCCCCTCGACGAGGTGGTGGCCGAGCGCGCCGCCAACGCCTTCAAGGCCTATCTCGGCGCGTTGCGCGCCGGCGCGGAATCGGTGGCGACCACGCCGCCGGGGCGCTTTCTGATGCCCGGCGACCTCGCCGGCTCGCCGATGCTGACCTTCGCCCCCCTCGACCGCCTGGAGGAGGGCCAGGTCCCCGGCAGCCTCGGCGCCCTGATGGAGCGGCGGTTCGAGGCCTACAAGTCCAAGGTGGTGGAGCCGTTCTTCCGCGAGCATTTCCAGCGGGTCGACCGGCAGATCGTGCTGGTCGACGTGCTCTCGGCGGTCGATTCCGGCCCGGCGGCGCTGGCCGAACTGGAGGAGGCGCTCGACGCGGTGCTGCTCGCTTTCCGGATCGGCCGCAACAGCCTGCTCTCGCGCTTCTTCGCGCCGCGGGCCGACCGGATCCTGTTCGCGGCCACCAAGGCCGACCACCTCCACCAGTCGAGCCACGACCGGCTCGACGCGCTGCTGCGCCTGCTGGTCTCGCGGGCGATGCGCCGCACCGAGGCGGCGGGCGCCCGGGTCGGCACCGTGGCGCTGGCCTCGGTGCGCGCCACCCGCGAGACCACGGTGCACGACGGCGGCGCGATCCTGCGCGCCGTGTCCGGCACGCCGGAGGCGGGCGAGCGGGTCGGCGAGGAGACCTTCGACGGCCTCTCCGAGGCCGCGGTGTTTCCCGGCGAACTGCCCGCCGATCCGCAGGCGGTGCTCGACGGTGCGATCCCGCCGGGCTCCTTCCGCTTTCCCCGCTTCCGCCCGCCGCCGGTGAAGCCCGACGCGCTGGGCCGGCCGGGCCACCTGCCGCAGATCCGGCTCGACCGGGCCATGCAGTTCCTGATCGGGGATCGGCTGACGTGACCAACCCGCAGCGCCCGCGCGCCTTCCGCATTCCCGCCGCCGACGCCCCCCCCGCGCCGGAGACCGCCGAGGCCCCGCCGCGGCCCGAGGTACGCCTCGTCGACGAGCCCTACGCGATCGTGGACGCCGCCGACGGCGTGGCGGTGCCGGTGGCGTCCAGGCGCCGGGCACCGTGGCTGTCGATCCTGCTCGGCGCGCTGGGCGGCCTCGTCGGCATCGCCGTCGGCCTCTCGATCGAGCGCCTGATCGCCGACCTGTTCGCCACCGCCCCCTGGCTCGGCTGGGTCGCGCTGGCGCTCCTCATCGTCGCGGGCGTCGCGCTCGCGGCCATCGTCGCCCGCGAGGCGCTCGGCGTCTGGCGCGAGCGCAGGATCGAGGCCCTGCGCGCGCGCGCGCTCGGCGCCCTCTCGACCCGCGACCACACCGCCGCGCAAGGCGTGGTGCGGGACTTGCGCGGCTTCTACGCCGACCGGCCGGCGCTCGCGGCCGCCATCCGCCGCCTCGACGCGGTGGGCGACGCGATCCTCGACGTGGACGACCGGCTGGCGCTGGCCGAGGGGTCGTTGCTCGCGCCCCTCGACCGGCAGGCCAGGGCGGCGATCGCCCAGGCCGCGAGCCAGGTCTCGGCGGTCACCGCGCTCAGCCCGCGGGCCATCGTCGACGTCGCCTTCGTGGTGTTCTCCGCCGCCCGGCTGCTGCGCCGGATCGCGGCGATCTACGGCGGACGCCCCGGCCTGCTCGGCTTCCTCCGGCTCGCCCGGGCGGCGCTCGCCCACCTCACCGTCACCGGCGGCATGGCGGTCGGCGAGGGCATGCTGCATCAGGTGCTCGGCCTCGGCCTCGCCGCCCGCGTCTCGGCCAAGCTGGGGGAAGGCGTGCTCAACGGCCTGATGACCGCCCGCTTCGGCCTCGCTGCGCTCGCCGTCTGCCGCCCCCTCCCCTTCGTCCGCGTGAGCCCGCCCACGGTCAACGACGTGGCGGGCCAGCTTTTTCGCAGCGGCGAGGACAAGGCGTAGCAGGCCCCGTCATTGCGAGGCTTCAGCCGAGGCGATCCGGTGCGCCGGCCACATCCGGAAAGGTCGCGCCGCCGGATCGCTTCGCTCACGCCCGCGACGACGGATGGCCGGAAACCGTCAGAGAGGCGCCAGGAAGCCCGCCAGCCGCATCAGACCCTCCGGCCAGGGCCCATGCCCGCTCGCGACGTTGATGTGTCCGGATTCGCCCGCATCCACCAGCGCCGCGCCCCAGGCATGGGCGTAGTCCTCCGCCCGCTCGTAGGTGCAGTGCGGGTCGGTGCGGCTCGCCACCAGCAGGGAGGGGAAGGGCAGCGGATCGCGCGGCACCGGCGCGAAGGCGCGGACGCTCTCGGGCAGGTCCGCCCCCGCCTCGATGTCGGGAAAGGCCACGAGCAGGGCGCCGCGCACGACGCCTTCGGGAAAGCGCGGCGCCGCCTCCACCGCCGCGACGACGCCGAGGCTGTGGGCGATGAGCACCACCGGCCGGCGCGCCGCCGCCACCGCCTCCACGACGCGGGCGCGCCACGCCTCCGGGTCGGGTCGGTGCCAATCGTCCTGCGCGACGATCCGCGCGGTCTTGAGCCGGGCCGCCCAGCGCGCCTGCCAATGCTCCTCCTCGGAGCCGGCGTAACCGGGCAGGATCAGGATGTCGCAATCGGCAGTCTTCATCGGATCAGTCGCTATCGAGCGGTCGGTATCGAGTGGGGGGGCCGCGTTCACGCAACGGGCGAGGCGCTCGCCGGCTCCGTCCGCCCCGCGCCCCCGTCGCCGGAAACGAGCCTTCCACGAGGGGACGGTGCCGATCCTCAGCCGAGCCAGTCCGGCAGGCGGTCGAGGCGGATCAGGTCGTCGTAGCTCGGGCGGGGCCGCACGACGGCTGAGCGGTCGCCGCTCACCAGCACCTCGGGCACGAGGCGGCGGCTGTTGTAGGTGCCGGCCTGGACCGCGCCGTAGGCGCCCGCGCTCATCACCGCGATCAGGTCGCCGGGGACGACCTCCGGCATCTCGCGCCCGAGGGCGAAGTAATCGCCGCTCTCGCAGACCGGGCCGACCACGTCCGCCGTCAGCCGGGGGGCATCGGGGGCGGGCTCGCGCAAGGGGCGCAGGGCGTGGAAGGCGTCGTAGAGCGTCGGGCGGATCAGATCGTTCATCGCCCCGTCGACGATGACGAAGGTCTTCTCCGCGGTCGGCTTCACGTAGATCACGCGGGTGACGAGGATGCCGGCATTGCCGGCGATCATCCGCCCGATCTCGAAGACGGGGCGCAGGCCCAGCGGCTTGAAATGCGGGCGCAGGATCCGCGCCAGCGCCGCCGGGTCGGGCGGGGGGGCGTCGTCGTCGCGGTAGGGGATGCCGAGCCCGCCGCCGAAATCGACGTGGTGCAGCCGGTGCCCGTCGGCGAGCAGGTCGCGGGCGAGTTCGCAGAGCAGGCGCGCGGCGGCGTCGAACGGGGTCAGGTCGGTGATCTGGCTGCCGATATGCGCGTCGACGCCGACGATCTCCAGGCCCGGCAGCCGGGCGGCCCCGGCATAGACCGCGCGGGCGCGGGAGATCGGGATGCCGAACTTGTTCCCGGACCGGCCGGTCGAGATCTTGGCATGCGTCAGCGCGTCGACGTCCGGGTTGACCCGGATCGAGACCGGCGCCCGCTGCCCGCGCGAGGCGGCGACCTCGGACAGGGCGGCGAGTTCGGGCTCGCTCTCGACGTTGAAGCAGAGGATGTTCGCGTCGAGCGCGGCGGCCATCTCCTCACGGGTCTTGCCGACGCCGGAGAACACGATGCGGCGGCCCGGCACGCCCGCCGCGAGCGCCCGGCGCAACTCGCCCTCGGAGACGATGTCCATACCCGCGCCCTGCCGGGCCAGGGTGGCGAGCACCGCCTGGTTCGCGTTCGCCTTCATGGCGAAGCACACCAGCGCCGCGTCCTCCGCGAAGGCCTGCGCGAAGACGCGGTAGTGCCGTTCCAGGGTGGCGGTGCTGTAGCAGTAGAACGGCGTGCCGACCGCCTCCGCCAGCGCCGCCAGATCGACGTCCTCGGCGTGGAGACGCCCGTCCCGGTAGTGGAAGTGGTGCATGTCGCAGAAAATCCGCTGGCCTCGCGCCGCGCCCGAATGGCCCGACGCGCGGTGCGCTGTCTACACCCGAGCGCGTCGGCGCGTGCCGCTACAGGATCGGGTCGAGGATGAAGGGTTCCTTCGGAACCTTGTAGCCGCGCCTGGCTCCGCGGGAGGTCGTGACCGGAACGCCGTCGCCGCCCGCGGGGATCGCCGAGGCGCTGAGTTCGTCGCCGGCCTGCACGGCGTCCGGATCGGGCGCCGCGCCGTGATCGACCGCCGAGACGGTGCTGCCCGGCAGGCTCCGCGCCGAGGCCGGGGCGCCGGGGCGCGTGCCGGGTGCGGTCTCGGACACGGCCGCGCCCGGCGGCTCCAGGCTGCCGCGCCGGCCGCAGCCCGTGCAGGCGAGGGCGAGGCCGAGCGAGATCAGGATCGAGAGGCGGGCGGGCATCGGTCTTTCCGGCATGGCGGCGGCGCGAGCTTAGCCGTTCCCGGCGGCCGGCGCGAGCGGCGGCCTCAGCCCTTCTTGTTGCCCCGCGAAGAATCCTTCGGCGGCGTGTAGGCGTCGATCGCCCGGCGGCAGTTCTCGGACAGCTTCGCCCAGTTGGTCTTGAAGCACTGGTCGGTGGCCGGATCGTCCGGATCGAGGTTGCCGCAATAGCTCAGGTAGTCGCCGGTGCAGTACTTCTTGAGCGTCTCGTTGCCGCGCTTCGTTTGCTGGGCCTGTGCCGGGGCGGCCAGCAGGGCGGTCGCGCCCGCGAGGGCCACGACGATGGGCGTCAGCTTCAAGGCCATGATGTTCGCTCGATCGCAATGCGTGGGAAATTGATCCGGGCGCGATGATGCCCCCGCATGTCCGAAACAAGGCCGGCCCGGGGCAAACGCAAGGTGGTTCGGTGCTTACGGGCTCGCGGGAGACGCCGCAAGGGACCGGGGCCGGACGGGCCGCGGCGGCGGGGCTGCCGGGTGCGTTTCGGCTCTTGCCGCGCCCCTTGCCGCGCCCTTTCCCGCGACCCTGGCCGCCGCCCTCGCCGTCCCTTGCGCCGTCAGCCTTCGGCGAGCGCGGGCGAACCGGTGGGGAAGGCGTCCGTGTGAGGCAGACGGTCGCGCCGGGCCAGGGCGTCGGCCACCTCGGCGATGCGGCGGCGCAGCTCGGCCGTGTCCGCGTCGCCGCGCGCGGCGAGGGAAGCCTGGGCTGCCGCCAGCTCCGCGCGCAAGCCGTCGCGTTCGATGCGCAGGGCCGCGGGCTCGCCCGCCTCACCCTCGGCGGCGGGGGCCGCCTCCCGGGCCTCGCCTTGCGCCCGGCGGGCGGCCTTGAGGTCGTCGAGGATCGCGCGGTGGGCCTCCTCCAGGGTCCGCAGGGTGGCGAGCCCCATCGCGCCCTCGGCCCGGGCCTGCGCCAGATCGCGGTCGAGCCCGGCGATCCGTTCCAGGGCGCGCGCCACCTCGGCCTCGCTCAGGAGCCGGGCGGCGACCGCCGCCTCGGCCTCCATGGTGCGGGTGCCGATGGCGGCCATGTCGGCGTGGCACCGGGCGGAGACGGCTTCCACCCTCCGCTCCAGCCGGCGCTGCGCGACGGCGAACTCCGCCCGCAGGTGGTCGCGCTCGGCCATGACCTCGGAGACGCTGACCGGAAGGGTCGCCTCGATCCGCCGCCGGGCGAGGCGGGCGGCGCGGGCGTTCACGGTCGGCAGGATCGTCAGGGCGCACAGGCTCGCCAGCAGGAAGCCGAGCCCGAAGATCATCACGGTCTCGATCACGCAGGGGCCCTCACGCCGCCTCGGCCGGCAGGTCCGGCCGCTGCGTCTTTTGCCCGTCTTGCCGGCGCCGAGGCAAGCGCTCCGTCTCGTCCCTGGCCTCAAGCGCCGGCGGCCGCCTCCGCGGCCTTGGAGCATCGTCCTGGATACCGGATCCAGGACGATGCTCCAGACTCTTGTTTTTGCATCGTCTTTTTCCGAAAGCCGGAGGCCGCCTTTCGGGACGACGCTCCAGGCTTTCGCTCCGCTCGACGCCTCGGCAAAAGCCGGGGCCCGCGCCGCGGGCGCTCTTCGCGCCTGACATCCGGCCCGATCGCTCTTCCGAGCGATGGCACCGGATCGCACCGTGCAGCGGCAGTCGGAAACGGAATCAGAACGGGTTCCAGGTCGGGCGGCCGGTGAACTTCAGATAGCCGACATTGATGCCGAGCCGGGCGCCGACGCCGGAGCGGATCGGCACCACGACGATGCCGCCGTCGGTCACCGCGGTCATGCCGAAGCCGCCGATGAAGTAGGCCGAGCCGTCCACGCCGCCGAAGCGGCGGTAGAGGTCGCGCACGGCGGGCAGGTTGTAGACGAGCATCATGGTGCGGGCGCCGTCGCCGCCGACGTCGAAGCCGAGCGTCGGGCCCTGCCAGTAGATCCGGCGCTGCCCGGCATTGCGGGTGTAGAGCGTGCCCTCGCCGTAGCGCAGGCCGCCGACGATGGCGCCCGAGGCCTCCTGGCCGAGGATGTAGCCGTTGGGCTCGCCCCAGCGCCGGGTCGCCTCCTCGACGGTGAGCGCGAGGCCGCGCGACACGCTGCCGAAGAAGCGGTGCCCGTTCTCGACCACCTCGGAGGCGCGGAACGAATCCGGACGGACGCCGTCGTTCTCGTAGGCCGGGGCGGGAACGGCGGCGGCCATCAGGCCCGCGGAGAGGCCGAGCAGGGCGGCGCGGCGGGTCGTGGCCCCGGTTCGGATGGGATCGTGCGGCATGTCGGTCTCCCTACCGGCGCCCCTGCCCGCCTCTTTCGCCCGGCCTGTGCGGGCGCTTCCCTCACCGGACGCGACAACGGAGCGAGGCCCGCAGGGAGCGCGCAGTCTCGCGACCGATCAAGTCAAGATTGGGTTAACGGGCGGTTAAGCGCGCCCCGCCCCGTGCCTCATACCAAGCGGTCCACGCTCCTCGGGTGGACTGCACATCTTCGGTCGGTCGGCCAAGCAGGTCCTCATACCGTTTCCGATCGATCGCTTCGGGTTTCGCCCCCCCTCCGTCCTCGCGAGCGGCCGCGAAGCGATCCAGGGCGCAGGCAGGTCCGGAAAGGGCGCGCCCTGGATCGCCACGGCTTCGCCTCGCGATGACGCAGGAGAGGCCGAACTCATCAACCGGATAGCGTATCATACCAAGCGGCGCCGATCCCGACCGATGGTCGGGATCGGCGCGTCCGGCGGATGACCGCCGCCCCCAAGCCGCATCCCTTGGCGCGGGGGCGACCGACGATGAGTGATCCTCATCGCCGGCTGGTATCAGGCGCCCGCCGCCGCATCCGGCGGGCAGGCGGCGTCCCCCGCGCGGCGCCGGTCGAAATACGATACGGCGCTCTGCTGCGGCAGGTCGAGCGCGTCGCGGTAGGCCGCCGAGGCGAGCGCCGCGAAGGGGCCGTTGCGGTAGAAGCGGGTATGGTGGCCGTAGGTGACGGTGTCGCCGCCGGGGCCGACGACGCGTCCGCCGGCCATGGTCAGCACGTGGTCGCCGGCCGCGGTGTCCCATTCCATGGTGGGGGCGCAGCGCACGTAGATGTCGGCCTCGCCCGCGGCGATCAGGCAGAACTTCAGCGCCGAGGAGGCGACCCGCCGCTCGCCGACCGGCAGGCGCTCCAGGCAGGCATCGGTGTCGCTGTCGCCGTGCAGGCGGCTGACCAGGGCGACGAGGCCGGCCGCCGGCGCCTTGCGCACCTCCACCGGATGGAAGCCGCCGGGCCGGCCCTCGCGGATCGGCGCCTCGCGGGCGCTCGTGCCCGCGGCCCAGACCCGGCCGAGGCTCGGCGCCGCCAGCGCCGCGGCGATCGGGCGCTCGCCCTCGACGAGGCAGATGTTGACGCAGTACTGCGCGTTGCCCGCCAGGAAGTCGCGGGTGCCGTCGAGGGGATCGACCAGGAAGAACAGGGGGGCCGGCCGCACGGTGCAGGAGGTCTCCTCCGCGATCACCGGAACGCCGGGGAAGGCGCGGGCCAGCGCGGCGACGATCAGTTCCTCGGAGCGCGTGTCGGCGAGGCTCGCGGGCGAGCCGTCCGGCTTGATCACGTGCGGGCAGTCGCCGCCGTGATAGCCCCGCAGGATGCGCCCGGCCTCGCAGGCGATTCCCGCAAGCTGCTCCGCGATGGCGTCGCGCATCGCTTCGGACACGGGGGCCGTGAGGAACGCCGGCGGGAGGGCCGGGGATGGGGCGGGGGCGGTCATCGGACTGTCATTCAATGATCGAGAGGGGCCTGTCGATCCAGGGGCCAAGCAAATCCGGTGCACGGGCCCCGCATCCGGCTGCGACGCCCGCTCCTCTGCGCGCCGGTTGCGGCGAATTCGGGACACCTGTGCCGTCGGCGGCGCGACCGACACCGAAGCGGAACGGACGCCGCGGCTTTCCAAAGCGGCCGCCGGTGACTATGCGCTAACCGCATCCGGTGTCCGCCGCGTCCGAGGAGGCGGGTCGACCCGTCCTCGACGCCTCGCGTCACCTCATCGATCGACATCATCCGGGAACGGAGCGCGCCATGAGCGGTAGTATGAGCGGTACCGGCAGCCTCACCCTCGACGCCCTCGATCTCTCGGCGCTGCTGTGCTCGCGCGTGTGCCACGACGTGATCAGCCCGATCGGCGCGATCGTGAACGGGCTCGAAGTGCTGGAGGACGACAACGATCCCTCCATGCGCGACTTCGCCCTCGAGCTGATCCGCAAGAGCGCGCGCACCGCCTCGGCCCGGGTGCAGTTCGCCCGCATCGCCTTCGGCGCGGCGGGCTCGGCCGGCGCCTCGATCGATCTGGCCGACGCCGAGAAGGTGTCGCGGGCGATGTTCGCCGACGAGAAGACCCAGATCGCTTGGAGCGCGCCGCAGGCCCTGTTCCCGAAGAACAAGGTCAAGCTCCTGCTCAACCTCGTGGTGATCGCCTCCGGCGCGATCCCCCGCGGCGGCGTGATCGACGTGGCGGTGACCGGCGGCGGCGACGCGCCGCGCTTCGTCCTGCGGGCCAAGGGCAGCCACGCGCGCATCCCGCCCCATGTCGAGGCGCTGATCGCCGGCACGCCCGAGGGCGGCAGCGTGGACGCCCACGGCATCCTGCCCTTCTATGCCGGCCTCGTCGCCCGCGCGGCGGCGATGGACGTGGCCTTCGCGATCGCGGGCGACGAGGTGACGGTCACCGCCGCCCCGACCGAGGCCGGCACCGGCCTGCCCGGCGCGCCCGCTCCCAGCGTCGAGGACGAGCGCCCCTCCGACAGCGCGCCGCCGGACACCCATCTCGCCTGAAACGCCGGCGGCAGCGCGCGATCGGGGCCGGGGAGAGATGAAAACCAGGTTCCGCGCCCTCTCCATCGAGCCGAACCGGCGGCGATCTCGCCGGACAATTGTGAATTTCGTCCCGCCCGCAACGCTTCACTAACTTTCCAGGGCGAGAGTGCTCGTCGCACGTCTCTTTCGTGCGCGTAGACGAGTACCTCCCATGGACGATCTGCTTCGCGAGTTTCTGGTCGAGAGCGCCGAGCATCTGGACACGGTCGATGCGGAGCTGGTCCGTTTCGAGCAGGATCCCAACAACCAGCCGATTCTGCGCAACATCTTCCGGCTCGTCCACACCATCAAGGGGACCTGCGGCTTCCTCGGGCTGCCGCGGCTGGAGGCTCTGGCGCACGCCGCCGAGACCCTGATGGGCCGCTTCCGCGACGGCTATCCCGTCAGCGGCGCCTCGGTGACCCTGATCCTGGCCACCCTCGACCGGCTCAAGGCGATCCTGGCCGATCTGGAGGCGACCGGCTCCGAACCCGCGGGCAGCGATTCCGACCTGATCGACGCGCTGGAGCGGATGGCCTCGGAGGAGGCACCCGCCGCGTCCGCCGCTCCCCCGCCCGCTCCGGCCGCGCCGCCGCCGGTGGAGCGGGAGCCGAAGCCCGGCGAGGTCTCGCTGGAGGAACTGGAGCGCGCCTTCCTGGAAGCGCCCGGCCCCGACGATGTTCCGGGCGCGCCCGAGTCCACCCCCATGAGCGCGCCCGTGACCGCGCCCGCCGCCCTCGCCGAGGCGCCCGAACCCGCCGAGCCCCGCGCCGCGGCTCCCTCCGCGCCCGCCGAGGGCGGCGAAGGGGCGGTCGCCAAGGTGCAGACGATCCGCGTGAACGTCGACACCATCGAGCACCTGATGACGATGGTCTCGGAACTGGTGCTGACCCGCAACCAGCTCCTCGAGATCGCCCGCCGTCACGAGGATTCCGGCTACAAGGTCCCGCTCCAGCGCCTCAGCCACGTCACCGCCGAGCTGCAGGAAGGCGTCATGAAGACGCGCATGCAGCCGATCGGCAACGCGTGGCAGAAGCTGCCCCGCGTGGTGCGCGACCTCTCGGCCGAACTCGGCAAGGGCATCGACCTCGTGATGTCGGGCGCCGAGACCGAGCTCGACCGCCAGGTGCTCGACGTCATCAAGGACCCGCTCACCCACATGGTGCGCAACTCGGCCGACCACGGCATCGAGGCCACCAACGAGCGCCTGAAGGCCGGCAAGCCGGCCCGCGGCTCGATCCGCCTGTCCGCCTATCACGAGGGCGGCACGATCACGATCGAGATCGCCGACGACGGCAAGGGCCTCGACCTCGCCGCGATCCGCAAGAAGGCGATCGAGCGCAACCTCGCCCCGGCGGCGGACGTCGAGCGGATGACCGACGCGCAGGTCGCGAAGTTCATCTTCCACGCCGGCTTCTCCACCGCCAAGGCGGTGACCTCGGTCTCCGGCCGCGGCGTCGGCATGGATGTCGTCAAGACCAACATCGAGACCATCGGCGGCGTGGTCGACATCGCGACCGAGCTCGGCCGCGGCACCACCTTCACCATCAAGATCCCGCTGACGCTGGCCATCGTCTCGGCGCTGATCGTCAAGGCGGGCGAGCAGCGCTACGCGGTGCCGCAGATCGCGGTGCTGGAACTGGTCCGGGTCGATCCGAAGAACGACAACAAGAGCACCAATTCGATCGAGCGCATCCACGGCGCGCCGGTGCTGCGCCTGCGCGAGCGGCTCCTGCCGATCGTCACCCTCGACGGGCTGATGCGCGGGCAGGCGACGATCGAGGCGGGCGAGATCGTCGAGTCGGGCTTCGTGGTGGTGGCCCAGGTCGGCCGGCAGCGCTTCGGCGTGCTCGTGGACGAGGTCTTCCACACGGAGGAGATCGTCGTGAAGCCGATGTCGTCGAAGCTGCGGCACATCCCGCTCTTTGCCGGCAACACGATCCTCGGCGACGGCGCCGTGGTGCTGATCGTCGATCCCAACGGCGTGGCCAAGCTGGTCGGCCAGAGCGCGCAGTCCGGCGCGGCGGCGGAGAGCGAGGCCGAGGAGGCGGAGGTCGGCGACGCCAAGGCGACGCTCCTGGTGTTCAAGGGCGGCGCGGGCGGCTTCAAGGCGGTGCCGCTCTCCCTCGTCACCCGGCTCGAAGAGATCGACGCCTCCAAGATCGAGCATCTCGGCGGGCGCCCGCTGATCCAGTACCGCGGCCGCCTGATGCCGCTGGTGCCGGCCGATCCCGGAATCGCGATCCGCTCCGAGGGCAGTCAGGCGCTGGTGGTGTTCTCCGACGGCGACCGGGCGATGGGCCTCGTCGTGGACGAGATCGTCGACATCGTCGAGGAGCGCCTCGACATCGAGATCAGCACCGACCGCTCCGACCTGATCGGCTCGGCGGTGCTGCGGGGTCGCGCCACCGACATCATCAACATCGCCCACTTCCTGCCGCTCGCCTACGACGACTGGGCGCGCGGTCCGCGCAAGACGACGGTCAAGGCGCCCTCGCTGCTGCTCGTGGACGACTCGGCCTTCTTCCGCGACATGCTCACCCCGGTGCTCAAGGCGGCGGGCTACGCCGTCACGGTCGCGGCCTCCGCCGACGAGGCGCTGGCTGCCCTGAAGGGCCATGCGGGCATCGACCTCGTGGTCAGCGACCTCGACATGCCCGGCCGCAGCGGCTTCGACCTCGTCGCCGCCATGCGCGGCGCGGGGGGGCGGCTGGCCGAGATGCCGGTGATCGCGCTCACCGGCACGGTCGCGGCCGACGCCATCGAGCAGGCGCGGCGCCTCGCGATCAGCGACCTCGTCGCCAAGTTCGACCGCAGCGGCCTGCTCGCCGCGCTGGCCGAGGTCGGCGAGGCCGGCGAGGCCGCCCTCGCCCGCGCCGCCGCCTGAGACCCGAACGGACAAGGAGACGCCGCCATGCAGGCCGCCAACGGCAACGCCGTTCCCACCGACACCACCGACTACGTCACCGTCTTCGTCGGCGAGACCATGTTCGGGCTCACCATCGACCGGGTGCACGACGTGTTCGTGCCCGCCGGCATCACCCCGGTGCCGCTGGCGCCCAGGGAGATCGTCGGCCTCCTGAACCTGCGCGGACGGGTCGTCACCGCCCTGTGCCTGCGCCGCCGGCTCGGCATGCCCGGCCGCGAGACGGGAGCGGCCGAGATGGCCATCGGCCTGGAACAGGCGGGCGAGACCTTCGCGCTCATCGTCGACGGCGTCGGCGAGGTCCTGAAGCTCGGCGCCGACACGCAGGAGCCGGTGCCGATCAACCTCGACGCCCGCTGGCGCGACATCTCGCTCGGCGTCCACCGCCTCGACGGGCGCCTGCTGGTCATCCTCGACGTCGATGCGCTGCTCGCCTTCGGCGACATCCGCGAGGCCAAGGTGGCCTGACCGTGAGGGACGCGCCCATGAACACCGGTTCGGCCAAGACCGCCCTGATCGTCGACGACTCGGCGGTGATCCGCAAGGTCGCCCGCCGCATCCTGGAGACCCTCGACTTCGGCGTCCGCGACGCCGAGGACGGGCGGACGGCCCTGGCGATATGCGCGGAGGCGATGCCCTCGGTGATCCTGCTCGACTGGAACATGCCCAACATGGACGGCTACGAGGTGCTGCGGCAGGTGCGGCAGTCCCCTCTCGGCGACCGGCCCAAGATTCTGTTCTGCACCACCGAGAACGACATCGGCGCCATCGCCCGGGCCCTGCGCGCGGGCGCCGACGAGTACATCATGAAGCCCTTCGACCGGGAGATCATGATGGCCAAGCTCGATCAGGTCGGCTTCCCGGTCCGGTCCTCCGAGGTGGCCTGAACCGATCCCGGCGGCCGGAGCGTCGTCCCGAAGGGGGGCTGCCGGCTTTCGGAAAGAAAGACGATGCAAGATCGAAAACCCGGAGCATGGCCCTGGATCCGGTATCCGGGACGAGGCTCTGGGGGCCTGCGGGATCCGAACCCCTCATTCTCTCCCTGGTAGCGAGTCCCCCATGTCGGCATTCCCGGCCGTCGCCCACGCCCCGGCGGCGCGCAGCCCCGTCAAGGTGCTGGTCGCCGACGATTCGGCGGTGGTGCGCGGGCTCGTCTCGCGCTGGCTCGGCGAGGCCGGCCACGAGGTGGTCGCCACCGCCCCCAACGGCCGCGCCGCCGTGGAGGCGCTCGCCCGCTGCGCCCCCGACGTGGTGCTGCTCGACATCGAGATGCCGGAACTCGACGGCATCCAGGCCCTGCCGCTGATGCTGGCGCGCCAGCCGGGGCTTCAGGTCGTGATGATGTCGACGCTGACCCAGCGCAACGCCGACGTCTCGCTGCGCTGCCTCTCGCTCGGCGCGGTCGACTACATCCCGAAGCCCGAGAGCAACCGCGGCGTCACCACCTCCGACGGGTTCCGCAACGACCTGATCGAGCGCATCCGGGTGTTCGGCGCGGCCCGCGCCCGGCGCCGGCCGGCGCCGAGTCCGGTCGGAGCCCCCTCCTCCGCGCCCCCCGCCGCGGCGCCGGCCGTCTCGCGCCTGTCGGGCGCGGTGACGCTGCGGCCGAAGCCCCGCACCGTGGCCGCGCCGCGCGCCCTGCTGATCGGCTCCTCCACCGGCGGGCCGCGGGCGGTCGGCGAGGTGCTGGAGAAGATCGGCGCGGCCACGCTCCGGCGCCTGCCGGTGCTGATCGTACAGCACATGCCGCCGGTCTTCACCGCGGTGTTCGCCGAGCATCTCGGCGCCCGGGTCGGCCTGCCGGCGGCCGAGGGCAAGGCCGACGAGCGGGTGCTGCCGGGCCGCATCTACGTCGCCCCGGGCGGGCGCCACATGCGGCTCGCGGGTTCCCCCGTCGATCCGGTGATCCGCCTCGACGACGGCCCGCCGGTGAATTTCTGCCGCCCGGCGGTGGACGTGATGTTCCTCGACGCCGCCGCCCTCTACGGCGGGGCGACGCTCAGCGTCATCCTCACCGGCATGGGCGCGGACGGCACCGCCGGCGCCCGGGCCCTGGTCGAGGCCGGAGGCACCCTGCTCGCCCAGGACGAGGCGACGAGCACGGTCTGGGGCATGCCCGGAAGCGTGGCCAAGGCGGGCCTGTGCCACGCCGTCCTGCCGCTGCCCGAGATCGGCCCGGCCCTGCGCAGCGCGATCGCGGAGCGGGCCTGATGACCGAGGCGGATTTCGCGTTCCTGCGCGACTACCTCAGGAAGCGCTCGGGGCTCAGCCTCGGCGCGGAGAAGCGCTACCTCATCGACAGCCGGCTCACCCCCGTCTGCCGCCGCTTCGGAGTCGGCACCCTGGCCGACCTCGTCGGCGCCCTGCGGCTGTCGCGGGAAGGCCCGCTGGAGCGGGCGGTGGTCGAGGCGATGACCACCAACGAGACGTTCTTCTTCCGCGACCGGGTGCCCTTCGACCTGTTCCGCGACGTGCTGCTGCCGAAGGCCATCGCCGCCCGCGCCGCGCAGCGGCGCCTGCGGATCTGGTCGGCGGCGGCCTCGACCGGCCAGGAACCCTACTCGCTCGCCATGATGCTCCACGAGGCCGCGGCGCAGCTCGCCGGCTGGCAGGTGGAGATCGTCGGCACCGACCTCTCGACCGAGGTGCTGGAGAAGGCCCGCCTCGGCCTCTACAGCCATTTCGAGGTGCAGCGCGGCCTGCCCGTCCAGCTCCTCGTCAAGCACTTCACCCAGGTCGGCGAGCAGTGGCGGATCAAGCCGGCGCTGGCGGACATGGTGAGCTACAGGCCGCTCAACCTGCTCAACCCGTTCGAGCATCTCGGCCAGTTCGACATCATCTACTGCCGCAACGTGCTGATCTACTTCGACGCGCCGACCAAGACCGACGTGCTGGAGCGGATCGCCAAGGCGCTCGCCCCCGACGGGGCCGTTCTGCTCGGCGCCGCCGAGACGGTGATCGGCCTCACCGAGGCGCTGGTGCCCGATCCCCAGCACCGCGGCCTCTACCGGCAGGCCGCCGCCGCCGGGCGCGCGGCCGTGCCCCACCGTCTCGCCGCGGGGTTCTAAATAGAAACTCGCCATCTGAGCGAGCACAGGGTCACGCATATGCCCGCCGTGGTTTCATTCGCCAGGAGCCGCGCAGCCGGTGGCAACTGATACCGTTTCCGGTTGATGACTTCGGCCTGTCCTGCGTCATTGCGAGGCGAAGCCGTGGCGATCCAGGGCGCGTCCTTTCCGGACCTGTCGCGCCCTGGATCGCTTCGCTGCCGCTCGCGATGACGGAGGATGGCCGAACCCGAGGCGATCAAGCGGAAACGGTATGATACCAGTCGGCGATGAGGATCACGCATCGTCGGTCGCCCCCGCGCCAAGGGATGCGGCTTGGGGGCGGCGGCCATCCGCCGGATGCGCCGATCCCGATTATCGGTCGAGATCGGCGCCGCTTGGTATGAAGCGCGAGCCGCCTCGCGGCCGGTCGCCGGATCGGCTAGCCTACGGCTCATGACGCACGACGCGCCGCGGCTGCTGCCCTGCGGGGACACGGCCTTCACCATCGAGTTCGGCGCGGGGATCGACGCCGACGCCGACGTCGGCGCCCGCGTCCTGGCCCTCGACGCGGCGCTGGCGCAACGCGCCCTGCCCGGCCTGCGCGAGACGGTGCCGACCTACCGCTCGCTCACCGTGCATCTCGATCCCGTCCGCGTCGACCCGGCCGAGCTCGGCCGCCTCGTGCTGGCGCTGGCGGGGGAACCGCGCGACGCCGTCCCGTCCGAGCGCCTGTGGCGGATTCCCGTGGTGTATGGCGGTGAATTCGGCCTCGACCTGGAGGCGGTCGCCGCCCACCACGGCCTCGCGCCGCAGGCGGTGATCGAGCGCCACAGCGCGCCCGAGTACCGGGTGGCGATGATCGGCTTCCTGCCGGGCTACGCCTATCTCGAAGGCCTCGATCCCGGGCTCGCCCTGTCGCGGCGCCCGAGCCCGCGCCCGGTGACGCCGGCCGGCACGATCTCCATCGGCGGCGCCCAGGCGCTGGTGGCGAGCCTCGCCGCCCCGAGCGGCTGGCACCTCCTCGGACGCACGCCCGAACGGACGTTCGTGCCGGAGCGCGAGCCCGTCTTCCTGCTCCGGCCCGGCGACCGGGTGCGCTTCGTGCCGACCCCGGCCGAGCGCTGGGAGGCGCTCGCCGCCGCGGCGGAGGCCGGCGAGCGGATCGCGGAGTTGAGCGAGGGATGAGCGCCCGCCTCCTCCTCACGCGCCTGACCGGCGCGGCCTCGCTTCAGGACGGCGGCCGGCACGGCTACCTGCGCTTCGGCCTCTCGGCCTCGGGGCCGATGGACCCGCTCGCCTTCACGGCTGCCAACCGGCTCGTCGGCAACGCCCCCGATGCGGCGGCGATCGAACTGGGGCTCGCCGGGGCGTGCCTGCGGGCCGAGGGCGGCGCGGTGCGCCTCGCCCTCGCCGGCGCGCCGAGCGGGCTGCACCGCGACGGCGAGCCGATCGCCTCCCACCGCTCCTTCGTCCTGCGGGAGGGCTCGGAGCTGACGGTCGAGCGGCCCCGCGCGGGTGTGTTCGCCTATCTCGCCGCCGCCGGCGGCTTCCCCGTCCGCCCCGTGATGGGCAGCCGCGCCCTGCACCAGCGCGCCGGGCTCGGCGGCCTCGACGGCCGCCCCCTGTCCGAGGGCGACCGCCTGCCCCTCGGTCCGGTCCCGCCCGCGGGCGAGGCGGAACGCGGCCTCGACGCGATCCCCCTGGAGCGCGACGCCCCGATCCGCGTCGTCCTCGGCCCCCAGGACGACCTGTTTTCGGAGGCCGGCCGCGCGACCTTCCTCTCGCGGGAATTCACCGTCTCGAACCGGGCCGACCGGATGGGCTACCAGCTCGACGGGCCGGAGATCGTCCACGGCCCGGGCGGCTTCAACATCGTCTCCGACGCCACCGTGGCCGGCTCGGTGCAGGTGCCGGGCTCGGGGCGGCCGATCGTCCTGCTCGCCGACCGGCAGACCACCGGCGGCTACCCGAAGATCGCCACCGTGATCTCCGCCGACCTGCGGCGGCTCGCGCAGCGCCGCCCCGGCGAGGGCCTGCGCTTCGCGGCGGTCGATCTCGCCGCCGCCACCCGCCTCGCCCGCGAGCGCGCGGCGGCGCTCGCGGGCCTCGCCTCCGGCCTGAGGCCGGTCGAGAGCGAGGCCGAGCGGCTGATGGCCGCCAACCTCGCGGGCGCGGCGGTGGACGCGCTGAGGGCGGAGGATTGATCCGTTTCGGTGGGGCCGAAACCGGCCCCGACGCGTTGTCGGCCCATGCCTCGCGTCCCAGACCGATCCGAACCGCCCCGTCTCGGCTTCTGCTGCACCTTCATCCCCGACCCGGACCCGGCGCACAGAACCCTGAAGGCGGCCAAGGACGCGGCCAAGCCGATGAATCTCGGCACGGTCACCATGGCGCATCTGGAGCGCCTCGGGCCGGCCGCGCGCGTCGGGAAGCTCGAAGGGGTCGTGCGCCACAACCTCGCGGCCCTGGAGCGCCAGATCGCCTGGGTCTCGGCCCGGACGCCGCTGGAGCGGCTCCTGCGCATGGCGAGTTCGGTGCTGCCCGGCTACACCCACCCGGTGGCGCGGCCGCTCTACGCCGAGCCCGCGATGCGCGACCTGATCGCGGCCGGGCTCGCGCGCATCGGCGAGCGGGCGCGGGCGGGGGCCGTGCGGCTCAGCATGCATCCCGGTCCGTTCTGCATCATCGCCTCGCGCAACCCGAACGCGCAGAAGAACGGCATCGCCGAACTCGAGTACCATGCCGAGGTGATGGCGATGCTGGGCTACGGCTCCGGCTGGCACCCGCACGGCGCCCACGTGAACATCCATGTCGGCGGGCGCGAACCCGGCATCGAGGGTTTTTTCCGCGAACCTGCCGCTGATCTCGGAGACGGCGCGCAACCTGCTCACCGTCGAGAACGACGAGTCGCTGTTCGGCCTCGATGCGGTGCTGCGGCTCGGCGACCGGGTGCCGGTGGTGCTCGACCTGCACCACCACTGGGTCGAGAGCCGCGGCGAATACATCGAGCCCGACGATCCGCGCGTCCGGGCGGTGATCGCCTCCTGGCGCGGGGTGCGGCCGGTGAGCCATGTCAGCGTCTCGCGCGAGAGCCTCCTGCCCGGCCACGACACGACCGCCCTGCCGGACTACGCCGCACTCTCGGGCGAGGGGCATTCCTGGCGCGATCTCGCCGCGCATTCCGACCTGATGTGGAACGAGGCGGTCAACGCCCTGGTCGCCCGCCACCTCGCCTGGAGCGACTTCGAGATCGAGGCCAAGGGCAAGAACCAGGCGAGCGTGCCGCTGGCCGCCCGGATCGGGCGCGACATCGCCCTGGCCGCCGCCTGACCCCGCTTCGGCTCCCCCGTCATCGCGAGGCTCGGCGCAAGCGATCCAGGGCGGAAGTCCTGTCCGGAGAGGCCGCACCGCCGGATGGCTTCGCCTGACGGCTCGCAACGACGGTGTGGATCATCCTCTCCGTCATTGCGAGGCTCGACGCAAGCAATCCAGCACCGCGACGCAAAGCCGGTCGAGACGTTCGAGCGCTCCGACACCATGGGCCGGCAGGATCGCGCCGCGGGCGATGACGGCGCCCGCCCACCCTCGGCTGGGCGGATTTGACCCGGCGGACGGCGCCCGGCACCATGCTAGCTTCCTCATTCGTGCGCGGGGCGCCTTTCGCCCGGCGCCCGCGGGAGCCGCGACCGGACACGATGAGCGAGGCCGAACGGACGAACGCCGCCAGCGGGGATCGACAGGGCGAGGCGCGCCGCCGCCTCGACCGGCTGGTGGAGCGGGCGCGGGCCGCGGGCCTGTGGGAGCGGGCCTGGCCGGTGCTGTGGCGGGGCCTCGGCGTCGGGCTCGCCTTCCTCGCCGCCTCCTGGCTCGGGCTGTGGCTCGACCTCCCGCCGCTCTGGCGCATGGCCGGGCTCGGCCTGTTCGCCGCTCTCCTCGTCCTCGCCCTGTGGCCGGCTCTGCGCCTGCGTGCGTTGAGCCGCCGCGAGGCCCTGATCCGGATCGACCGCGAGGCCGCCCGCGGCGGCGGACCCGCCCACGATCCGGCCTCGGCGGTCGAGGACACCCTCGCCGTCGGCCAGACCGACCCGGCCACCCGTGCCCTGTGGGCCCTGCACCAGTCCCGCGCCGCCGCCGCCGTCGCGCGGCTGAAGGCCGGGCGCCCGCGGCCGGACATGCCCGGCCACGATCCGCTGGCCCTGCGCGCCGGCCTCCTCGTCGCGGCTCTGGCGGCGCTGTTCGTGGCCGGACCGGAATGGCGCGGGCGGATCGCCGCCGCCTTCGACGGGCGCGAGCCGCCGGCCGCCGCCCCGAGCTTCCGCGTCGACGGCTGGATCGACCCGCCGATCTACACCCGCGTCCCGCCGCTGATCGTGACGATGTCCGGCAGCGCCAGGGACGCGGTGCAGCGCCTGCGCGCGCCGGTCAACTCGACGCTGATCGTGCGCATCGCCGGCCAGGGCGAGGCGGAATTGACTCCGAACGCCGCCCTGGTGCCGGTGACCCGGGACGAGAAGACCGTCTCGCCGCGGCCCACCCTTCCGGGGGCGGAGGCCCGCGCCGGCCTGCGGGAGGAGCGCTTCCGGCTCGCGGGCGGCACCGCCGAACTCGGCATCGCCGCCTCCGCTTCCGAGCCGCAGCGCCTCGTGATCGAGACGATCCCCGACCGGCCGCCGGAGGTGCGCCGGGTCGGCGCGCTGGAGGTCAACGGACGCGGCACCTTCAACCTGACCTACCGCGCCAAGGACGATTACGGCATCGCCTCCGCCGAGGGGCTGGTCGAACCGGTCAAGCCCGGCCGTTCGCTCGTGCCGGTGCCGAAGATCGGGCTCGCGCTGCCTGCCGACGCCACCGGCGACACCGACACCAGGACGCTGGTCGATCTCACCGACAATCCCTGGTCCGGCGCGCAGGTGAGGCTGACGCTCGTGGTGCGCGACGAGGCCGGGCAGGAGGGCCGCACCGAGCCCGCCGGGATCGTGCTGCCGGCCCGGCCCTTCAGCCAGCCGCTCGCCCGGGCCCTGGCCGAGGAGCGCCGCCGCCTCGTGACCGCGCCGGACGAGGACCGCGCCCGGGTCCAGACGGCGCTCGACGCCCTGCGGATCGCGCCGGAGCGCTTCACGCCGCAGCCCGCGGTCTTCCTCGGGCTCACCACCGCGGCCAACCGCCTGCGCGCGGCCCAATCGGACGAGGATCTGATCGGCGTCGCCGACCTCCTGTGGGAGATGGCCCTCAAGATCGAGGACGGCGACCTGTCGGATGCCGAGAAGGCCCTGCGCGCCGCCCAGGACCGCCTCAAGGAGGCGATCGAGCGCAACGCGCCGGACGAGGAGATCAGGCAACTCACCCAGGACCTGAAACAGGCCCTCGACACGTTCATGAAGGAGTTCGCCCAGCGCGCGAAGCCGCAGAACCGCCAGCAGCCATCCGAGCGGCGGCAGGGCAGCCGGACCGTCACGCCCGACGATCTGGAGAAGATGATCAAGGACATGCAGGAGGCGATGCAGCGCGGCGACACGGCGGAGGCCCAGCGCCTGCTCGACCAGCTCCGCAACGTGCTGGAAAACCTCCAGAGCGCCGAGAACGGCCGGAAGTCCGACGACGGCATGGCCGAGATGAACCGGCAGCTCGACGCGCTCGACAAGATGTCCCGCGAGCAGCAGGACCTGCGCGACGAGACCTACAAGGAGGGTCAGCAGGGCCAGCGCCCCGGCCCGCGCCAGCGCCCGCAGAACGGCCAGCAGCAGGGCCAGCAGGGCCAGCAGGGACAGCGACAGCAGGGCCAGGATGGGGAAGGACGGCAGGGCCAGGGAATCCAGGGCCAGGGAATCCAGGGGCAGGGCGGGGAACAGGGCCGGAGCATGGGCCAGCGCCAGCAGGGCCTGCGCGAGCAGTTGCAGGACCTGAAGGACCGGATGAAGCAGCAGGGCCTTCAGGGCGAGGAAGGCCTGGCCGATGCCGAGGACGCCATGCGCGAGGCCGAGGAGGCGCTCGGCCGCGGCCGCAACGGCGACGCCGTGGACGCGCAGGGGCGCGCCCTGGAGGGGCTGAAGCGCGGCGCCGAGGGCATGCAGAGGCAGATGCAGCAGATGGCCGAAGGCGAGGGCCGGCAGGAGGGCCAGCAGGAGGGCCGGTCCCCCGGCCGTCAGGGCCGCTCGGGCTCCTCCGACGACGACCCGCTCGGCCGCCCGACCCGGGGGCGCGACCTCTCGAACGGCAACGTGCGGGTGCCCAGCGCCGACGAATCCGCCGTGCAGCGCGCCCGCCGGATCATGGAGGAGCTGCGGCGCAAGCTCGGCGACCCCTCGCGCCCGCAGGAGGAACTCGACTATTTCGAGCGCCTGCTGCGCCGGAACTGACGCCGCCCTTCCACGGGATCACCGATCCATGTCCGCCGACCACCTCGTCCTCCTCGCCTGCGTCGCCGTGGCCGGCGTTCTGCTCTTCGGCCTCGTCAACATGATGCGGGGCGGCAGCGCCAACCTCTCGCAGACGCTGATGCGGCTGCGCGTGCTGCTGCAGTTCATCGCGATCCTGATCATCATGGGCGTGGTGTGGTGGCGGGCGGCCTGACGGCCGCCGCCCCTTCTCATACCAAGCTGCAGGGAAGCCGACCGATGGTCGGCTTCCCTGCGTCCGGCGGACGCCCGCCGCCGCGCCTTCGCGCGGGTAACAAGCGATGAGGCGGGATCATCGCCGGTTGGTATCATACGGTTTTTCGCTTGATCGCTTCGGGTTTGGCCCCCCACCGTCCTCGCGAGCGGCCGCGAAGCGATCCAGGGCGCGGGCATGTCCGGAAAGGTCGCGCCCTGGATTGCTTGCGCCGAGCCTCGCAAGGACGCAGGACAGGCCGAAGTCATCGACCGGAGGGCGTATCACTCCTTCGCCCGCTCGAAGGTGACGATGCTGCGGGTCTCGCCCCGGTCGGCCCAGTTCGGCATCACCCGCCAGGGGGTCAGCACCCGCAGGCGCTCGCCGTCGAGCCGGAACGTCCGGGTCTGCTTCGAGCCGACCCATTTCGGATCCCAGGCCACGTCGAGGTCGGCGATCCACTTGTCGCCGTCGAGGCGGAACGTGCCGGTATAGGAGACGAGGGTCTCGAGGAGATGGGCGCGCTGGGCGTCGTCCCTGGCGGGGGTGCGGCCCTCGCCGGTGAGCACGAAGAACACGCGCTTTTCCGGGGTGAAGTAGGCGTAGCCGGTCGGGTTCTCGCCCATCACCGGCAGCTTCTCGCCGTCCTTGCGGACTTCGACCTCGTACGAGACCAGCTTCCACAGGCCGCTCAGCCGGGCGTCGTCCTCCGCCCGGGCCGCCGCCGGCGCCAGTCCGGCCGCCATGGTCACGGCCGCCATCATCCCCATCGTCGCCCGCATGTCGCATCCCTGGTCCGACAGGCTCCGTCCGAGAGCCTTTGACCGAACGCCGGGCGGCGGCGTCCGATGCATCGTTCCTTGCATCGCTGGCATGGCATCGCTGGCATGACGGCGCCGCCCGATGGCCGTTCCGCAACCGACGCAGCGGAGGCGGGCCGTGCGTCAGGTGTGGCGTCGGCGCCCCACCGGAGCGGCAAAAGCGCGGGCGCCGGATGAATCCGCGGGCTGCGCCCGGGGCGGCGTGATATTCGAGGCGGGTTGAAACGGACGGATCGACCGCCGATGAAGTCACCCCTTGCCCGGATTCTCGTCGGCGCCCTCGCCGCCTCGGCCGTCACGGCCGGGCAGGCCGCCGATCTCGGCGGCGCCCGGACTCCCGCGCCGCTGCCCTACGCCGCCCCCGTCCAGCCCTACTCCATCGTCTCCGAGGTCCGCATCGGCGGCTCGGTGCAGGATCCCGGCAGCGCCGAGGGCAAGCTGCCCGGCTTCAGCACCGCGAACGTCAACGGCGAGATCCTGTTCGCCAAGCCGCTCGTCAGCGCCGACCCGTTCTGGCAGGCCTTCGTGCCGCGTCCCACGGTCGGCGGCAGCTACAACACCGGCGGCCGCACCAGCTACGCCTATATCGGCGCCACCTGGACCGTCGACCTGTTCCCCGAAACCCTCGACCGCCGCGTGTTCCTCGAAGGCTTCTTCGGCGGCGCCGCGCATAACGGCTATACCGGCCTGAAGGCGAACGCGCCCTACGGCTTCAACGCCCTCGGCTGCTCGCCGCTGTTCCGCGAGGCGGCCGCCCTCGGCTTCCGCCTCACCGAGCACTGGAGCGTCATGGCGACCGTCGAGCACATGTCGAATGCCGGCCTGTGCGGCGACAACCGCGGCCTGACCAATTTCGGCGGCAAGATCGGCTACACGTTCTGACCTGACCCGCCGACCTTTTTACGGCTTGCAAAGACCCGCCGCGCGCGAAACATCGCCGGGCGGGTTTTCGTTTGCGGATTTATCCTTTGCCTTCGCGGCATCGGCCCGAGACACGGAGCCTCGTCCCGAAAGCCGGCAACCCCCGTTCGGGACGAGGCTCATGGATGCCGGCTTGCGCGAAAGGCCGGCCGCGAGAGGGAGGCGTTCGCCGTGGTCAAGCTCAACCGCATCTATACCCGCACCGGAGACCGGGGCACGACCGGGCTCGCCAACGGCGAGCGCCGCTCCAAGGCCGACCTGCGGGTCGAGGCCTACGGCACGGTCGACGAGACCAATGCCTGCATCGGGCTCGCCCGCCTCCACGCCGAGCCCGCCCTCGACGCGATGCTGGCGCGCATCCAGAACGACCTGTTCGATCTCGGCGCCGATCTCGCCACGCCGCCGAGCGACACGCCGCTCGGCTACGAGCCCCTGCGGATCGTCGCCGCCCAGGTGCAGCGCCTGGAGGCGGAAATCGACGCGCTCAACGCGGACATCCCGCCGCTCAGGTCCTTCGTGCTGCCCGGCGGCTCGGCCGCGGCCGCCGCGCTCCATCTCGCCCGCACCGTCTGCCGCCGCGCCGAACGCTCGGTGGTGTCGCTGTCGGGCATCGAGAGCGAGGCGATCTCGGGCGAGGCGCTGCAATACCTCAACCGCCTGTCGGACTTCCTGTTCGTGGCCTCCCGCGCGGCCAACCGGAACGGCGCCGACGACGTGCTCTGGGTGCCGGGCCAGAACCGCTGAGCGGGATGGGGCGGCCTCCCGATCCGTTGTCGATCGAGTTGCGTTGACAAGCGGGAAATCGCCTCGTTACGGTCCCGCCGCCCTGACAATCCCATCGAGTGCCGTCGAGCGGGTTCCGAAGCCGTCCCTCAAGTGACGCCGGGAGCTTCGCAGGCGCGGAGGAAAGCGACTGCCATGAAGGTTTTGGTGCCGGTGAAGCGGGTCGTCGACTACAACGTGAAGATCCGGGTCAAGGCGGACGGTTCGGGCGTGGAACTGGCCAACGTCAAGATGTCGATGAACCCGTTCGACGAGATCGCCGTCGAGGAGGCGATCCGGCTGAAGGAGAAGGGCCGGGTCTCCGAGATCGTCGCGGTCTCGATCGGCCCGCAAGCCGCGCAGGAGACGCTGCGCACCGCCCTCGCCATGGGGGCCGACCGGGCCGTGCTGATCAAGACCGACGTCGCGTGCGAGCCGCTGGCCGTGGCCAAGCTGCTCAAGGCCGTGGTCGAACGGGAAGGCCCCGGCCTCGTCATCCTCGGCAAGCAGGCCATCGACGACGATTCGAACCAGACCGGCCAGATGCTGGCCGCGCTGCTGGGCTGGCCGCAGGGCACCTTCGCCTTCAGGCTCGCATTCGGCGAGGGCGGCATCGACGTGACCCGCGAGGTCGACGGCGGCCTCCAGACCGTCGCGCTCAGGCTGCCGGCCATCGTCACCACGGACCTGCGCCTCAACGAGCCGCGCTACGCCTCGCTGCCCAACATCATGAAGGCCAAGAAGAAGCCGCTGGAGGAGCTGAGCCCCGAGACCCTCGGCATCGACGTCACGCCGAAGCTGACCGTGCTCAGGGTCGCCGAGCCGCCGGGCCGGCAGGCGGGCGTGAAGGTCGCCTCCGCCGCCGCGCTCGTGCAGAAGCTCAAGGTCGAAGCCGGCGTGCTCTGATCCTCGGGCCGCGCCGCTCCCGGCCCCGGTCGAGCGGCGTCCCTCCCCCCTCGTTCCCGAAGGTTTCGCCGATGACCACGCTCCTCTACGCCGAGCACGCCCACGGGCAGATCAAGGACGGCACGCTGAAGGCGCTGACCGCGGCCCGGGCCCTGGGCCAGCCGGTCCACGCCCTGGTGCTCGGCTCCGGTTCGAAGGCGGCGGCCGAGGCCGCGGCCGCGCTCGACGGCGTCGAGACGGTTCTGAACGCCGAGGACGCGGCCTACGACCACGACCTCGCCGAACCCGCCGCCGCGCTGATCGCGGCGATCGCGGACGGCTACGACGCGATCGTGGCCGCGGCCACGACCACGGGCAAGAACACGCTGCCGCGGGTGGCCGCCTTGCTCGACGTGGCGCAGATCTCCGACATCATCAAGGTGGTGGCGCCCGACACCTTCGAGCGGCCGATCTACGCCGGCAACGCGATCCAGACGGTGCGGGCGGGCGCGGGCAAGCGGGTGATCACCGTGCGCACCGCCGCCTTCACGGCGGCGCAGGCGGGCGGCGCGGCCGCCCCGGTCGAGGCGGTCTCGGCCGCGGCGCCCGACGCGCTCGGCGCCGCCTACAAGTCGGAAGACATCGCCCGGTCCGACCGGCCGGAGCTGGCCTCGGCCAAGTTCGTCGTCTCCGGCGGCCGCTCGCTCGGCTCGGCGGAGCAGTTCAAGGCGCTGATCGAGCCGCTGGCGGACGCCCTCGGCGCGGCGGTGGGCGCCTCGCGCGCCGCGGTGGACGCGGGCTACGCCCCGAACGACTGGCAGGTCGGCCAGACCGGCAAGGTGGTGGCGCCCGACCTCTACGTGGCGGTGGGCATCTCCGGGGCGATCCAGCACCTGGCCGGCATGAAGGACGCCAAGGTGATCGTGGCGATCAACAAGGACGAGGACGCCCCGATCTTCCAGGTCGCCGATTACGGCCTCGTCGGCGACCTGTTCCAGGTCGTGCCGGAGCTGCAGGCCGAGATCGCCAAGGTCAAGGACCGGTAGGAGTCCGGCGGCGACGCGTCGAACCGGCCCGGCCGGCCTGCGGCTGGGAACCGGTTTGACGCATTTGTTGCAGTGCCGCATTCTAGGGGTGCGGTTTTGAGGACGATGCCGCAACAGTGGGACGCGATACGGTTATGGGCATCGAGATCAAGACGGTCGGCATCATCGGTGCCGGCCAGATGGGGAACGGCATCGCGCATGTCTGCGCGGCGTCGGGCCTCGCCGTCCGTCTGAACGACCGCGATCCGGCGCGGATCGAGGCCGGCCTCGCGCAGATCGACGCGAACCTCGCGCGGCAGGTCCAGAAGGGCGCCTTGAGCGAGGAGCAGCGCCGCGACGCCTTCGAGCGCATCGCGGTCGCGCGCAGCTTCGACGATCTCGGCCCCTGCGACCTCGTGATCGAGGCGGCCACCGAGGACGAGGCGACCAAGCGCAAGATCTTCCAGACGCTCTGCGCCTCGCTCAAGCCCGACGCCCTGCTGGCGACCAACACCTCGTCGATCTCGATCACCCGGCTCGCGGCCGCGACCGACCGGCCGGACCGGTTCATCGGCATCCACTTCATGAACCCGGTGCCGGTGATGCAGCTCGTCGAGCTGATCCGCGGCATCGCCACCGAGGATCCGACCTACGAGTCGGCCAAGGCCTTCATCGGCAAGCTCGGCAAGACCTCGACCATGTCGGAGGATTTTCCGGCCTTCATCGTCAACCGCATCCTGCTGCCGATGATCAACGAGGCGATCTACACGCTCTACGAGGGCGTGGGTTCGGTCGAGTCGATCGACACGGCGATGCGGCTGGGCGCGAACCACCCGATGGGCCCGCTGCAGCTCGCCGACTTCATCGGCCTCGATACCTGCCTGTCGGTGATGCAGGTGCTGTACGAGGGGCTGGCCGATTCGAAGTACCGGCCCTGCCCGCTGCTGGTGAAGTACGTCGAGGCCGGCTGGCTCGGCCGCAAGTCCAAGCGCGGCTTCTACGACTACCGCGGCGAGACGCCGATCCCGACCCGCTGAGACCGGCGCCGCGCGATGGCGGCGCGTTTCCTCGGTCAACCGACGACATGAAAAGGCCTTCCGGGCGTTCATCCCGGAAGGCCTTTTTCGCGCTCCGTGAACCTTACTGCGCCGACTTCTGCGCCGGCTGCGGATAGGCCGGGTTCTCGGTCGGCACGCCGGCGCTGTTGGAGGACGGGGCCTTGTTGACGGAACCCGTCGTCATCTCGCGGGCCGATTCCTGGCTCTTGCCGGCGTAGTCCGAGGTCGTCTCCGCCCGGTTCCAGCTCAGGAGGCCGACCGTGGCGACGGCCAGAAGGACGAGGCTCGCCACCAGCACGTAGAGGACCGGCTTGCCCTTGGCGCCCTGGCGGGCATCGGTCTGGTTCTCGATCTGGGCCATGAATCCCTCTCTTCCGCCCGGTCGGGGGCGGCGTCGTCAGCCTCGGATATGGTTCGCCAACGCCGGTCAGGCTTGGAGAGTTCCTGGGGCGAGCCGCACCGTCAGCGGCCGGTGACGAGCAGGATCTTGCCGGCGTGGCTGCTCGTCTCCATCAGCTCGTGCGCCCTGCGCGCCTCCTCCAGGGGGAAGGTGGCGTGGACGACGGGGCGGATCCGGCCCGCCTCCACGAGCGGCCAGACATCGCGCCTCAACCCCTCGGCGATGGCCGCCTTCGCCTCCTTGGCCTGGGCCCGGAGCGTCGCCCCGGTGACCGTCAGGCGCTTGAGCATGATCGGCGTGAGCGTGAGGTTCTCGGTCTTGTAGCCCTGCATGAAGGCGATCTGGACGAGGCGGCCCTCCACCGCCAGCGAGGCGATGTTCCTCGGGAGGTAGGGGGCGCCCACCATGTCGAGGATCACGTCGACGCCCCGGCCGTCGGTGAGCCGCTTCACCTCTTCGGCGAAATCGGCCTCGCGGTAGTTGATGGCGGCATCCGCCCCCAGCGCCTCGCAGAACCGGCACTTCTCGGCCGAGCCGGCGGTGGTGAGGACGCGGGCGCCGTGCTGCTTGGCGATCTGGATCGCGGTGGTGCCGATGCCGCTCGACCCGCCGTGGACGAGGAAGGTCTCGCCCTTCTGCAGGCGCCCCCGCTGGATCACCGTGGAATAGACGGTGAAGGCGGTCTCGGGCAGGCCGGCGGCCTCCACCAGCGAGAGCGGTCCCGGCTTCCTCAGCACCTGCCCGACCTCGGCCGCCGCGAACTCGGCATAGCCGCCGCTGATGACCAGCGCGCAGACCTCGTCGCCGACGGACAGACCCGTCACGCCCTCGCCGAGGGCGGCGATGCGGCCGGCGATCTCGAGACCCGGAATCTCGGTCGCGCCCTTGGGCGGCGGGTAGCTGCCCTGGCGCTGCATGATGTCGGGCCGGTTGACGCCCGCCGCGACCACCTCGACCAGCACCTGACCGGCTCCGGGCTCGGGCAGCGGCACGGTCTCGACCGCGATCACCTCCGGGCCGCCCGCGCCGGCGAAGCGGATCTGGCGCATGGTCTCGGGCAGGGTCTGGGACATCGGGCCTCCTCGGGGCTCGCGCGGCGGGGTTGGTCGCTCGCATGCTCGGGTCAGATGGCGCACGGGACGGGGCGCGTCGAGCCGTGTTAGTGTCTCTCACAAAACTCCCGCTGCGCTGTCGCGCCCGGAGTGAGCGCGGACGGTGATCGGGAGTTTTGTGAGGCACTCTTACGCTCGGACGCTGAAGGTGACCTCATGACGAAGCTGCTCGAACAGGCCGTCGAAGCCGTCCGCCGGCTCCCCGCTGCCGATCAGGACACGATTGCCGAGGCCATGCTCGGCCTCGCACGGGTCGGCTCGGCGGAGGACATCGATCCCGAGCATCTTGAAGATGTGCTGGCCGGGCTTGCCGAGATCGAGAGAGGTGAACTGGCTTCTCCCGAACAGATCGAGGCCGCCTTCCGCAGCTTCGAGCGATGAAGCTCGAAGTCTCCCGGCGTGCAACCCGGCGCCTGCGCGAGATCGCCGACTCCATTCATCGAGAAAACCCCTCGGCTGCCCTCCATGTGCAGAGGACGATCCGGGACGCATTTGCGCTCCTGGCGACGTATCCGGACGCGGGGCGCATCGTGCGGCCGAAGGTGCGCCGCTTCGTCGTGCCGAGGCTTCCGTATCTGATCTATTACACCGTTTCCGATTGATCGCTTCGGGTTTGGCTACCCTCCGTCATCGCGAGCGGCCGCGAAGCGATCCAGGGCGCGACCTGTCCGGACAGGTCGCGCCCTGGATCGCCACGGCTTCGCCTCGCGATGACGCAGGAGAGGCCGAGGTCATCAACCGGATGTCGTATTATACCGTCGATGAGACGGCCGGCGCCGTCATCATCGTCACGATCCGTCACGCTGCCCAGCGCCGGCAGGACTGAAGTGCGGAAGAGTCAGCGCGTGCCGTACATCCGGTCGCCGGCATCGCCGAGGCCCGGGACGATGTAGCCGTGGTCGTTGAGGTGGCTGTCGATCGCCGCGGTCCAGACCGGCACGTCCGGGTGCGCCGCCTGGAAGCGGGCGATGCCCTCGGGCGCGGCGAGCAGGCAGACGAAGCGGAGATCCTTCGCGCCCCGGCTCTTGAGCCGCTCCACCGCCGCGACCGCGGAATTGGCGGTGGCGAGCATGGGGTCGAGCACCAGCACCGTGCGGTCGGCGAGATCCGACGGGCTCTTGAAGTAGTACTCGACCGCCTGGAGCGTGTCGGGGTCGCGGTAGAGCCCGACATGGGCGACGCGGGCCGAGGGCATCAGCGAGAGCATGCCGTCGAGGAAGCCGACGCCGGCCCGCAGGATCGGGGCGAGCACGAGCTTCTTGCCGGCGATCCGGCGCCCCTCCATGGGCTGAAGCGGCGTCTCGATGGTGACCGGTTCGAGCGGCAGGTCGCGGGTCACCTCGTAGGCGAGCAGCATGCCGATCTCGTTGAGGAGTTCGCGGAACCCCTTCGTCGAGCGCTCGCCGTCGCGCATCATCGTCAGCTTGTGCTGGACGAGGGGATGATCGACCACCGTCACCCGCGCCGCGCCGCCGCTCCCCGCCTGCATCGATCCCGTTCCCATGCCTGTCGCGATCCGGGGCGCACGATGCCACGGGGGGCGGAGGAAGCCGAGACGCGCGGGACGTTTTCCCGGGCGAACCGCTCAATCGAGAACGGGGGCCGCCTTCAGCACCAGAACCGCCCGCTCGGGCAGCTCGACGGTGCCGCCGGCCCGGACCGGGGGGCGCGTTCCGTCGGGGACGGCGCCGGTGTCCAGGGTGGTGTCGAAGACCGGGCGCCAGGGGCCGCCGAGTTCGGGCGGCAGGGCGAAGGGGCAGGGCTCGGGCGCCGCGTTCATGAGGATCAGGACGCGCTCCGAACCCTCGATGTCGTTGCCCATCTGCATGCCGAAGGCGCGGCGCTCGCCGTCGGCCCAGGCGGCGCCGTCCATCTCGGTGCCGTCGGGGGAGAGCCAGTGCACGTCCTTCAGGGCGGTCTCGCCGACCCGGCTGCCGATCAGGAAGTGGCGCCGCCGCAGGGAGCGGCAGGCGCGGCGCAGGGCGGCGAGGTTTCCCACGAACGCGCTCAAGGCCGGGTCGGGATCGGTCTCCCAATCCATCCAGCTCAGGGCGTTGTCCTGGCAGTAGGCGTTGTTGTTGCCGCCCTGCGTGCGCGAGCGCTCGTCGCCCATCAGCAGCATCGGCACGCCCTGGGCGAAGAACACGCAGGCCAGCATGTTGCGCTTCTGGCGGGCGCGTACGCCCAGGATCTCCGGATCGTCGGTCGGGCCCTCGACGCCGTAATGGGCCGAGAGGTTGTGGCCGTGGCCGTCGCGGTTCTCCTCGCCGTTGGCCGCGTTGTGCCTCTCTTCGTAGGCCACCACGTCGGCCAGGGTGAAGCCGTCGTGGGAGGCGACGAAGTTGACGCTCGCCAAGGGCGAGCGGCCGGATGGAACAAAGATCTCGCGCGAGCCCGAGAGGCCCTGCGTGAGCTTGGCGAGCGTGCCCGCGTCGCCGCGCCAGAAGCCGCGGAGATGGTCGCGGAACCGGTCGTTCCACTCGCTCCAGCCGGTGGGATAGCCGCCGAGCTGGTAGCCGCCCATGCCGATGTCCCAGGGCTCGGCGATGAGTTTGACGCGGGAGAGGACCGGATCCTGCTGCACCGCCTGGAAGAAGGCGGCCCGGGGGGTGAAGTCGTGGGGGGCGCGGCCGAGGCTCGTGGCGAGGTCGAAGCGGAAGCCCGCCACGCCGTAGACGGCGACCCAGTGGCGCAAGGAGTCGAGCACCATGCGCATCACCCGCGGATGGGCGACGTTCAGGGTGTTGCCGCAGCCGGTGCAGTCGATGTTGCGGCGCAGGTTGTCGGGTTCGAGCTTGTAGTAGCTCGCGTTGTCGATGCCGCGGAAGGAGAGCGTCGGCCCGAGATGGTCGCCCTCGGCGGTATGGTTGTAGACCACGTCGAGCAGGGTCTCGATGCCGGCCGCCGCGAGTTCGCGGATGGCGAAGCGCAGGCCGCTGGCGTCGCCCTCGCCGAAGTAGCGCGGCTCGGGGGCGAAGTGGTTGTAGGGCTGGTAGCCCCAGAAATTGACGAGCCCCCGCTCCACGAGGAAGCGGTCGTCGGCAAACGCCTGGATCGGCAGGAGTTCGAGGGCGGTGACGCCGAGCTTCAGGAGGTGCTCGATGATCGCCGGATGGGCGAGTCCGAGATAGGTGCCGCGTTCGGGCGGCGAGAGGGCCGGATGCGTCCGGGTCAGCGCCTTGACGTGGGCCTCGTAGATCACCGTCTCGTGCAGCGGCCGGGGCGTGGGCAGGGCGATCGCGTCGGGCGTGTCGGGCCGCGTCACCACGCCGCGGGGCAGGAACGGCGCGCTGTCGCGGCGGTCGATCTGGTCCTCGCGGACGCCGCCGCGGCGGTGGCTGTAGAGCGCGTCGTGCCAGCGGATGCGCCCCGCGATCTCCCGCGCGTAGGGGTCGAGAACGAGCTTGGCCGGGTTGAACCGGTGTCCCGCTGCCGGGTCCCAGGGGCCGAACACGCGGTAGCCGTATTGCTGGCCCGGCAGCAGGCCGTGCAGGTAGCCGTGGAAGACGTCGTCGGTCCGGCAGGGCAGGCGGATCGTGCGCGATTCGTGGCGCGCGCCGGGCTCGAACAGGCAGAGGTCGACCCGGGTCGCGTGCTGCGAGAAGAGGGCGAAGTTGACGCCGCGGCCGTCGAAATGCGCGCCGAGCGGCGTCGGCAGGCCCTCCTCGATGACGATCATTCCGGTCCTTCGTGAAGCGGGACCCGTTCCGTTCAGGGCCCCGTCGAAGGCATTCTCCCACCCACGACCCCATCCTGAGGTCGTGGGTGGGAGAATGCCGCGATCGATTCCGAGACACGCGACCGATTCGCCGCCCGGGCGAAAAAACTACTCCGCCGCCGCCGCCGCGGTCGGCGGCTCGCGCTCGACGGTGCGGAAGGTCTCCAGCTCCGCCATGTAGTTGCGCGCCCACCAATCCACGTCCTCGCGCAGCATGCGCTCGGCCATCGGCTTCCAGCGCTCCAGGCGCTCGCCCCGGGGCATGTAGAGCGCCTGCCGGATCGCCTCGGCGACCTCGAAGCGGTCGTAGGGATTGACGAGGAGCGCCTCGGGCAACTGCCGGGCGGCGCCCGCGAACTTCGAGAGCACGAGGACGCCGGGATCCTCCTCGCTCTGCGCGACGACGTATTCCTTGGCCACCAGGTTCATGCCGTCGCGCATCGGCGTGACGAGGCCGACCCGGGCCGCCCGGTAGAGGCCGGCCAGCACGGGGCGGGGATAGGCCTTGGTGACGTACTGGATCGGCGTCCAGGCCGGCTCGCCGAGCATGCCGTTGATGTCGCCGACCTTCTCGTTCACCGCGCGGGCGAGCTGCTCGTATTCCGGCACCTCGCTGCGGGATTTCGGGGTGATCTGGATGTAGACGACGTTGCCGCGCTGGTCGGGGTTCGAGGCGAAGAAGCGGTCCACCGCCTCCATCCGCTCGGGCACGCCCTTCGAGTAGTCGAGCCGGTCGACGCCGATCAGCAGCTTGCGGGTGCGCAGGCCCGCCATGGTCTCGCGCACCACCTTGTTGGAGCCGGCCTTGTCGGCGGCGTCCTTGAAGCCGGCCACGTCGATGCCGATCGGGAAGCTGCGGATCTTCGTGCGCCGCCCGTCCACCATCATCGAGCCGCCGCCGAGCGGGATCGCCCGCATCGTGTCGATGAAGTTGCGCGACAGGTTCTGCACGTCCGAATCGGTCTGGAGGCCGATCAGGTCGTAATCGGCCATGGCGCGCAGCAATGCGCCGCTGGCGGGCAGGGTGTTGAACACGTCGGCCGCCGGCCACGGGATGTGGTGGAAGTACCCGATCGGGTTGGCGATGCCCTGGCCGCGCAATTCGCTCGCCAGCGGCAGCAGGTGGTAGTCGTGCACCCAGATCAGGTCGTCGGGCTCGACCATCTTGGCGAGCGCCTGGGCGAAGGCCTGGTTGACGCGCTGGTAGCCGGCATAGTCCGAGCGGGAATAGGTCCCCAGCCCGATGCGGTAGTGCATGATCGGCCAGAGCGCCCGGTTGGCGAAGCCCGCGTAGTACTCGCGGTGGTCCTGGGGCGAGAGGTCGAGGACGGCGTACTGGATCGGCCCGCGGTCGATCAGTTCGGGCTCGGGGCTCGGATTGTCGCGGATGTTGCCGCTCCAGCCGAACCACAACCCTTCGTAGGAGGAGAACGCCTCCTTGACCGCGACGGCGAGTCCCCCTGCGGAGACCGCATCCTTGCCCTCGGCGGGCACGGCGACACGGTTGGAGACAATGATCAGACGTGCCACGAACCCGGCTCCGGTCCTCGCTGGGGCCGGCACGCGGGGCGCGCCGGCCTAAGGGTCTTGCGTCCGTGGGAAAACGCGCGGAAGCGGAGCGCGATCCGTCGGGCGGCAGCCAAGCGCATCGCACCCTGCGGGTCAAGCGGGCGGGCCGGCGATGCCACCGTTGTCCTGCCCTGCATCCGCCCGGCCGGCTCCAAGTCTCTCACCTCATCTCCCCGCGTCCCTCGCAGTGCAGCAGAGCCGCCGCCACCATGCAAGGGCCGAGCTGAACGGGCGCTGACATCCGGCCCCGGATGAGCACGGCCGCCGCGCGGGGCGAGCGGCGCGGGCGAGCGGACGGAGCGTCTCCCGGCTTCTCCGACCCTCGCTCCGGCCCTCGACGAGCGGAACCCCGCGACGCGGCCAACGGTTCTTCGGCCGAGTTCACCGATGATCGATGCGCCCCGCGCGCCTCTCTCGCAGCGTCCCATCCGGAGTCGACCCCATGACAGCTTCCGCGTCCCCAGATCCCGTCGGCGGCCCCGGGCCGGCCGAGACCAAGGCCGATCTGGAGGATCTGCGCCACGACGTGGAGGACACGGCGAGTCTCGCGGCCGAGCGCGGCAAGGGCTTCGCGGCGGCCGCGCGCCGGCACGCCCTCTCCTACGTCGACGACCGCAAGGGCGAGGCGGCCCGCTCCGTCTCCGACCTCGCCAGGTCCCTGCGCGATTCCGGCAGGACCTTCGACGACCGCCCCAACATCCGCGCCTTCTTCGACAGCGCCGCGGAAGGGCTCGACGATTTCGCCGGCTCGATCGAGCGGCGCAGCCTCGACGCCATCTATCACGAGGCGGAAGCCTTCGCCCGCCGCTCTCCGGTGACGGTCGCGGTGGCGACCTTCGCGGCCGGCTTCCTGCTGTCGCGCTTCGTCAAGGCGTCGGGCCCGACCGAGGCCGACCGGTTCGACGACGGCTACCGGGCCTGAGGGGACGCGCCATGGCAAACCCCGATCCTTCCCCTCCGCCCTCCCCTCCGCCCTCCTCGATCCAATCGCTCGTCGCCGACGCCCTGCGCGAGGCGAGCGAACTGGCCGGCAAGGAGATCGCCCTCTTCCGCACGGAGATGACGAACAACGTCCGCTCGCTGTTCATCGGGCTGGCGATGATGGTGCTCGCGGCGGTGTTCGCGATCACGGCGATGCTGGTGCTGATCGGCGCGCTGGTGAAGTTCGTGGCGACGCTGGTGGGCTCGGAATGGCTCGCGGCGCTCATCGTCGGCGGCGGCATGCTGTTCGTCGCGGTGCTTCTCGGCGTCATCGGCGCCCGGGCGATGGCCCTGTCCAACCTCGCCCCGACCCGGACCTCGCGTCAGGTCCGGCAGGATGCCCGCGCGCTGACGGAAAGGGTTTCGGGATGAGCGAATCGATCTCGGATCTCGAGAAGGACATCGAGCAGAGCCGTGCCCGGCTCGACGAGACCATCGACCGGATCCAGGGCCGGCTGAACGCGTCGAGCCTCGTCGACGAGATGCTCGGCTCGGCCCGGCGCACGCCCTACAGCGGCGTCTACGACGACGCCCTGCTGGCGGTGCGGCGCAATCCGCTGCCGGTGCTGCTGATCGCGGCGGGCGTCGGCCTGCTGCTCAACGGCATGCGCACGGCGCGCCGCCCGACCACCCGCGCCGTGGTGCCGGTGGAAGCCAGACCCGTGACCGTCACGGGCGCCGACCGCACCTACGACCCCGACGCCCCCGGCGGGCGCCCCGCCCACGACCTGCCGCCCGAGCGGCAGGTCCGTCCCTCACAGGCCTGACCCCCGCAAGCGGCCGCGCGCCGAGCCCCGCGCCGACGGCGCGCCTCAGGAAACGGAGCCCATCATGAGCCAAGGTCCGAACCATCAAGGCCCGACCGCGCCGCCGGTCGGCGCGCCGGCGGAGACGCTGCCCGAGACCATCGCCGCCCGCTCCGGCATGCCCCGCGAGGCCGGCGTCGAGCCCAGCCTGCACGACGTTGCTGACCGGATGGCCGACCGGACGGCCGACCGGGCGACGGCGCCGGGGCGCGACGCCAATGCCCGTCTCCAGGCCGGCCTGGAGGATACGGCGGAACAGGCGAGCGAAGGCGCGCGCACCCTGCGCGACCAAGCCTCGGACCGGGCTTCCGAGCTTCGGGACCGGATGAGCGACGCGGCGGATTCCGCCCGCGCCCAGGCCGGCGAGGCCTACGAGGAGGCCCGCTCCTGGGCCGGCGACCGGTACGACACGCACCGCCGGCGCGCCTCCGACCTCGCCGACCGCGGCTACCGCCGCCTGCACGAGGGCCGCACCGCCACGGAGCGGTTCGTCTCCGAGAATCCGCTTCTCGTCGGGGTGGTCGGCCTCGCCGCCGGCCTGCTGCTCGGGGCGCTCCTGCCGCGGACCCGCCAGGAGGACCGAGCGCTCGGCCCCTACGCCGACGACCTGCGCGACCAGGGCATCCGCTACGCCCGCGACCTGACCCATCGCGGCCGCGCCTTCGTCGAGACCGCCCTCGATCCGGAAAACCTCGACGCCGCGGTCAAGCGCGCCGGCGCGCAAGGAGCCCGGCAGGGCGGCCCGGCGACCGGCTCCGCTCCGGGCTACGACGCGGACGAGCGGACGGCGCACCGCCTCTGACAGTCCGACGATGCCGGCTGCCGGCGCGGCTTCACGCGTCCGGCCGGCTCCGAACCCGGGTCGACGCTCCGACGGACCCGCCCCGGTCCCTCGCCGCCGTCAGGTCGTGGCGGCGACGCCGCATCCGAAAAGCCCAAAGGCGTGACACCGGAATTCCCTCCTCGCATTCGACGGGGAGAGGGCGACCGGCCGCGCTCGACGCGATCGAGCGGAGAGCCGCTTCACGCGACCGAACCGGCCCCGGCCGCCTGAAACCGTCCCGTGAAACTCAGCCGATGGTGCGGGCTGCGGCCCTTCGCGCTCAAGCCGGCGAGGTGGGCCGCGGTGCCGTAGCCGGCGTTGCGCTCCCAGGCATAGGCCGGGTGGCGCGGGGCGAGCCGGCGCATGATCCCGTCGCGAAAGGTCTTGGCGACGATGGAGGCGGCGGCGATCTGCGGCACGAGCCGGTCGCCGCCGACCACCGCGCGACAGGGCAGGGCGAGACCGGGAATCGCGTCGCGCCCGTCGACCAGCACGGTCGCGTCGAGCCCCAGGCCCGTGACCGCCCGGCGCATGGCGTCGAGGGTCGCGGCCCGCACGTTCACCCGGTCGACCAGCGCCCGCGAGCCCGCCGCGAGCGAGACCCGCGCATGCGCCCGGATCAGCGGCGTCAGCGCCTCGCGCGTGGCGCGATCGAGGCGCTTGCTGTCGTCGAGCCGGGCCAGCACCTCGGGGGGGAAAGCGAGGGGATCGAACCAGACGGCCGCCACCATCACCGGCCCGCACAGGGCGCCGCGCCCGACCTCGTCGCAGCCGATCGCGGCCGGATAGGTCGCGGCGCGAGCCGGGTCGAAGGGGCGCGCGGCCTGGACGGGTTTCGAGCGAAGGGTCATGGCGCGAACCCTCGCATTCCCGCCGCCCCGGGTCACCCCGATCGGCGGGGGCGTCCAAAAGAATCGGCCCGCAATAGGAATCAGCCCGGGCGCGCCAGCACCGCACCGCCCGGGCGCCGGGCGGTGCGGTGCATCGGCCCCAGTGCGTGGGCCTGGGCGATGTTGTCGTAGAACTGGCGTGCGCTCTCGGCCCAGGTGTAGCGCAGCGCCTCCGCCCGGCAGCGCGCCCGCGGAACCTGAAGCGCGGCGAGCGCCGCCGCGCGCAGATCCATGTCGAGGGCGCCGGCGCCGGTGCCGCCGATCACGTCGAGGGGGCCGGTGACGGGGAAGGCCGCGACCGGCAGGCCGGAGGCCAGGGCTTCGAGCAGCACGATGCCGAAGGTGTCGGTCAGGCTCGGAAACACGAAGGCGTCGGCGCTGGCATAGACCCGCGCCAGCGCCTCGCCGGTCATCGCGCCGAGGAAATGCGCGTCCGGCGCCAGCGCCTGGAGCCGGGCCCGGTCCGGCCCGCCGCCGACCACGACCTTGGAGCCCGGCAGGTCGAGGGAGAGGAAGGCGGCGAGGTTTTTTTCCACCGCCAGCCGCCCCACCGAGAGGAAGATCGGCCGGGGCAGGCCGGAGAGGGCGTCCTCCTCGCGCGGGCGGAACAGGTCGGTGTCGACGCCCCGGGTCCAGCGCATCAGCCGGGTGAAGCCGCGCCCCGTCAGTTCCCGTTCCAGCGAGGGCGTGCTGACCATGGTGCCGCTCGCCGCCGCGTGGAAGCGGCGCAGCCACGCGTAGCTCCAGGCCTCCGGCACCGGCGCCCGGGCGGCGAGGTATTCGGGAAAGCGGGTGTGGTAGCTCGTGGTGAAGGCGTGGCCGAGCGACAGGCAGGCGGCGCGCACGGCGTGGCCGATCGGCCCCTCGGTGGCGATGTGCACATGGGTCGGCGCGAGCCGCTTCCAGCGCTCCAGCACCCGGCCGCGGGTGGCCAGCGAGAGCCGGATCTCGGAATAGCCCGGCATCGGCAGGGACGCGAAATCGGCCGGCGTCAGCATCCGCGGCTCGACGCCGAGCCCGGCGGCGGCCTCGGCCATGCGCTCGACGGAGCGCACCACGCCGTTGACCTGCGGGTGCCACGCATCGGTGGCGAGCAGCAGCCTCATGGGGATTTCCGTATGGGGATTTACCGTGAACTCGGCCTCAGGCGACGGCGCGGCGGATTTCGGGCTCGTAGGCCTCCGCCGCGCGGCGTTCGCGCAGCATGGCGGGGTAGTGCAGCACCTCCATGCGGCCGTCGTAATGCTCGACGATGCCGGTGCAGGATTCCACCCAGTCGCCGGTGTTGAGGTAGGTCAGCCCCTCGACCTCGCGGTGGGCGGCGTGGTGGATATGGCCGCAGATGACGCCGTCCGCTCCCTGGCGCCGGGCTTCCGTGGCGAGGAAGGCCTCGAACTGGCCGATGAAGTTGACCGCGTTCTTCACCTTCAGCTTCGCCCAGGCCGAGAGCGACCAGTAGGCGAGACCGAGGCGGCGGCGCACCCGGTTGACCACGGTGTTGACGGTGAGCGCCGAGGTGTAGGCCCAGTCGCCCAGATGGGCGAGCCACTTGGAATGGCGCACCACCATGTCGAACTGGTCGCCGTGGATCACGAGATAGCGCTTGCCGTCGGCCGCGACGTGGACCCGGCTGTCGGCGATCTCGATGCCGCCGAAGGTCATGCCGATATAGTCGCGCAGGAACTCGTCGTGGTTGCCGGGCACGTAGACGACGTGGGCGCCCTTGCGCACCTTGCGCAGCAGCTTCTGCACCACGTCGTTGTGCGCCTGAGGCCAGTACCAGCCCGAGCGGAGCTGCCAGCCGTCGACGATGTCGCCGACGAGGTAGATCGTGTCGGCATCGACCTCGCGCAGGAAATCGAGCAGCAGGGCCGCCTGGCATCCCTTGGTGCCGAGATGGAGATCGGACAGGAACAGCGTCCGAACGCGGATGGTCGATTCCGGATCCTGTGACACGGGCGCCTCCGGCTCCTCACAACCGCATCGCGACGGGGAAGAGCCAAATCGCATTCCGATCTCAGTTTGATGACGGCGACGGGAACCATCCTGCCGCCCGTCTGCGCCGGACGGCGCACGTCAGCCCCCGGACAGCCGCCTGCCGCAGGGGGTGCCTGCGGGCCGTGCATGCGAAAATCTTTTTGTTTTTCAATTCAGTTTTTTCCGTTTTCCATTCCCCGGCCGGGGAGGCATAACGGCGGCCAAGGTCTTTTTGCCGCGTGCGCCTCTCCGTGCGCGGCAGCGTCCGGCAGAGGCGCGGAACGGCCGGGCACGGATGGGAGCGCTGGACAATCGGCGGAAGCGCGCTTGAAGGCCGCGCGAAGCTGACGCATCGAGGGTTCGATCCTCTGGAGGCGACCGGCGTGGCTGCACGCGCCGCGACGCGGGCGGCGCCACGGCCGTTTCGCCGCTCCGGGACGGTTCAACGATCCGACATCGCGATGGTATGGTCCCGGCCGGCGGGAGGCCGTCTCGCGCGCGGGCGGCTGAGGTCTCGAGGACGTTTCACGGCGGGCGCCCGCCCGCCATCAGGATCGGGTGGGATCGCGGCCGCGAAGGGCCGGCCCGCCCGCAACGACGTAGACTGGAGGAACCTTTCATGGCGGCAACGAGACGTCCGGGACGCAACCACCTGTTCGTTCCCGGCCCGACCAACATCCCGGACCGGGTGATGCGCGCCATGATGGTGCAGTCCGAGGATCACCGCTCGGTCGATTTCCCCGCGCTGACGAAGCCGCTGTTCGAGGACACCAAGCGGGTGTTCGGCTCGACCGACGGCACGATCTTCCTGTTCCCGGCCTCCGGCACCGGCATCTGGGAATCGGCGCTGACCAACACCCTCGCCCGCGGCGACAAGGTCCTGGCCGCCCGCTTCGGCCAGTTCAGCCACCTCTGGATCGACATGGCCCAGCGCCTCGGCCTCGACGTGATCGTCCAGGAGGAGGAGTGGGGCACCGGCGCCAAGCCCGAGAAGATCGAGGAGGCCCTGCGCGCCGACAAGGACCGCGAGATCAAGGCCGTCATGGTGGTCCACAACGAGACCGCCACCGGCGTGACCTCGAACATCGGCGCCGTGCGCAAGGCGATCGACGCCGCCGGCCACCCGGCCCTGCTGTTCGTCGACGGCGTGTCCTCGATCGGCTCGCTGCCGTTCAAGATGGACGAGTGGAAGGTCGACTGCGCCATCGCCGGCTCGCAAAAAGGTCTGATGCTGCCCGCCGGCCTCGGCGTGATCTGCGTCAGCCCCAAGGCGCTCAAGGCGGCGGAAGGCCAGTCCGGCCGCAACGACCGGCTCGCCCGCGTCTACCTCGACTGGGAAGACCACAAGAAGCAGAACCCGGCCGGCTACTTCCCCTACACCCCGCCGCTGCCGCTGCTCTACGGCCTGCGCGAGGCGCTCGCCTGCCTGTTCGAGGAGGGGCTGGAGAACGTCTACCACCGCCACGCCGTGCTCGGCGAGGCGACCCGCCAGGCGGTCGCGGCCTGGGGCCTGAAGACCTGCGCCAAGTCGCCGGAATGGAACTCCGACACCGTCACCGCCATCCTGGTGCCCGAGGGTGTGGACGCGGCCAAGATCATCAGGCACGCCTTCGTGCGCTACAACCTCGCGCTCGGCGCCGGCCTGTCCCAGGTCGCGGGCAAGGTGTTCCGCATCGGCCATGTCGGCGACCTGAACGAACTCTCGCTGCTCGGCGCCATCGCCGGTGCCGAGATGTCGCTCATCGACAACGGCGTGAACGTGACGCCGGGCTCGGGCGTGGCCGCCGCCGCCAGCTACCTGCGCGAGCACCCCCTCTCGAAGTCCTGATTTTTTGGGCCGCGGCGCCGGTTCCAACGGCGCCGCTTCCGCTCAATATAAGAACGGCGCCCCGCGGAACGTCCGGCTTGCCGGCCCGTCTCGCGGGAGACGCGTCAAAGCAGGTTGAGGAAACGGGGCCGGCGTGAAGTGCCTCGCAAAACTCCCGGTCACGGACCGTTCTCGCTGCGGCGAGCGTTTTGCGAGAGACACGATCGCCCGCCGGTCGATCCGGAAGGGGTCCAGAATGACAAGGAAAGTCGTCTTCCTCGATCGCGAGTCGCTCGACGCGACGGTGCGCGAATTCAGCTTCCCGCACGCGTACGAGGAATACGAGTCGACCTGGACGCCGGAGGAGACCGTCGAGCGCCTTCGGGGCGCCGAGATCGCGATCATCAACAAGGTGCCGATGCGCGCCGACACGCTGAAACGGCTTCCCGACCTGAAGCTGATCGCGGTGGCCGCCACGGGCACGGACGTCGTCGACAAGGCCGCCGCCAAGGCGCAGGGGGTCACGGTCGTCAACATCCGCAACTACGCCTTCAACACGGTCCCCGAGCACGTCGTGGGCCTGATGTTCGCGCTGCGCCGGGCGATCGTCCCTTACGCCAATTCCGTGCGCCGGGGGGATTGGAACAAGTCGACCCAGTTCTGCTACTTCGACTACCCGATCCACGACATCGCCGGCTCGACGCTCGGCATCATCGGCTACGGGGCGCTCGGCAAGTCGATCGCCAAGCGGGCCGAGGCGCTCGGCATGACGGTGCTGGCCTACGACGTGTTCCCGCAGGACGGGCTCGTCGATCTCGACACGATCCTCACCCGGTCCGACGTCATCACGCTCCACGTGCCGCTCACCCCCGACACCCGCAACATGATCGGGGCCGACGAGCTCAGGAAGATGAAGCGCTCGGCGATCCTCATCAACACGGCCCGCGGCGGGCTCGTGGACGAGGCGGCCCTCCTCCAGGCGCTCAAGGACGGCACCATCGGCGGCGCCGGCTTCGACGTGGTGGCCCAGGAGCCGCCGAAGGACGGCAACATCCTGTGCGAGGCCGACCTGCCGAACCTGATCGTCACCCCGCACGTGGCCTGGGCGAGCAAGGAGGCGATGCAGATCCTCGCCGACCAGCTCGTGGACAACATCGAGGCGTACGTGGCGGGCAAGCCGCAGAACGTCGTCGAGGCGTAGACCCTTCGGGTCTCCCACCCATACGCCTCATCCTGAGGTGCCGCGAAGCGGCCTCGAAGGATCCTCCAGATCCCGCGGCGATCCCTGGAGCACCCTTCGAGGCCTCCGCTTCGCGAAGGCACCTCAGGATGAGGGAGAGGGTGGGATCATCCGGGTGAACGAAGTTTCGACGGCCGTCGCCGCGGCGACAGGCGCCAAGCCACCCCCAAGCCACCCCTATGAAGCGGTCGTGCTCTCATCCGCGCGGCCAGCCAACAGCCAGAGGCGAAATGACCAAGAAGCTTCTCTTCCTGTTCGACACCGATGCGGTTCCGAGCGTGTTCGACACGGTCGTCGGCTACGACGGCGGCGCCGACCACATCACCGGCTACGGCGACGTGACGACGGACAACGTGGGCGCGCTGGTGGACGGCACGATCTACACCCGCGGCGGCTCGGAGAAGAAGTCGACCGCGATCTTCGTCGGCGGCGGCGACATGGCCGCGGGCGAGGCGGTGTTCGAGGCGGTCAAGAAGCGCTTCTTCGGTCCCTTCCGCGTCTCGACCATGCTCGATTCGAACGGCTCCAACACCACGGCCGCGGCGGGCGTCGCCCTCGTCGTCAAGGCGGCCGGCGGTTCGGTCCAGGGCAAGAAGGCGGTCGTGCTCGCCGGCACCGGCCCGGTCGGCATGCGCTCGGCGGCGCTGCTCGCCAAGGAGGGCGCCGAGGTGATCCTCGCCGCCCGCCAGCTCGACCGGGCGCAAGGGGCGGCGGATGCCGTGAACAAGCGCTTCGGCGTCAACGTGACGGCCGCCGCCACGCCGGACGAAGCGTCCCGCGTCGCCATCGTCAAGGGCCGGAACCTGATCTTCTCGGCCGGTGCCATCGGCATCGAGCTGCTTCCCGAATCCGGATGGAAGGACGAGGCGAGCGTCGAGATCGTGGCCGACTACAACGCCCAGCCCCCGCTCGGCTTCGGCGGCATCGACGCCATGGACAAGGCGCGTGAGCGCCACGGCAAGAAAGCGTTCGGTGCCCTCGGCATCGGCGGCCTGAAGCTCAAGCTGCACCGCGCCTGCATCGCCAAGCTGTTCGAATCGACCGAAGGCGTGTTCGACGCCGAGGAGATCTACGCGCTCGCCAAGGACATGGCCTGACGGCGCGTCGCCCACTTCAAACAAGAACTGCGAGGGGAGGGACCCATGGCCGCGAACGAGACGATCGAAACATTCCTCGACGGTCTGGCGAGCTCGGCGCCCACCCCCGGCGGCGGCGGTGCCGCCGCGATTTCCGGCGCCATGGGCGCGGCACTGGTGTCGATGGTGTGCAACCTCACCATCGGCAAGAAGAAGTACGCCGAGGTCGAGGCCGACCTGAGGCAGGTGCTGGAGAAGTCGGAAGGCCTGCGCAGGACGCTGACCGGCATGATCGCCGACGACGTGGAAGCATTCGACGCGGTGATGGGCGCCTACGGGCTGCCGAAGGACACCGACGAGGAGAAGGCCGCCCGCGCCCGGAAGATCCAGGAAGCGCTCAAGACGGCGACCGACGTGCCGCTCGCCTGCTGCCGCGTCTGCCGCGCGGTGATCGATCTGGCCGAGATCGTCGCCGAGAAGGGCAATCTCAACGTGATCTCGGATGCCGGCGTCGCGGTGCTCTCGGCCTATGCCGGTCTGCGCTCGGCCGCACTCAACGTCTACGTCAACGCCAAGGGCCTGGACGACCGCGCCTTCGCCGAGGAGCGGCTGAAGGAACTGGAGACCCTGCTGGGCGAGGCCGGCACGCTCAACGAGCGCGTCTACGAGACCGTGAAGGCCAAGGTGAACTGAGGCGTTCGGGCGGAACGCTGCGCGTCCCCGCCGTCATCGCGAGCGCATGCGAAGCGAGCCAGGGGCGCGACCTGTCCGGACAGGGCGGCGTGCTGGATTGCTTCGGCTTCGCCTCGCAAGGACGGAGAGCGAATCGCCTCCGTCCAACCCTGAACCTCATCCTGAGGTGCCGCGAAGCGGCCTCGAAGGATCCTCCGGCAGCCGCGCGATTTCTGGAGGATCCTTCGAGGCCTACGCTGCGCTCCGGCACCTCAGGATGAGGTGAGGGTTGGGACGAACGTCGCCGTGATCCGTGCCCGCGCCGAGCGATCCGCAGTTTGGAAGCCCGCTAAGTCTCTGGGCGGCAAGCAAACTGAAGCCAAAAACAAGAAAAAATTGAGAGCCGACCCGCTTCCCGAAAAGTAATTTTTCCGCGAAGGTCGGCCCAACAAGAACGGAAACGCGAAGGAGGTCTCGATGGACGTTCACGAGTATCAGGCCAAGGAGCTGCTCGCGAGCTTCGGGGTCGCCGTCCCGAAGGGCGCCGTGGCCTTCAGCCCGGACCAGGCGGTCTACGCCGCGACCGAACTCGGCGGCTCGTTCTGGGCGGTGAAGGCTCAGATCCACGCCGGCGCCCGCGGCAAGGCGGGCGGGATCAAGCTCTGCCGCACCTACAACGAAGTGCGCGACGCCGCCCGCGACCTGCTGGGAAAACGCCTCGTGACGCTCCAGACCGGGCCGGACGGCAAGCCGGTGCAGCGGGTCTACGTCGAGACCGCCGACCCGTTCGAGCGCGAACTCTATCTCGGCTACGTGCTGGACCGGAAGGCCGAACGCGTGCGCGTCATCGCCAGCCAGCGCGGCGGCATGGACATCGAGGAGATCGCCGCCAAGGAGCCGGAGGCGCTGATCCAGGTGGTGGTCGAGCCGGCGGTCGGCCTGCAGCAGTTCCAGGCCCGCGAGATCGCCTTCCAATTGGGCCTCAACATCAAGCAGGTCTCGGCGGCGGTGAAGACCATCATGAACGCCTACCGGGCGTTCCGCGACTGCGACGGCACCATGCTGGAGATCAACCCCCTCGTCGTCACCAAGGACGACCGGGTGCTGGCGCTCGACGCCAAGATGTCCTTCGACGACAACGCCCTGTTCCGCCGCCGCAACATCGCCGACATGCACGACCCGTCGCAAGGCGATCCCCGCGAGGCCCAGGCCGCCGAGCACAACCTCAGCTATATCGGGCTGGAGGGCGAGATCGGCTGCATCGTCAACGGCGCCGGGCTCGCCATGGCGACCATGGACATGATCAAGCACGCGGGCGGCGAGCCGGCGAATTTCCTGGACGTGGGCGGCGGTGCCAGCCCGGACCGCGTGGCGACGGCCTTCCGCCTCGTCCTCTCGGACCGCAACGTGAAGGCGATCCTCGTCAACATCTTCGCCGGCATCAACCGCTGCGACTGGGTCGCGGAGGGCGTGGTGAAGGCCGCGCGCGAGGTGAGGATCGACGTGCCGCTGGTGGTGCGGCTCGCCGGCACGAACGTCGCGGAGGGCCAGAGGATCCTGGCCGAGAGCGGGCTCGACCTCATCACCGCCGACACCCTGACGGACGCCGCGCGCAAGGCCGTCGAGGCCTGCCACGGCGCCCGGCACTGACGAAGGAGAAGGAATCACGCCATGAGCATTCTCATCGACGAGAAGACCCCGATCCTCGTCCAGGGCATCACCGGCGACAAGGGCACCTTCCACGCGCGTGAAATGATCGCCTACGGCTCGAACGTCGTCGGCGGCGTCACGCCCGGCAAGGGCGGCAAGACCCATTGCGGCGTGCCGGTGTTCGACACCGTCAAGGAGGCGGTCGCCGCCACCGGCGCCACCACCTCGATCACCTTCGTGGCGCCCCCCTTCGCGGCGGACGCGATCATGGAGGCGGCCGATGCCGGCCTGAAGCTCGTCTGCTCGATCACCGACGGCATCCCCGCCCAGGACATGATGCGGGTGAAGCGCTACCTGCGGCGCTACCCCAAGGACAAGCGCACCATGGTGGTGGGCCCGAACTGCGCCGGCATCGTCTCGCCCGGCAAGTCGATGCTCGGCATCATGCCCGGCCACATCTACCTGCCCGGCAAGGTCGGCGTGATCTCGCGCTCGGGGACGCTCGGCTACGAGGCGGCGGCGCAGATGAAGGAACTCGGGATCGGCATCTCGACCTCCGTCGGCATCGGCGGCGACCCGATCAACGGCTCCTCCTTCCTCGACCATCTCGCCCTGTTCGAGGAGGATCCGGAGACGGAGGCCGTGCTGATGATCGGCGAGATCGGCGGCCCGCAGGAGGCCGAGGCCTCGGCCTGGATCGAGGAGAACTTTTCGAAGCCCGTGATCGGGTTCGTCGCGGGCCTCACCGCCCCGAAGGGCCGCCGCATGGGGCACGCCGGCGCGATCATCTCGGCGACCGGCGACAGCGCCGCGGAGAAGGCCGAGATCATGGAGTCCTACGGCCTGACCGTCGCGCCCGATCCGGGCTCCTTCGGCCGCACCGTGGCGGACGTTCTCGCCCGCGCGGCCTGAGGCGGTCAGGGGCGGTCAGGGGCGCTGTTCCCGTCCAACCCCTCACCCTGAGGTGCCGCGAAGCGGCCTCGAAGGGTCCTCCAGAGCGCGGGCGATTTCTGGACGATCCTTCGAGGCCACCGCTTCGCGCCGGCACCTCGGGATGAGGGTGAGGTTGGGAAAGACCAGTTCGAGGTCTCCGCTCCGGCCTACCAGCGGAAGACACCCCGTCGATCTGAAGTGATCTGCTCTCCCGCAGCCCGCCCGCTGGACTCTCAAAAAAACCTCGCCGAGGGGGATCTTTATGACCAAGACGCTGCACGCCCGGCCGTCAGCCGCGACCGACTCGACCTTCGCGCCGCCGGTCATCACCGGCACGGCCACCGAGGACGCCCTCGACATCCTGTTCCACGCCCTGCTCGACGTGGCCCGCCGCCACGATCCCGAGCTGGAGGACGTGCTGCACGGGCGCGCCGACATCTCGGCCTTCACGCCGGAGATGCTGGCCCGCGCGCTCCAGGTGCAGGGCATCTGGTTCCAGCTCGTCTCGATCGCCGAGCAGAACGCGGCCATGCGCCGCCGCCGCCACGTCGAGCGCGACCAGGGCCGCGCGGCGCTGAACGGCTCCTTCGCCAAGGTGCTGGCGGAAGCCTCCGCCCGCGGCATCGGGGCGCAGCGGATCCACGCGCTGCTGAAAGACCTGCGCATCCGCCCGACCATCACCGCGCACCCGACCGAGGGCAAGCGGGTGACGGTGCTGGAGAAGCTGCGCCGCATCTACCTCGTCCTGCGCGAACTGGAGCTGCCGCGCTGGACCGAGCGCGAGCGCAACGGCCTGATGAACGAGCTGCGCGACCAGATCGAGCTGATCTGGATGACGGGCGAACTGCATCTGGAGAAGGCCACCGTCGAGCGCGAGGTCGCCTGGGGCCTGCACTTCTTCGACGAGACCCTGTTCGAGATGCTGCCCGAGGTGATGGTCTCGCTCGAAGAGAGCCTCGCCCAGTACTACCCGGACGAGACCTTCGAGGTGCCGCCCTTCTTCCAATTCGGAAGCTGGATCGGCGGCGACCGCGACGGCAACCCCTACGTCACCGCGAGCGTCACCCGCGAGACGCTCCAGCGCAACGCGCTGGCGTCCTTGCGCCGCTACCGCGACGGCATCACCCATCTCGGCCGCGTGCTCTCGATCACCGAGCGCTCGCTACCGGTGCCGGAAGGCTTCCGTCAGGAACTCGCGCATCTTCTGGCCGAGTCCGGCGACGGGCGGGCGATCGCCGGCCGCAACCCGGGCGAGGCCTACCGCCAGTTCCTCACCTGCGTCCTGCGCAAGCTCGAAGCCACCATCGCCCGCAACAAGGGCGCCCGCTCGGTCGGTCCCGACTATCCGAGCGCGGACGGGCTCATCAACGACCTGCGCACCCTGGAGAAGGGGCTCGCCGACGCCAGGTGCGGCGCGCTCGCCACCGACATCGTGCGGCCCGTACGGCGGATGGTCGAGATCTTCCGCTTCTCGACCGTGCGGCTCGATCTGCGCGAGAACTCGACCCGCACCACGAAGACGCTGCACGCGCTGTGGCGCTTGCGCAACGGCGACCGCGAGCCGCCGGAACTCGACACGCCGGCCTGGAAGGACTGGCTGCTCACCGAGCTCGCCCGGCCGCGCACGCCTGAGACCGCGTTCGAGGATTTCGCCGACCGTCTGCCCGACGACGCGCGGGAGACGCTCTCGACCTTCGCGCTCGTCGGCGAGATGCGCGACACCCTCGACCGCGAGGCCTTCGGCGCCTTCGTCCTGTCGATGACGCGTTCCACCGTCGACGTGCTCGGCGCCTACCTGCTCGCCAAGGAGGCCGGCCTCTTCCTCGACGCGACGGGCACGGAAATCTGCCCGCTGCCGATCGTGCCGCTGTTCGAGACGATCGACGACCTGCGCGCCGCGCCGACCATCATGAAGGAGCTGCTCGGCATCCCGGTGGTGCGGCGCTCCACCCGCTGGCAGGGCGGGGTGCAGGAGGTGATGATCGGCTATTCCGACTCGAACAAGGACGGCGGCTTCATCGCCTCGAACTGGGAGCTGTACAAGGCCCAAAGCCGGCTGACCGTGCTCGGCAACCATCTCGGCGTGCCGATCGCCTTCTTCCACGGCCGCGGCGGCTCGGTGAGCCGCGGCGGCGTGCCGACCCATCGCGGGATCAGTGCCCAGCCGCCGGGCTCGATCCAGGGCCGCTTCCGCATCACCGAGCAGGGCGAGGTCGTCTCGTTCAAATACGCCAACCGCGGCACCGCCGCCTACCAGATGGAGCTGCTCGCGGCCTCCGTCTTCGAGCACGCCCTGCTCTCGGAAGGCAACGGCAACGGCTCGCGCGCCGAACTCGACGACGCCCTGGAGGCGCTCTCGGGCGCCTCGCGGGCGGCCTACGTCAACCTGCTCCAGGCCGACGGCCTCGTCGATTACTTCCAGGCGGCGAGCCCGCTCGACGAGATCGCGCTGCTCAACATCGGCTCGCGCCCGGCCCGGCGCTTCGGCGCCAAGTCGCTCTCGGACCTGCGGGCGATCCCCTGGGTGTTCGCGTGGTCGCAGAACCGGCACGTCGTCACCGGCTGGTACGGCGTCGGCTCGGGGCTCAAAAGCTTCATCGACGTGCGCGGCGAACCCGGCGAGGCGCTGCTGAAGCGCCTGTTCCGGGACTGCCGGGTGTTCCGCCTGATCCTCGACGAGGTCGAGAAGACGCTGATGATGGTCGATCTCGGAATCGCCCGCGACTATGCCGGCCTGGTCGAGGACGAGGGCATCCGCTCGCGCATCTTCGCGATGATCGAGGCGGAGTACGCGCTGACGCGGGAGATGGTGGCGCGGGTCTCGGGCGACGGCGAACTGGCGCAGCGCTTCCCGCAGTTCCGCGAGCGGCTCCAGGGGCGGCTGCCGACCATCAACCAAGTCAGCCGCGAGCAGGTCGAATTGCTGCGCCGCTACCGCAGCGAGCCCGACGAGGACGAGCGCGAGGCGGTGAAGTCCGCCCTGCTCCTGTCGATCAATTGCATCGCCGTCGGCTTCGGCTCGACTGGATAATGCATACGGTCTCGACGACGTGTTCCGGGTCCGGCTGGACGGCCGGCCCGGACGCGCGCGATAGAAGCGCGGCACCCACAGTGAGAAAAGTGACCGCGCACACGGACACGACGGTCTCGAAGAACGGAGGATCCCCGATGAGCTTCACCCTGATCCAGCAGGCGACGCCCCGTCTGCACCGCTCGGAACTCGCGGTTCCCGGCTCCAACCCGACCTTCATGGAGAAGTCGGCCGCCTCCAAGGCCGACGTGATCTTCCTCGACCTCGAGGACGCGGTCGCACCCGACGACAAGGAGCAGGCCCGCAAGAACATCATCCAGGCGCTCAACGACCTGGATTGGGGCAACAAGACCATGATGATCCGCATCAACGGTCTCGACACCCACTACATGTACCGCGACGTGGTCGATATCGTCGAAGCTTGTCCGCGGTTGGACATGATCCTGATCCCCAAGGTCGGCGTGCCGGCCGACGTCTACGCCATCGACGTGCTGACGACGCAGATCGAGCAGGCCAAGAAGCGCGAGAAGAAGATCGGCTTCGAGGTGCTGATCGAGACCGCGCTGGGCATGGCCAATGTCGAGGCGATCGCCACCGCCTCCAAGCGCCTGGAGGCGATGTCCTTCGGCGTGGCCGACTACGCCGCCTCCACCCGCGCCCGCTCCACCGTGATCGGCGGCGTCAACGCCGATTACAGCGTGCTGACCGACAAGGACGAGGCCGGCAATCGCGAGACCCACTGGCAGGACCCGTGGCTGTTCGCCCAGAACCGCATGCTGGTGGCCTGCCGCGCCTACGGCCTGCGCCCGATCGACGGCCCGTTCGGCGACTTCTCCGATCCGGACGGCTACACGTCGGCCGCCCGCCGCTGCGCCGCGCTCGGCTTCGAGGGCAAGTGGGCGATCCACCCCTCGCAGATCGAACTGGCCAACGAGGTGTTCACCCCGTCCGAGGGCGAGGTCACCAAGGCCCGCCGCATCCTGGAGGCCATGGAAGAGGCGGCCAAGGCCGGCCGCGGCGCCGTCTCCCTCGACGGCCGCCTGATCGACATCGCCTCGATCCGCATGGCGGAGGCGCTGATCCAGAAGGCCGACGCGATGAGCGCGAAGTAGGTTTTTCCGAAACGGCGACCGAGGATGGCCGGGTTCGCCCGGCCGTTTTCCTTTCGGGAACGATCGTCTTCGCCGTGAGGGAGCCATGGGCCGCCGCGCTTCCGGACCGCTTCGGCTTCGCCTCGCGATGACGGAGGGACGACCGCGCCGCCATGGCGCGCCGTCCGGCGAAGGCGATCCGGGACCCGCGAAGGTCACCGGGCGGACTTGCGCGGCCCGCCGCCGACCGCCCCGAGCGAAGACGACCCTCGCCCGGGCAACCCCGCCGATCCTGACGAACGGATCATTTTGCCGGCCATCCCGATCCCGGCATGAGAGATTGTGCCGTCATCGCAAAATCTTCCGCTTCCGCGAACCATCGCAGGCCTGTCACGTTGGCCCGCCGTCACCGCCCTGCGGGGCGGCCCCGTTCGGAGACGGCGCATGGCAACCCGCAACGTATCGGATCTCGTGGTCGAGACGCTCCAGCAGGCGGGCGTGCGGCGCGTCTACGGCCTCGTCGGCGACAGCCTGAACGGCATCACCGAGGCGATCCGCAGCCGCGGCGTGATCGACTGGGTGCATGTCCGCCACGAGGAGGTCGCCGCCTTCGCCGCCGCGGGCGAGGCGCAGGTCACCGGCGAACTCGCCGTCTGCGCCGGCTCCTGCGGACCGGGCAACCTCCATCTCATCAACGGCCTGTTCGACGCCCACCGCACCCGCACGCCGGTGCTGGCGATCGCCGCCCACATCCCGTCGAGCGAGATCGGCCTCGACTACTTCCAGGCGACGCGGCCCGAGGCGCTTTTTCGCGATTGCAGCCATTTCTGCGAGCTGGTCTCGGACCCGGAGCAGTTGCCCAACGTGCTGGAGGTCGCGATCCGTACGGCGGTGGGTCAGCGCGGCGTCGCCGTGGTGGTCATCCCCGGCACCGTGGCGCTCAGGGAAGCCCCCCGGCGCGCCCTTGCCGCGCCCGCGACGCTGCGCCCGCGCGCACCCGTCGCCGTGCCGCCGGCCGACGAACTCGACCGGCTGGCCGACCTTCTCAACACCTCCAGGAACATCACGCTGATGTGCGGGCGCGGCTGCGCCGGGGCGCACGCGCCGCTGATGCGGCTGGCGGACACGCTCAAGAGCCCGATCGTCCACGCGCTCGGCGGCAAGGAGCATGTGGAGCACGACAATCCCTACGATGTCGGCATGACCGGCCTGATCGGCTTTTCCTCGGGCTATGCGGCGATGGAGGCCTGCGAGACCCTGCTGCTGCTCGGCACCGACTTCCCCTACCGCCAGTTCTATCCCGAGCACGCGCGAATCGCGCAGGTCGATCTGCGCCCGGAGAATCTGGGCAAGCGCTGCCGGCTCGACCTCGGCCTCGTCGGCGACGTCGCCGCGACCATCGAGGCTTTGCTGCCGCGGCTGACCGGCAACGACAGCGCGCGGCACCTGGAAGCCTGCCTCAAGCACTACGCCAAGGCGCGCGAAGGCCTCGACGACCTCGCCACCGGCAAGGCCGGCCGCCGGCCGATCCACCCGCAATACCTCACCCGCCTGCTGAGCGAGGCGGCGCACGACGACGCGGTGTTCACCGCCGATGTCGGCACGCCGACGGTCTGGGCGGCGCGCTACCTCGCCATGAGCGCCGGGCGGCGCCTGATCGGCTCCTGGGCGCACGGCTCGATGGCCAACGCCCTACCCCACGCCATCGGCATCCAGGCGGCGAGCCCGGGGCGGCAGGTGATCTCGCTCTCGGGCGACGGCGGTTTCGCCATGCTGATGGGCGACATCCTCACCCTGACGCAGGAGAAGCTGCCGGTGAAGGTGGTCGTCTACAACAACGGCACGCTCGGCTTCGTCGAGCTCGAGATGAAGGCCGCGGGCTATCTCGAGACCGGCGTCGCGCTGGAAAACCCGGACTTCGCCGCCATGGCCCGCGCCATCGGCATCCATGCCCGCCGGGTCGAGGATCCGGGCGATCTGGAGGGCGCGATCCGGGACGTGCTGTCCCATCCCGGCCCCGCCCTGCTCGACGTGGTGACGAACCGCCAGGAACTGGCGATGCCGCCGAAGCTCCAGGCCGAGCAGGTGAAGGGCTTCAGCCTCTACGCGCTCCAGGCGGTGATGAACGGGCGGGGCGATGCGATCCTCGATCTGGCCAAGACCAACCTGATCCGCTGAGACCGTTTCCGATCGATCGCTTCGGGTTTCGCCCCTCTTCCGTCATCGCGAGCGGCCGCGAAGCGATCCAGGGCGCGACAGGTCCGGAAAGGGCGCGCCCTGGATGGCTTGCGCCGAGCCTCGCAATGACGGAGGAGAGGCCGAACTCATCGACCGGAGTCGTATGATACCGTTTCCGCTTGATCGCCTCGGGTTTGGCCACCCTCCGTCATCGCGAGCGGCCGCGAAGCGATCCAGGGCGTGACCTGTCCGGAAAGGTCGCGCCCTGGATCGCCACGGCTTCGCCTCGCGATGACGCAGGAGAGGCCGAAGTCATCAACCGGATGTCGTATGAGCCCCCCCGCTCGCGGTTTTCACGGGAAAACTGCCGCGCTCCAGGCCGGTTCTAGAAGGGCAGGGGGAAGCGGATCGTCGCGCCCGGCGCCGCGTTCGGCGGCGCCAGCACCCGCACGACCTTCGGCACCACCTTGAAATGCGCCGGCGTCCAGGTGGTGAGTTCGCCGTCGGTGTTGACCGCCCGCGGCTTGCGGGTCGTCAGCACCAGTTCCGTGGTCTCGAAGGCGCGCACGTCCGCCGCCTTGCCGTGGGTGCCCCGGCGCAGGGCCGGAAGCAGCGCGATCAGCCGCCACCAATGGGCGACCTCCAGGCTGTAGAAATCGAGCCGCCCGTCATCGACGGTGGCGTCCTCCTGCACGGTCATGCCGCCGCCGTAATGGCGCCCGTTGCCGACCGAGGCCTGGATGGTGGTCACCTTCTCGGTGCGGCCGTCATGCTCGATCGTCACCGTGAAGGGGCGCGCGCGGCGCAGCAGGCGGAAGGCGGCGATGGCGTAGCCCACCGTCCCCCAGGCCTTCTTGGCCTCCGCCGTCAGCTCGCCGGCGAGATCGGCCGAGAAGCCGACGCTCGCCACGTTGAAGTAGTAGTGCCCGTTGACCCAGCCGAGATCGATCGCCTTCTCCGGCGCGGTCGGGATCAGCCGGGCGGCGGCTTCCGGTTCGAGGGGCAGGCCGAGGGAGCGCGCGAGATCGTTGGCGGTGCCGAGCGGCAGGATGCCGAAGGGCAGGCCCGTCTCGACCAGGGCGGGCGCCGCCGCGTTCATGGTGCCGTCGCCGCCGCCGAGGATCACGAGGTCGACCGTCTCGGCATGGCGCCCGATCACCGCCTTGCAATCGTGGCTGCCTTCGGGCTCGACGAGGTCGAGGCCGCCCTCGCGCAGGGCCCGGCGGATCGCGTCCAGCGGCGCGCCGCCGCTGCGGGCCCTGCCGTTGACGAGGAGGAGCGCGCGGCGCCTGCCGTCGGGGGCTGCGCTCAAGAAACCGCTCCGCGCGCATCCGGACGGGGCAAAGGCGGCAGTTCGGGCAACGGGATGGCCGGCAAGGGGCAGTCCTCGCACGCTTTCCGCGCCGCGTTCGCGCAAAGCCTGTGAAGGATCCGACATCACGGCCGACGCCTCGGCCGTCAGAGGGGCCCGGACCCGTCTCCGGCGATCCTCCCGCGCCCCGCCGCGGGAGCGCTCCGCCCGGTGCGAGGAAAGTGCGGACCGGGCGAGGACAGCCACGCTCAAGGTGGGCCCTTCCACCCCGATGGCAAGGGCCGCGGCGGCGCGGCCGATCACGGACGGCCGCAAACCGGGACAGCGGGGGTAACCGGCCATCCGGGCCCGGCGGGCGGTCGCACGGGCACCGGACTCGGTGTAGGGGACTTGTCCGGCGTCGGAAAAGCGTGGAACCGTAGCGGTATCGCCGCGCGTTCCGTTGCCGCCGACCGCCCCTCGCGGAACGCCCGCTGCCGTACGCATCCGAGGCCGGAGCCGAGGGCCGTCGGGCGGTCCGCGAAGCACCTTCAGGCCCGCTCGCCCGATCGGTCTCGTCATGCGCCCCGTCCTGCTTCTGCCGCTCCTCCTTTCCTCCGGTTGCTTGGCTGGTTGCTTGGCCGGTGCGGCCCTGGCCCAGCAGGGATCGAACTGGATCGATCCGCCGGCGAAGTCCGGCGCTTCGGCGGCCGGAGGCGAGCGAGCCAAGGGCCCGGCGAAGCCGTCAACGAAGGCTGCCGCCAAGCCCACCCGCCCCGAGGCCGAGTCGGAAGCCAGCTCGCGGCGGGAGACGCACCGCCACGACCGCGCCCGGGCCGCCGAGATGCGCCGCGCCCGCCGGGCCGCGATCCGCGAGCGGGCACGCGAACACGCCCATGCCCGGACTTATGTCCGGACTTATGCCGATGCCGCGCGGATCGATCGCCCTGCCCCGCCGCCGGCGGCGAGCCCGGCCCGGGCCGAGCCGGATCGGCGCTTCTCCGGCTGGGCCGTCGCGGCGCGGCGCCTGAGCCTCGACTATCTCGACAGCGTGTCGGCCCCCAGCGGCACGGCCCTGGCCGCCGCCCCGCACTTCTACGGCAGCCGGGTCCGTTTCCACGGGCGCACGATGTCGATCGGCGCGCTGATGGCCGAGAAGCGGCGGTTCGTGCGGCGCTGGCCCGAGCGGCGCTACGAGCCGCAGGGTGAGCCGAAGGTCGCCTGCGACGGGCCGAGCGCCACCTGCCTCGTGCGGGTCGTCCACGACTTCACGGCGGTCAGCCCGGCCCGCGGCGCCCGCTCGCGCGGCATCGCCGAACTCACGCTCACCGTGGACTTTTCGAGCGGTCAGCCGGTCATCGTCGCCGAGTCGAGCCGCGTCCTCAGCCGGGCGGGTGCCTGACGCGGCCTCTCGGCACGAGCCGGTGCCGGGTTGAGCGGTCGCATCGACCGGATGCGCCGGCCGCTCCATGCTGTAGAAGGGATGAAGGGGCGCCGCCGTGGCGCGCCCTGGGGACGGTCGAGAACAGGGCATCGCGCGCGTGAAGGGATCGGCAAAGGCCGCAGGCCGGAGCAAGGACGAGACGGCCGCGCCGGCGGAGGCGCCGGTCTCCGAGGACGACCGCCGCATCCGCGCGCTGATCCTGGCCGAACTCGACCGGCGCGGGGTGCGGCCGGTGGCGCGCCGCACGCTGGCGCTGATCGCGGAGGGCTTCGTCGAGCCCGCCGACGGCGTGCCGGGCTACCGGATCGTCGACCGGACGGGCACGGTGCGCCTGCGGGGCGAAGCCGAGGGGGCGGGCGTCCCGCTGACGCTGCACGATCTCGTCGAGGAGCTTCGCGAACGGCACGCGCCGCTGTTCCTGCCCCCCGCTCCCGAGCCGGAACCGGAGCCCGCCCGCGACACCATCGCCGACGTGCGGGCCGCGGGTGCCCGCTTCGTGGAGACGCAATCGGCCCTGGCGCGCTCGCTGGCGAACACCTCGGCCGAGCGCAGCCGGGCCTTGGCCAGCGCCGCGAGCGAGACCGTGGAGGACTGGCGCAGCCGGCTCGCCGCGCGCCTGAAGGCCCGCCCCCGCCCCGCGCCGGACGGCACGGCGCCGGTCCCCCCCGCGCCTGGCCCGGGCGCGGCGGAACGCCTCTCCGAGGCGCGCGCCCGCCTCGGAGAGGGGTGGCGGCGCGTGGCCGGCGGCCTCCAGCCCCGGCGGACGGCGACGCGATTGCGCGACCTCGCGGAGGATGCGCTGGCCGTCGGCAGCCGCCGCCCGGTCGCGCTGATGGCGCTCGGTGCCTTGGCCGGTGCCGGCCTCGTGGCCGCGCTGTCCCTCGGCGGGGGCGACACGGAGACATCCAGGCCGCCCGCCCGGTCCTCCGCCGAGACCCAGGCGCCGCAGACGGCGCCGGCCTCGGACCGGGCCTCCTCCGAGGAGGCCGCGCCCGATGCGCCGCCCGCCGACATGCCGGGCACGAACGCGGACGCCGAGCGGCAGAGCGAGCCGGAACCGCCGCGCAAGAGCGCCAACGCCATCGTCGGCGTGCCGGAGGTGATCGACACCGCGACGCTGCGGGTGGGCGGAAAGGTCGTGCGGCTGTTCGGGGTCGAATGGGTTCGGGGCGGTCAGGCGGACGAATTGAGCAAGTACCTGCGGAAGCGCTCGGTGACCTGCCAGCCCGCGCCCGGCAGCAGCGCGCATATCTGCACCGTGGAGGGGCGTGACCTCTCGGAAGTCGTGCTGTTCAACGGCGGCGGCCGCGCTTCGGCCGAGGCCACGCCCGACCTCGTCGCGGCCGAGGACCATGCCCGCAGCGAGCGGCTCGGCGTCTGGAAGCGCTGAGGCGCGGCGTTCCGCGTCCCGCCGGTCGTCTCCCGTCAGAGCAGGGGCTGGCGCGCGGCGGCCTCCTCGCGGGCGCAGAGGGCGGGATCGGGTTGCGTCCCCTCCCCATCGAGCGCACGTTTCAGGTCGGCCCGGGCACGCTCCAGATCGGCGCGGAAGCCGGGATCGGCGAGCAGCACCGCCACGACCGCCGCGGCGCCGGTGCGGGCCGCCTCGACGTCGCTGAGCCAGTGGACGCCGCAGACGACCCGGCTCTCGCCGTAGAGCCGGCTGCGCACGAGGAACCGGGTCGCCTTCTCCGGCATCAGGCTCGCCATGATCAGCCCGTAGGCCCAGCCCTGCCCCGAATGGCCGGACGGGTAGCTGAAGCTGTCGGCGAGTTCGGGGGTGCGGGCGACGCAGATCGGCGCATCGTTGCCGACGAAGGGGCGCAGGCGGCGATAGCGGCGCTTGGCCGTGCGGGTGGCCCGGGCGATGTCGACGCGGGCGCGGTCGAGGAGGCGCATCAGGTCGGTCACGCGCGCCTGATCGATGCGCCGGCCCAGCACGCAGGCGTAATCCTCGAGAAGCGCGGCGCCGCCATCGGCCACGTCGTTCGTGGCGAGCGCCCAACGCGGGCTGCCCCGATAGGCCCGGGTGGCGTTGTAGGCCGCCCGGTCCGCGGCTTCCGCCGCCGAGTGCCCGGCCGGCGGCGGCGGCAGGATCGCCACGAGGTTCGGCGTGGCCTCCTCGCTCAGGTAGCCCTTGTCGCTCAGGTAGCCCTTGGGGGCGGCGGTGCCGAGCCTGTCCCGTTCGAGCGAGGGCGCGGATTTTTCCGGACCGGACGGCGGCGCCGGCTCGGCCCGAAGCGGCGCGGCGGCGAGCGTCAGCATCAGGAGGGCGGCGAGGCGAACCGGCGCGCGGATCGGGCGGGACATCGGAAGGAAGCTTTCGGAAGGCCGGGGCGTAGGATCGGGAGCGGAACGGCCCGGGGACTTCGCGATCAGTCTCGAACCGACGCTCCCGGTCTGTCTAGGAGGGACCTGCGACAGGCGCGTCACAGTCCGCGCCCACCGTCATCTGAAGCGATCGCGGAGAGCCGAAGCCGGTTCATACCGTTTCCGATTGATCGCTTCGGGTTTCGCCCCCCTCCGTCATCGCGAGCGGCCGCGAAGCGATCCAGGGCGCGACCTGTCCGGACAGGTCGCGCCCTGGATCGCCACGGCTTCGCCTCGCGATGACGCAGGAGAGGCCGAAGTCATCAACCGGATGGCGTATCATACGACATCCGATGGATCCCTTCGGGATGGCGGATGTCGGCTTCGCTCGAGCGCCGCGCGGGCTTGCCGAGACGGTGGCCGCTTTCATCGGGCGGAAAACCGTATCAGGCGGCGCGAATCGCTGCGGCGACGGCCTGCGGATATTCCTCGTGCGCGCCCAGCGCCCCCGGCACCCGCGCCGTCGCGACGCGGCCGGTCGCGACCAGCGCATCCATCTCGGCGCCGGAGCGGCGGGGCGCCCGCTCCGGGCGCAGCACCTGCACCGGCGGCAGGCCGTCGCCGAACAGCGCCAGGAACGCCTCCCGCGACTCCGACGGGTCGAGCCCGCCGGTGACGAAGGCCGCCGTGCCGAACCGCCCTCCCCGCTGGCGCGTGATCCGGTGCTTGGCGGCGATCAGGGCGGGCGTGACATGCGCGGGCTCGGCGTAGACGTGGGCCCGCATCATCCGGCCGATGATCGGCGGGCTGATGTTGATGCGATAGAGCGCCTCGCCGACGAGCGGCAGTTCGACCGCCCGGCGGATCCGCCCGAACCACGCGGCGCGCGCCGCCCCCAGGGCCGTCGGCAGCGGCCCGCGCCAGGTCGGCGCCACCAGAACCAGCCGCTCGAAGGCGCCCGGACGGCGGCGGGCGGCGGCCGCGAGATAGGTCGCGGCGTGGCCCGCCGCGACGCCGAGGGCGTAGGGCCCCGGCGCGGCGCGCAGCAGCACGTCGAGGAAGGCGTGCAGGTTTGCGGGGTTCAGCGGCAGCCGCGCCCGGTCATGCGCGCCGAAGCCCGGCCAATCCGGCACGAGGCAGCGATAGGCTCCCCCGAGCTCGCGGGCGAGCGGCAGCATCTCCTCGCGGGCGGAGATCGAGGACAGGGCCGGCAGGAGCAGGGCCGTCGCCCCGGCCCCGACCACGGCGCAGGGCGTCGGGACGCGGCGGCCCGCCACCGTCAGGTCGAGGGTCTCGGCGGCCATCCGCGTGCCGGCCGCGTTCGTCAGGTCCGCAGCAGCTCGTTGATGCCGGTCTTGGCGCGCGTGCCCGCATCGACGCGCTTGACGATCACGGCGCAGTAGAGGCCGGGGCCGGGGGTGCCGTCGGGCAGCGGCTTGCCGGGCGTCGTCCCCGAGACCACCACGGAATACGGGGGCACCCGGCCGTAAAAGGTCTCGCCGGTGGTGCGGTCGATGATGCGGGTCGAGGCGCCGATGTAGACGCCCATCGACAGGACCGAGCCCTCGCCGACGATCACGCCCTCGGCGACCTCGGCGCGGGCGCCGATGAAGCAGTCGTCCTCGATGATGACCGGGTTGGCCTGGAGCGGCTCCAGCACGCCGGCGATGCCGGCACCGCCCGAGATGTGGCAGTGCCTGCCCACCTGGGCGCAGGAGCCGATCGTCACCCAGGTATCGACCATGGTGCCCTCGCCGACATGGGCGCCGAGATTGATGAAGCTCGGCATCAGCACCGCGCCCGGGGCGATGTAGGCGCCGCGGCGCACGAAGCAGCCCGGCACGGCGCGGAAGCCCGCGGCGCGGAACTCGCCCTCGCCCCAGCCGGAGAATTTCGAGGGCACCTTGTCCCACCACGCCGAGGAGCCCGGGCCGCCCTCGATCGGCACCATGTCGTTGAGGCGGAAGGAGAGCAGCACCGCTTTCTTGAGCCACTGGTTGACGTGCCAGGACTCGTTTTCCTTCTCGGCGACGCGGGCACGCCCGGAATCGAGCAGGTTCAGCGCCTCGTCCACCGCCTCGCGCACGGCGCCGGTGGTCGCGGTCGAGATGCCGGCGCGCTCCTCCCAGGCGGCTTCGATGGTCTGTTCGAGATCGGCGTAGGGCATCGGGGCTTTCCGGACGGTTCGGGCGCGAAAGGTGGTCGTGCTTACAAAAGCCGCCCGGCCCTGTCACCGTTTGCGTGGGGAGAGGCGGTCGAGACGGTCCCGCACGCCGGTCAGGCCCCGCACGAGGCCGAGCAGTTCCTCGGCCATGCCGCCGTGGATGGCGGCGGCCGCGTCGGGAAACTCGCGCAGGACGCGGCTCATCACGGAGGGCGTGACCCGCATCACCTCGGCGGGCTCGGTCGCGCGGGCATCCGCCGGCCGCTCGACGGGTCGGAACAGGGCGTTGCGCCCGATCACCCCGGAGCGGGACACGGTGACCGGCGCCTCGCCCGCCCGGCGGGCGTCGAGCGCGATGGTGCCGGACATCACGACGTAGCCGCCATCGGACGGCTCGCCGCGGGCGAACAGCCGATCGCCCGGTTCGAGCAGGCGCCGTTCGCCGGCAAAGCACAGCAGGCGCAGCGCGTCGCGCGGGAACTGCTCGAACACCGGCGCCGCGGCGAGGATCGCGATGTCGTCGTCGAGCCCCAACGCCTGTCCGCCCCTCGGCCGCGATGTTTTCTTCACACGCGCGCATCGTCCCGGAAATCAGCCCCGGGACGATGCGCGTTTCTTGTCGTTATACCAAGTTGCAGGGAATCCGACCGATGGTCGTCTTCCCTGCGTCCGGCGGACGCCCGCCGCCGCGCCTTCGCGCGGGCAACCGGCGCTGAGCCGGGATCATCGCCGGTCGGTATTACATCGTCTTTTCCGAAAGCCGGAAATCACCTTTCGGGACGATGCGCTCACGGCCAAGGCTTAGCCGATGCGGCGACCGCGCGATACGCCGATCCGGGCGGGGCTGTGGGAGACCGTGGATACGCTACGAGTCCGGAAGGCCTACGGCAGGAGCTTGTAGCCGCCGCCCTCGGTGACGAGGATCGCCGCGACCGCCGGGTTCGGCTCGATCTTCTGTCTCAGGCGATAGATATGCGTTTCGAGCGTGTGGGTGGTGACGTGGGCGTTGTAGCCCCACACCTCGGCGAGCAGCGTGTCGCGCCCCACCACCTCGCGGCCGGCCCGGTAGAGGTAGCGCAGGATCGCCGTCTCCTTCTCGGTCAGCTTCAGCTTGGAGCCGCGCTCGCCCACCAGCAGCTTGGCGCCCGGGCGGAAGGTGTAGGGGCCGATGCGGAAGACCGCGTCCTCGCTCGCCTCGTGCTGGCGCAACTGCACCCGGATGCGGGCGAGCAGCACGGCGAACTTGAACGGCTTGACCACGTAGTCGTTGGCGCCCGATTCGAGGCCCTCGACCATGTCGTCGTCGGATTCCTGCGCGGTCAGCATGACGATCGGGCCGCGATAGCCGTTGCGGCGCAGGGTCCGCACCGCCTCGCGCCCGTCCATGTCGGGCAGGCCGAGATCCATCACGATCAGATCGACCGGCTCCCGTCCCACACGGGCCAGCGCCCCGGCGGCCGTCGCCTCGCCGACGACGGAAAACTCGTCGTAGGCGTCGATCTGCTCCGTCAATGCCTCGCGCAGGGCGTCGTCGTCGTCGCAGACGAGGAGGCAATAGGGGTTGGACATCGACGCAGCGGCTCTCGACAGGATTTCCGGCCGCCTCGCACTTCGCACGAAGACCAGGCAGGCAGCCGAGACGATTTCATGACGGCACGCCGATCCGAAGAGGCATATTGCCCGTTGGCTGGCCGCGGACGGACCCCTCACGGCTCCGCCTGGCGACGAACCTAGTTCGTTTCACGCGCCGGGACATCCGGATTGCGCGCTTATGCAGAATTTTCGCCATGTTCCACGCTTCTCTGCCGCGACACGGCGTCAGACCGGGTGGAAAGCGGGATGAACCGGCAATGCGACGCCTTCAGGTTGCGAAACCGGGAGCAACAGGTTGCGGCAAGAGCGCGCAGGGTAACAGCGGGCAGGGCAAGAGCGCGCAGGGCAGGAGCGGACAAGGGAGGCGGCCGACCACGCTCGGTGTCCTGCGCGTCCACCCTCTGCCGGGCGACCCGACCCGCGGCACGCTGATCGCGGGCGCGGCCGTGATCCCCTGCGCCCTCGGGCGCTCCGGCGTCACGGCGCGCAAGCGCGAGGGGGACGGGGCCTCGCCGCGGGGCGTGTTCCGCCTGCGCGGCGGCTTCTACCGGCCCGATCACTTCCCCGTCCGCCCCGTCAGCCCCCTGCCCTTGCGGGCGACGCGGCCCCACGACGGATGGTGCGATGCGCCCCAGGATCGCCGCTACAACCGGCCGATCCGGCTGCCGAGCACGGCGGCGAGCGCCGAGGGGCTGTGGCGCGACGACGGGCTCTACAACCTCGTGATCGACCTCGACTACAACCGCGGCCCGATCCGCCCGGGACGCGGCTCGGCGATCTTCCTGCACATCGCCCGCCCCGGCTACCGGCCGACGGAAGGCTGCGTCGCCCTCAAGCCCGCCGATCTCTTGCGGCTGATGCGCCGCCTCGGTCCGCGCACGCGGATAGCGATCGGCTGAGGAATGCAAATCCGGCCGATGACTTCGGCCTGTCCTGCGTCCTTGCGAGGCGAAGCCGTGGCGATCCAGGGCGCGACCTTTCCGGACCTGTCGCGCCCTGGATCGCTTCGCGGCCGCTCGCGATGACGGAGGGTGACGAACCCCCGAAGCGATCGATCGGAAACGGGAGAAGACCTCGCATGACGGGCCGGCGCGGGCGCGGCTCTCATGCCGACGACGCCCTTCTACTTCCGGGCCCGCCGCCCGAAGATCGCCGTGCCGACGCGGACATGGGTGGCGCCCATCTGGATCGCCGCCGGGTAGTCGGCGCTCATGCCCATCGACAGGATCGGCAGGCCGTGCCGCTCGGCGATCCGGGCCAGCAGGGCGAAGTGGGGGGAGGGCGGATCCTCGGCCGGCGGGATGCACATCAGGCCGTGGACGGCGAGGCCGTGGGTCTCGCGGCATTCGGAGAGCAGCACGTCGACCTGATCGGGCGGGACGCCCGCCTTCTGCGCCTCGTTGCCGGTATTGACCTGGATCAGGAGCTTGGGAACCCGGCCCGTCCGCTCGATCTCCTTGGCGAGCGCGGCGGCGAGCGAGAGCCGGTCGAGGGAATGGATCACGTCGAACAGCTCGACCGCCTCGCGTGCCTTGTTCGATTGGAGCGGGCCGACGAGGTGCAGCTCGACATCCGGGAAGCGCTGCCGCAGCGCCGGCCACTTGGCCTTCGATTCCTGCACGTAGTTCTCGCCGAAGATCCGCTGCCCGGCCTCCAGTGCCGGCCGGATGCCCTCCGCGGGCACCGTCTTCGAGATGGCGACGAGATGGACGCTTTCGGGTTCGCGCTCGCTGTCCTCCGCCGCCCGGCGGATGCCCGCACGCACCTCCGCCAGCCCGGCGGCGACATCGGCCTCGCCGACCGGGGGCTTCGCGTCGAGGCCTCGGCTCCGATCCGCAGTCTGGTCTTGATCCGTCATGGGTCCTCCTTGCGGCCGCGCCGCCGGGACTTCAAGGGTGGCCCTTCGCCTTTCCATCCCTCGCCCCGGCGATATGCTGGCCGCTCCCCTCGAACGGAGAAGCCCCGCCCGATGTTCGACACGCCCGCCGACGCCCAGGTCCAGCTCGCGCAGCATTTCTCCCGCCCGCAGGTCGAGACGATCGTCGAGGCGCTGGTGCCGACGCTGGTGTTCCGGCCGCGACCGAAGGGCGAGGGAAGGCTCGGCGGCACCCGGATCGGCGGCACGCCGGACCTGCCGCCGGGACTGGCATGGCCGCGCCGGGCCAAGCCCGCCGATGTCGAGGCCATCGCCAAGCGCGGCAATGCGGATGCCGGCGCGGAGATGCGGCGGCACTTCCGCACGGAACTGCCCTACGCCTTCTTCGCCCAGGTCGATCTCGCGGAAGCGAGAGGGCAGGCGAAGGAACGAGGCAATCCCGCCGCCGACCTGCCGGGGCACGGGCGCCTCCTGTTCTTCTACGACCTCCTCGCCGGCCCCTGGGACAACGGCACCGGATCGACCCGGATGATCTGGGACGAGAGCCCGCGCGACGGCCTCGCCGCGCAGCCGATGCCGCCCGACCTCGCGGCGGCGGCGGACGCGCACCGGACGGAGATCGCGACGGTGAACCGGCCGTTCAAGCGGCCGGTCCCGAAACCCGATTCCGGCACGCCCTACGGCGGCCCGGCCCGGCCGATGAGCCTGCACGCCTCCTTGCGCCCGCCGGCGGTCGAGAGCCTGGAGGCCGAGGCGAACATGGCCCTGAAGGCGGCGCTCGCCTCGGATGCGGAGGGTGAGGGCAGTTTTCGCGACACCTATCGGGACCTCTTCGCGCGGGCGTTCGACTCCTACTACGGCGCGGCCAATGCCGGGCGGCGCAACCAACTCCTCGGCTCGCCGCTGCCCGAGCAGGGCGACCCGCGCTTCGAGGCGGAGGTCGCGACCCGCTTCGGCGTTCAGCATCCGGCCCGGGAGACGGTCGAGGCGCGTCGCGCCGAGATCGAGGCTGCGATGCCGGCCTGGCGCCTGCTGCTCCAGATCGACGTCGGCGACTTCCTTCAGGAGAACGGGGAGGGCACGGTCTACTTCCTGATCCGCGCCGCCGATCTCGCCGAGCGCCGCTTCGACCGGGTGGTCGCGGTCTATCAGCAGACCTGAACCGCCGCGATCGTTGACCCGCGACGGGCCGGATATGCTAGGTGCCGGGCTCCGGCGCCCGCGACGCCCCCCGCGCGCGGCCCGCCCCCTTCTTCGCTGATCCCGGCGCCCGAGATGACCGACTCCGCACAGCCCTTCCCGACGGCGCAAGAGTGCCACCAAGAGCGCCATCAAGAGCGCTACAACGCCAAGGATGCCGAGCCGCGCTGGCAGCAGGCCTGGAACGAGGCGCGCCTGTTCGAGACGAGGAACGACGACCCGCGCCCGAAATACTATGTCCTCGAGATGTTCCCCTACCCGTCGGGGCGCATCCATATCGGCCATGTGCGCAACTACGCCATGGGCGACGTGGTGGCCCGGTACAAGCGCGCGAGGGGGCACAACGTGCTTCATCCCATGGGCTGGGACGCCTTCGGCCTGCCGGCCGAGAACGCGGCCATGGAGCGCAAGGTCAACCCGCGGGACTGGACCTACGCCAACATCGCGACCATGCGCGGACAGTTGCAGAGCATGGGCCTGTCGCTCGACTGGAACCGCGAGATCGCGACCTGCGATCCCGACTACTACAAGCACCAGCAGCGCATGTTCCTCGATTTCCTCGCCAAGGGGCTCGTCACCCGCCGCACGGCCAAGGTGAACTGGGATCCGGTCGATCACACCGTGCTCGCCAACGAGCAGGTCATCGACGGCCGCGGCTGGCGCTCGGGCGCCCTGGTCGAGCAGCGCGAACTGACCCAGTGGTTCTTCAGGATCACCGACTTCGCCCAGGATCTGCACGACGCCCTCGACGGGCTGGAGCGCTGGCCCGAAAAAGTCCGGCTGATGCAGCGCAACTGGATCGGCCGCTCGGAGGGGCTGGAGGTGCGCTTCGCGCTTGCCGCGCCCTTCGCCGGCACCGAAACGGTGACCGTCTACACGACGCGGCCCGACACCCTGTTCGGCGCCAAGTTCCTGGCGATCTCCGTCGATCATCCCCTGGCCAGGGCGCTGGCCGAGTCCGGTCCGCGGGCGGCGGAGCTGCAGGGCTTCGCCGAGGAATGCCGTCGCATCGGTACGGCGCAGGAGGCGATCGACACGGCGGAGAAGCTTGGGCACGACACCGGGCTCACCGTGCGCCATCCGCTCGATCCCGCCTGGGAACTGCCGGTCTACGTCGCGAACTTCGTGCTGATGGAGTACGGCACCGGCGCCGTGTTCGGCTGCCCGGCCCACGACCAGCGCGACCTCGACTTCGCCAACAAGTACGGGCTCGGCAACACGCCCGTGGTCTGCCCCGAAGGGCAGAACCCCGAAAGCTTGGTCATCACCGACACCGCCTATGACGGCGACGGCCGGATGATCCATTCGCGCTTCCTCGACGGCATGACGACGGACGAGGCTTTTCGGAGTGTCGCCGACCGCCTGGAGGCCGAGGTGCTGGACGGCGCCCCCGTCGGCCGCCGCAAGGTGCAGTTCCGCCTGCGCGACTGGGGCGTCTCGCGCCAGCGCTACTGGGGCTGCCCGATCCCGATCATCCATTGCGAGGCCTGCGGACCGGTGCCCGTGCCGGTGGACGACCTGCCGGTCAAGCTGCCCGACGAGGTTTCCTTCGATCAGCCCGGCAACCCGTTGGAGCGGGATCAGGCGTGGCGGCAGGTGCCGTGCCCGCGCTGCGGCGCGGCGGCCCGGCGCGAGACCGACACCATGGACACCTTCGTCGATTCGTCCTGGTACTACGCCCGCTTCACCGCCCCCTGGCTCGCGGACGCCCCGACCGACCGCAGGACCGTCGATCGCTGGCTCCCCGTCGATCAGTATATCGGCGGCGTCGAGCACGCGATCCTGCACCTGCTCTATTCCCGCTTCTTCATGCGGGCGATGCGCGAGACCGGCTGGTCGGGCGTGTCGGAGCCCTTCGCCGGCCTGTTCACGCAAGGGATGGTCGTCCACGAGACCTACAGGGACCCCGCCGGCGCCTGGGTGCCGCCGGCCGAGGTCCGCTTCGAGACCCAGGGCGGGGAGCGCCGGGCTTTTCACGTGAAAACCGGCGAGCCGATCGAGATTGGCCCGACCGAGAAGATGTCGAAGTCGAAGAAGAACGTGGTCGATCCCGACGACATCATCGCCAGCTACGGCGCCGACACCGCCCGCTGGTTCATGCTCTCCGACTCGCCGCCCGAGCGCGACGTGATCTGGACGGAAGAAGGCGTGCAGGGCGCCGCCCGCTTCGTCCAGCGCGTCTGGCGGCTCGTCCACGCCGCCGCCGCCGCGAGCGGGCAGGGTGGGAACGCCGATGCGCCTCTGCGCAAGGCCGCCCACAAGGCGCTGGCCGCGGTCGGCGAGGATATCGAGAGGCTGCGCTTCAACCGCTGCGTCGCCCACATCTACACGCTCGCCAACGCCCTCGACGAGGGCCTGCGCGGGGACGCCTCACCGGCTGCGGCGGGGGAGGCGGCGCGCATCCTCGTCCAGCTCGTCGCGCCGATGATGCCGCATCTGGCCGAGGAATGCTGGCGCCTGCTCGGCGGGGAGGGGCTCGTCGCCGAGGCCTCCTGGCCGCAGGCCGATCAAGCGCTGCTGGTCGAGGACGAGATCACCCTGCCCGTCCAGATCAACGGCAAGAAGCGCGCGGACGTGACGGTGCCGCGGGACGCCGACGCCAAGGCGGTGGAGGCGGCGACGCTGGCCCTGGAACCGGTGCAGCGGGCGCTCGAAGGCCGCGCTCCGCGCAAGGTCATCGTCGTGCCGGGGCGGATCGTCAACCTCGTGGTATGATACCACCCGGCGATGATCCCGGCTCATCGTCGGTCGCCCGCGCGAAGGCGCGGCGGCGGGCGTTCGCTGGACGCAGGCAAGGACGCAGGCAAGACGGCCATCGGTCGGCTTCCAGGCACTTGGTATGACGGCGCCGCGCGCCGGGACTCGATCGACCATGAGCCGCGCCCTGCCCGACCGCGACGACACCATCTTCGCCCCGGCGAGCGGCTTCGGCCGCGCCGCGGTGGCGGTGGTGCGGGTCAGCGGTCCGGCGGCCGGTGCCGTCCTCGACGCCCTGGCCGGTGGCCGCCCGGAGCCGCGCCGGCTGTCGCTGCGGCATCTGCGCGACCCCGAATCCGGGATCGTGCTCGATCGGGCGCTGGTCGCGTGGCTGCCGGGTCCGGCCACCGCGACCGGTGAGGACATGAGCGAGCTGCACCTGCACGGCGGCCCGGCGGTGCGCGCGGCGGTGCTGCTGGCGCTCGGGCGCGTGCCGGGCTGCCGGCCGGCGGAGGCCGGCGCCTTCAGCCGCCGGGCCTTCCTCAACGGCCGGATCGACCTCACCGAAGCGGAAGGGATCGCCGACCTCATCGACGCCGAGACCGAGGCGCAGCGCGTCCAGGCCCTGCGCCAACTCGACGGTGCCCTCGGCCGGCAGGTCGCGGCGTGGCGCGCGACCGGGATCGACCTGCTGGCCGGTGCCGAAGCCGCCCTCGATTTCTCCGACGAAGGCGACGTGGACGAGGCCGGCCTCGACGCGGCCCTGGCCGGCCGCGCCGCGGCGCTGCACGACGCGATCCGGGCCGCCCTCGCCGACGGGCGCCGGGGGGAGCGGCTGCGCGACGGGTTCTGCGTGGTGCTGGCCGGTGCGCCCAATGCCGGCAAATCGACCCTGCTCAACGCGCTGAGCGGGCGCGAGGCGGCCATCGTCTCGGACGTGCCCGGTACGACCCGCGACGCCATCGAGGTGCGCTGCGATCTCGGCGGCCTGCCGGTGGTGCTGGTCGACACCGCCGGCCTGCGCGAGGCGCAGGACGCGGTCGAGGCCGAGGGGGTGCGCCGGACGCGGGGCCGCCTGCAGAGCGCCGACCTCGTGCTCCATCTCGTTCCCATCGGCGCAGATCCCGACGCCGCCATCGCCGCGGATGGTCCCGTCCTGCTCGTGCGCACCAAGGCCGATCTCGCCGCGGCGGATTCGGACGGGGATGCGCTCTTCATCTCCGCCGTCACCGGAGCCGGACTCGACGCCCTGCTCGACGCGATCCAGGCCGCCGCCGCGACCGCGCTCGGGCGCGGCGATGCCCTCGTCACCCGGGAGCGCCATCGCGCGGCACTGACCCGGGCGGCGGACCATCTCGCGCGGGTGGGCGCCGCGCCGACCGGCTTCCCGCCGGAACTGGCCGCCGAGGACCTGCGGCTCGCCGTGCGCGCCCTCGGCGAAGTCGGCGGCCATGTCGGGGTCGAGGAGATGCTGGACCGCCTGTTTTCCGGCTTCTGCATCGGAAAATGATCGATCGGAGCCACGGCCGCGTCAGCCGCCCTCTCCCGCAGCGGCCATCGCGGGCACGACGCCATCGCGGGATCGGCCAGGGCCATCGCTCGAAGCCGCCCGAGCGGCTTCGCGGCGCCAAGGGACACGACCAAGAGCGCCGCGCGGAGCGGGCTTCTCAGGACCCTGGTCCTGAGAAGCTTCGAGCGGAGCGAAAGCCTGAGCCCGCGGAGGCGGGCGCCGGCGACTGAGGCCGGCCAGGAAAACCAGGGTCATCGCTTCAAGCGATGGCCCTGGGATCGGGCAGCCGCGTTGACCGCGCCGTCACAGGCCGCATAAGCACGTGCCATGCACGCGCACCTTACAAGCTACGACGTCATCGTCGTCGGCGGCGGCCATGCCGGCGTCGAGGCGGCCGCGGCGGCGGCGCGGATCGGCGCCCGCACGGCGCTCGTCACCCACCGGGCCGCCACCATCGGCGCGATGTCCTGCAATCCGGCCATCGGCGGTCTCGGCAAGGGCCACCTCGTGCGCGAGGTCGACGCCCTCGACGGGCTGATGGGGCGCGTCGCGGACGAAGCCGGCATCCAGTTCCGCCTGCTCAACCGCCGCAAGGGGCCGGCCGTGCGCGGACCCCGCACCCAGGCCGACCGGGCGCTCTACGCCCGCGCCATGCAGCGCGCCGTCGCCGAGACCGCCGGGCTCACCGTGATCGAAGGGGAGGCGGACGACCTGATCGTCGCGGGTGGCCGCGTCGCGGGCGCGGTTCTCGCCGACGGCCGGCGGCTGGGCGCGGCCGCGGTCGTCATGACCACGGGCACCTTCCTGCGTGGCCTGATCCATGTCGGCGAGCGCCGGATCCCCGCCGGCCGCGTCGGGGAGGGGCCGGCGGTCGGGCTCGCGCGGACGCTGGACCGGCACGGCTTCCGCCTCGGCCGGCTCAAGACCGGCACGCCGCCGCGTCTCGACGGACGCACCATCGACTGGGCCGCCCTGGAGATGCAGCACGCGGACGAGGATCCGGTGCCGTTCTCGACGCTGACTGAGCGGATCACCACGCCGCAGATCGCCTGCGGCATCACCCGCACCACGCAGGCGGTCCACGACCTGATCCGGGCCAACCTCCAGCGCTCGCCGATGTATTCGGGCGGCATCAGCAGCCGCGGGCCGCGCTACTGCCCCTCGATCGAGGACAAGGTGGTGCGCTTCGGCGACCGCGAGGGCCATCAGATCTTCCTGGAGCCGGAAGGTCTCGACGACCCCACCGTCTACCCGAACGGCATCTCCACGGCCCTGCCCGAAGAAGTCCAGGCGCGCATCGTCGCCGCGATTCCGGGGCTGGCGCGCACCCGCATCCTCCGCCCGGGCTACGCCATCGAGTACGATTACGTCGATCCGCGCGAACTCGACGCGACGCTCCAGGCCAAGCGGCTGCCCGGCCTGTTCCTGGCGGGCCAGATCAACGGCACCACCGGTTACGAGGAGGCGGCGGGGCAGGGGCTCGTGGCCGGCCTCAACGCGGCGCGGCAGGCGGGCGGCTCGGACCTCGCGATGTTCGACCGGGCCGAGTCCTATCTCGGCGTGATGATCGACGATCTCGTCACGCACGGGGTGAGCGAGCCCTACCGGATGTTCACCTCGCGCTCGGAATACCGGCTGAGCCTGCGCGTCGACAACGCCGACGAGCGGCTGACTCCGCGCGGCGCGGCCCTCGGCTGCGTCGGCTCGATCCGTGCAACGCGTTTCGCGGCATCCCAGGCCGCCCTCGCCGAAGCGCGCGCGCGCCTCGACACTCTCAGCCTGACACCGAACGAGGCCGCGGCTCACGGGCTCGCCCTCAATCGGGACGGGCTGCGCCGTTCGGCCTTTCAGCTCCTGTCCTACCCGGAGATCGGCTGGGCGCGTCTCGCAGCGATCTGGCCCGAACTTTCGCCCGTATCGCCGCGCGTCGCCGAACGCCTGCGGACGGACGCGACCTACGCGGTCTATCTCGACCGGCAGCAGGCCGACATCGCCGCCTTCCGCCGCGACGAAGCGGTGCACCTACCGACGTCCCTCGACTACGGCACCATCGCCGGCCTCTCCAACGAGATGCGGCTCAAGCTCGACGGCGTCCGGCCGGCGACCCTCGGGCAGGCGGCCCGGATCGAGGGCGTGACGCCCGCCGCGCTGACCCTCCTCGCGGCGCACGCCCGGCGCGGTCGCGTCCAGGCGACGGCGTGACGATGCCGGGTGTGACGATACCGGGTGTCCTGGATCGGCCGGGGAAGGAGACGGTTGGTGTCGCGCGGCCGGATTGCATCGCTTGGCGGCCTGTCATGACCGTGTGGGCGATTCGCGCCCGTCGTTGCGAGGCTTCAGCCGAGGCAATCCGGCAACGCGACGGTGCCCAGCCTGACCTCCAGTCCTCCGCATGCGCCGGAGGCATCCCGAAGCATGGGCGGGCCAGGATCGTGACGCTGCCGAAAGCGGCTGCGGCGCTGGCGAATCCCGATCCCCGGACACTGCGCGTGGCATGAGCACTCACCAGCGCGACCGCGTGCTCGATGAGCACAATGTTTCACGTGAAACAGCCGCCTCGCTCGATCTCTACGTGTCCCAGCTCACGCGCTGGCAGTCCGTGAAGAACCTCGTCGGACCGGCCACCCTTTCGGAGGTCTGGCACCGCCACGTCGCCGATGCGCTTCAGCTCCTCGCGCTCGCGCCCCAGGCGATCCGCTGGGCCGATCTCGGTTCGGGGGCCGGCATTCCCGGACTCATCCTCGCCATCGCCGGCCGGGACCGGCCCGGCTTCCATGTCGCCCTGGTCGAGAGCAACGCGCGCAAATGCGCCTTCCTCACGGAGACCGCCCGCGTCACGGGCGCATCGGTCACCGTGCACAATGCCCGGATCGAGAGCGTCGTCGGCAGCCTTGCCGGCAGCGAGATCGTCTGTGCCCGGGCGCTGGCGCCGCTCGCCCAGCTCCTGGCCTGGACCGAGCCTCTGTTGACAACGGGCACCACCGGCCTGTTTCCGAAGGGGCGTGATGCAGCCGCGGAATTGACCGAGGCCGAGGATGCGTGGACATTCACCCGCGACCTGATTCCGAGCCGCACCGACTCGCAGGCACGGATCGTGCGCGTCACGTCGCTTTCCCGCGTGGACCCATGACCGAACTTCCAAAGGCCGAACTCCCAAAGGCCGATCTTGCGAAGGCCCATGCGGCCCAGGCCAAACCGCTCCGCGTGCTCGCCCTCGCCAACCAGAAGGGCGGCGTCGGCAAGACCACCACGGCGATCAATCTCGGCACGGCGCTCGCCGCCATCGGCGAACAGGTGCTGGTGATCGACCTCGATCCTCAGGGCAACGCCTCGACCGGGCTCGGCATCGACCGCCGCCGCCGCAAGGTCTCGACCTACCACGTGATGGCGGGCGAGGCGCCGCTGGCGGACGCGATCACGCCGACCGCGGTGCCGCGCCTGTCGGTGGCGCCCTCGACCATGGACCTTCTCGGTCTCGAACTGGAACTGGCGAGCGCCTCCGACCGGGCCCATCGCCTGCGCAACATCCTGCGCGACCTCGCGATACCGGAGGGCATCGAGCCGATCAGCTACGTGCTGATCGATTGTCCGCCCTCGCTCAACCTCCTCACCATCAACGCGCTCGCCGCGGCCGATGCGGTGATGGTGCCGCTGCAATGCGAGTTCTTCGCCCTGGAAGGCTTGAGCCAGTTGCTGCGCACCGTCGAGCAGGTGCGGGGCGCCCTGAACCCCAAGCTGCAGATCCAGGGCGTCGTGCTGACCATGTACGACCCGCGCAACAACCTCTCGACCCAGGTGGTCGCGGACGTGCGCGGCTTCATGGGCGACAAGGTCTACGAGACGATGATTCCGCGCAACGTGCGTGTCTCGGAGGCCCCCTCGCACGGCAAGCCGGTCCTGCTCTACGACCTGAAATGCGCCGGCTCGCAGGCCTACCTGCGCCTCGCCTCGGAAGTGATCCAGCGCGAGGGCCGGGCCCCGCCGCCCGCCGCAGCCGCCTGAGTGATTCAAGGGTACGGAGTTTTAATCGTGGCGATGGCGGATGATGCGGCGCGGCCGCGGCTCGGGCGCGGCCTTGCGGCGCTGATCGGCGACTTTTCCGACGATGCCCCGGAGGACGCCACCCGCGCCTCCGACCGGCCCCAGCGCAAGGTGGCGGTCGAGTTCCTGCGGCCGAACCCGCGCAACCCCCGCCGCCGGTTCTCCGAACCGGAACTCGACGAGTTGGCCGCCTCGATCCGCCAGCGCGGCGTGATCCAGCCGATCGTCGTGCGTGCCCTGCCGGGCGTGCCGGGCACGTTCGAGATCGTGGCCGGCGAGCGGCGCTGGCGGGCGGCGCAGCGCGCGGGCCTCAACGAGGTGCCGGTGGTGATCGTCGAGATCGACGACCGCACCTCCCTCGAATACGCGATTCTGGAGAACGTCCAGCGCACCGACCTCAACGCGATCGAGGAGGCGGCGGGCTACGAGCGATTGATGGGCGAGTTCCGGTACACGCAGGCCGAACTGGCCGAGCTGCTCGGCAAGAGCCGCAGCCACCTCGCCAACACCCTGCGCCTGCTCCAGCTTCCGCCGACGATCCAGGATCGCGTCACCGCCGGCGAGATCACGGCCGGCCATGCCCGCGCGCTGCTCTCCGTGCGCGATGCGGAAGCGGTGGCGCGCCGCATCGTCGCCGAGGGACTGTCGGTGCGCGAGGTCGAGGCCCTGGCCGCCGCGGAGGCGCCGCAGGACGAGACGCCGCGTCCGGGCCGGCCGCGGCGTTCCGCGGAGGCTGACGCGTCCCTGCGCTCCCTGGAAGAAGTGCTCGGCCGGGCGCTCGGCTACCGCGTGGCGGTGAAGGGCAAGGCGAGCGGGGAGGGCGAGATCCGCATCCGCTACGCCAGCGCGGAGGAGCGCGACGCGCTCTGCCGCAAGCTCGGCGGGGCCTGAGCGGCCTCACCCTCGCACGAACACGTCGAGCTCCGCGCTCAGGGGCGCCGGGACAGGCCCGGCACCAGGGCGGCGAGCCGGTCCTTCAGGGCGAGCCGCGGCGGCCCGAAACCGGGCGGCGGCGGCCCCTGTGGCGGACCTCCCGGTGGCGGCCGCTCGGGGCGGCCGGAGGGCGTGCGCGCCCGGTCGGTCAGTTCCGCCACGTCGGCACCGCGGTCGACGCCGATGACGAGGCTCGCGACGTAGCGGTCGCGCTCTTCCTTCACGGAACAGAAGGCGCGCCGCTGCGGGTCCTCCTCGCCGGCGATGCCGTCGTTGGCGTTGACGACGAGGCGCTCCGCCTTGCGCCCGCCATAGGCCGGGACCTGCGTGTAGAGGAATTCGTTCAGGGCGTCGGGGAAGTAGATCTGGCCGGTCAGCACCGTGCGCCGGTCGAGGAAGACCTTGACGTGGACGTGGGTCGCCCGGCCGGCGTACCAGCCCGGGTAGATCGTCTCGAACGCGGCCCATCCGCTCGCATCGGTGGACTGGGTGCCGCGCAGAAACGTCTGGTCGCCGGTGTCGATGGCGCGGGAATCGCCCTGGCCCGGATAGCCCGAGTAGAGCCCCTGCGCGTCGCAGTGCCAGACATCGACCCGTGCGCCCTCGACCGGGGTGCAGGGCCCGGCCTCGATCACCCGCAGGCGCAGCCTCAGGGGGACACCGGGCCGCCCCTCGGTGATGTCGGCGCGCACGAGGCGCGGATCGGTGTAGAACGGCCCCTCGATCGCCTGCGGCGTCAGCAGGCAGGCGCTCTCGTCGGACGCGTCCGACGCTGCGGGAGCCGCCGCAGCCCGGCGCTGCCCCGCGAGGAGCCCGGCGGTGCCGAGGCCCAGGGCCGCGAGCAGCCCGCGACGCGAACGCGTCATATCCGGCATGGTCCTTCTCACGCTGATGCTCCGTGAAGTCGCGATACGCCGGGAGGATGTCCCGATTGTTTCTCGTCTCATACCGTTTCCGATTGATCGCTTCGGGTTTCGCCCCCCCTCCGTCCTCGCGAGCGGCCGCGAAGCGATCCAGGGCGCGACAGGTCCGGAAAGGGCGCGCCCTGGATCGCCACGGCTTCGCCTCGCGATTGACGCAGGAGAGGCCGAAGTCATCAACCGGATGGCGTATCAGCCCCGGCGCCGCGACGCCTCGATGGCGATCCGCAGGAACACGCCCTGCGCCTGGGCGTGGGCGAGATCGGGCTCGGAGCGGCGGCAGGCCAGCACCGCGTCCTGGAGCCAGGCCACCGCCTGGTGCAGGCCCGGCGCCGACCAGCGGGCGAGCTGTGTCTCGGCCGAGGCCTTGCGGCGGAAATGCAGGCCGCGCCAGTTGGCCACGAGCTGGCCGGCGCTGCCCCGCGGATCGTCGAGCCGCAGCGCGAGCAGGGTGAGGGCGTGGCGCAAGCCCGCGCCGAGCATCGCGGACGGGTCCATGCCCTCGTGGCGGAAGCGGCGGTACGCGCGCTCGGCCTCGCCCGCGCGGCCGGCGAAGGCCGCATCGATCAGCGCGTTGAGCACGCTCGCGCCGACATCGCTGACGATGGCCTCCACGTCGTCCACGCCGACGCTGCCCTGGCCGCGGGCGTAGAGGGCGAGCTTGCCGATCTCGGAGAGGCTCGCCCGCCGGTCGCTGCCGAGGCTGCCCGTCAGCAGGTCGCGGGCGTCCCGGTCGATGCGCAGGCCGTCCTCCTGCAGCGTGCGCTCGATCAGGTCGGCGAGGGTGCGCTCGTCGTCGGGGTAGCAGGGCAGGGCGAGCGCGCGCGGCGAGCCCTCGCAGAGCGTGCGCAAGGGGGCCGAGCGGCCGAGATCGCCCGCCTCCACCACGATGCGCGCACCCTCGGCCGGGGCCTTCAGCACGGCATCGACGGCGGGCGCGTAGTTGCGGCTGCCGGAGCGCACCCAGATCGTACGGCTGCCGCCGAACAGGCCGACCGTGCCGGCTTCGTCCACGAGGCGGCCGGGATCGGAGGCGAGCCCGTCGCCGTCGATCCGGATCAGGACGAAGGGATCGTCGGGGTCGGCCACCAGGCCCTTCACCAGCCGCGACGCCCGGTCGGCGACGAGACCGGTATCGGGCCCGTAGATCAGCACCACCGCGATGCGCGGATCGGGGCCGCGCCGGATCAGGCCCTCGACGTCGCCGGGCTTGACCGCCGTCATGCCGCCGTCAGGGGTTCGGCTTGACGGTGAGGACGGAGGCGATCCGCGTCTTGATCTGGTCGGCCAGCACCTTGGCGAGACGGATCTCGGCGTCGCGCGCCGCGCGCAGGGAGGCGAAGCGCTGGATCGAGCGGTCGTAGGTCGCGGTCCCCGTGGCGACGCCCTCGGTGAGGATGCGGCGCCCGTCCACGCTTTCGAGCGAGAACTTCACCGTGCCGACGATGGTCCCGGCCTCGGCCCGCGCCGTGGTCGAGGAGACGATCGGCGTCTGGACCTGCTCGCTGCCCTGCATCTTCAGCCGATAGCGCTTCGGCACGGCCGGCTGGCCGGACCCGTCGAGATCGAAGATCAGCTCGCTGCGCAGGTAATGCCCGAGCCGCTCCTGATCCTGGGCCATGGTGACGTCGTCGACCTGGATCGCCGCGAGCAGCCCCTGCATCGACTCGCCGGAGGCGGTCGGCCCGTAGAGCGGGCGGAAACAGGCGCCGAGATTCAGCGCCAAGCCGGCGGCGAGCGCGAGCCGCGCGATTCGAACTGCCGGCCCGTTGGTCGCCACACCCATCGAAAGCCCCAAGGCTGCTCCCCGCCGCGTCACGTCGATCCCGTCCGACACGCATCGCTCCGGACCGATGCGCGGCGTAAGGCTTCGCTTGTACGGCAGCCGCCGCGCCCGGTCACCCTGCCCGATCCATGCTTTACGGTTGCTGTGCGGCAGGACGATGGTCGGCATTCCGAATCGGGACGCCGGCGGAAGCGGGAACGCGTCGTCGCTTGTGGAACCGGGCGGCGCTTCTCATCTTCTCCCGATCCCGGAACCCGTTCCGAACCCGCGCCTTGACGGCGATCGCACGAGCGTCGTAGAACAGAACAAATGGCGAACAAACGAGCCCTGTCCTGGTCGGTCGCGCTCCGCGACCTGAAGGACGATCGATCCCGGAGATCGGACGTGCGCGAGGAGCGTCTTCGAACCATGGCGGGCCTGCGCGGCACCGCCGCCCCGTCCCTGAGCGCGTGGCGCGGTCGCTCCGGCCGCCGCTACGTCGTCGGGGTGCACGACCTCGCCGAGCCGGAACTCGCCGAGGTCGACGAGGCGGTGGTGATCGCGGTGCGCCGCGACGACGCCGGCATCGCTCAGGCCGTCTCCATCGCCGCGACCGGCAAGAGCCCGCGCGAGCGTCCGCAGCGCAACTGGGTGGCCCGTGCCCGCCGGCAGGGCGCGACGGAGATGCACGTCCACCGCCTCGCCGAGGGCGAGGAGGAACGTCGCGCCGTCGTCGACGATCTCGCCGCCGATGCGGAGCGGGCGAGCGCCTGAGGTCCCGCCGGACTGCCCGGCCCCGGCTCCTGACGGCTCTCCGGCCCGTGACAGGCGGAGGGCGGGCGGAGCCCTTGCCTTGCGCCGCCCCGGTCTCCAAACACGGGGCGCCCGGCCGCTCCCGCCGGGCCGCGCAGGAACGAGGCCGATGGCGCAGACACCCGAACCGATCCCCGGCGGACCGGCCCCGCGGCCGCGCAGGCGGATCGGCCTGTTCCTTCCCTACGCGCTGCTCGCCGCCCTGGTCCTGGCCTGGACCGCTGCGTGGTTCTTCATCCGCGGCAAGGTCGAGGGCGAGATGGACGGGTGGCTCGCCCGCGAGGCCCGGGCCGGGCGGCAATGGACCTGCGCCGACCGCTCGATCACCGGCTTTCCCTTCCGCCTCGAACTGCGCTGCGCCTCCGTGCGCTTCGTCCGCTCGGACAGCACCTTCACCCTCGGGCCGATCACCGCCGTGGTGCAGGTCTACGATCCGCGCCACGCCGTTCTCGAAGCCGCGGGACCGTTCCACGTCGAGCAGGGCGACCTGACCGGCGACGTGACCTGGACCGCGCTGGAGGCGAGCTTCCACGCCGCCTCGAACGGCTTCAGCCGCGCCTCTCTCGTCGTCGACGGGCCGAAGGGCACGGTGCTCTCGCCCGATCCCGGCCCGGTCGAATTCGCGGCCCGGCACCTCGAACTGCATGCCCGGCCCACGCCCGGCCGCTTCGAGAGCGACGGGGCCGTCGATGTCAGCCTGCGGCTCGCCAGGGCCGCCGTGCCGCGCCTCGACGCGCTGGCCGGCAGCGCCGACCCGGCCGATGTCGATCTCGACGCCACGATCGAACACGCCGCGGTCCTGCGCACCGGCACGGTCGCGCGGGAACTCGAAAAATGGCGCCGGGCCGAGGGCCGCCTCGACGTGACCCGCGTCTCCATCGCCAAGGGCGAGCGGCGGCTCCAGGCCAAGGGCGAGGTCGGCCTCGACGCCGAGCATCGCCCCGAGGGACGCTTCGACATCCGCACGGCCGGGCTCGAATCCCTGGTCGGTCAGGTGATGGGCCAGCGCTTCGGCTCGGACAAGGGCGCGCTGATCGGCAACCTCGTCGGCCAGTTCCTCGGCGGGCTGCGCAAGCGCGAGGGGGCCGCCGGCGAGGCCCAGGCCGCCGAGCCGGACGGCCCCAACGGCCTCAAGCCGCTGCCGACGCTGCGCCTCGGCGACGGCCGGCTGATGCTCGGCCCCTTCGCCGTGCCGAACGTGGTGCTGCCGGCGCTGTACTGATCGCTCTCCGACAAGGCTTGACGCCGGCAGATGTTGGCACAACATGCCAACATGCGAGCGACGCTCATCATCCGTCGCCGCGTCGTTTTCGGAGATCGGGATTTCGCCGAACTGGTGGTTTGGCGCGTGCCCGAACCGGTGCCGCCGACGACTCACGGCTTCAAGTACCGCCTCGTCTACATCGTGGAGGGGCTGCGCGTGATCGGCTTCGACAACGAGCGCGGCAAGGGGGATCGCCGGCACGACGCGGAGGGGGAAACGCCGTACCGTTTCCGTGGTGTCGACCCATTGCTCGGCGATTTCGTCGCCGCCGTCGAAGCCTGGAGGAGGGATCATGGCAAGGACTGAGATCGAGGTCGGCCGGGATCTGCGCGAGGCGGCAGCGGAGGTCGCCGAAGCCTGGAAAGCGGCGGCGACCGATCGGCCCATCCCGGTGACGGACCGGATTCTGTTTCAGGATTGGAGCGCCCTCTGCTCGGTCCTGACACCGAAGCGCTACGAACTCCTGCGCCATCTCCGGCGCTCGCCCGAGAGCGGTGTCCGCGCCCTGGCACGGGCACTCGGCCGGGATGTCAAGCGCGTGCACGCGGACGTGGCGGCGTTGGCGAAGCTCGGCCTCGTCACGCGGGCGGATGACGGCCGCCTGTCGAGCGAGGTGGACGAGATCGCATCGACGATCCGCATCGCCGCATAGAGCCTCGTCCCGAAAGGTGGCTGCCGGCTTGTCCGAAAAGACGATGCAACATCGAAAACCGAGAGCCTCGTCTGGATCCGATATCCAGGACGAGGCTCCAGACCGAGGCGCGGCGGGATTCCGCCCGCCGAGCGACGATCTTCGATCCGCCTACCAGGGCCGCGGCGCCCCGAAAATCCTGCGCCGCACGAAGCGCCCCGCCGCCTCCGCCCGCGGCCGGTGCAGGTGAATCAGCCGCCAGCGCCGGTGCTCCCGCGGCGTGACCGGCCGCGCCAGTTCCGGGACGGCGGCGTAGCGGGACCGCAGCCGCGCGGCCTCCTGCGGCGCGACGTTCTCGGCATGGGCCAGGAGATGGCGCATCGCGTCGAGCGTCGGTCCGATCCAGCCCTCCGTCCGGGGGCAGGGCTCGGTCTCCGTGGCGGCACCGGGCACGGGGCGGGGATAGCGGTTGATCCGGATCTCCCCGTGGCGCAGGCCGAGGATGGCCTCGGGCCGCTGCGGGTCCGGCTCGGCCGGGCCGAAGTCGCTCATCAGCCGCTCGCCCTGCAGCAGTTCCGCCCCATGCGCGTCGCGGATCGTCGCGACGGCGCCCTGCCGGTAGACCGACCGGACGACCCGGTTCTCCGCGCGGTCCGACCCTGCGAGGGCGCGGGGGAAGCGGCGCAGGACGAGACCGGGATCGGGCTCCACCGGATGCCCGGTGTCGAACACGCGCCGGTTGACCGCTACCGCGCCGGCATGGGGCGGGATGCGGGCGAGCCAGCCGTCCAGCATGCGGCCGGGGGCCGGCATCAGGAACTCGTCGGTGTCGAGAATGGCGGCGAAGCGGAACAGCCGCGCCCGCGAGGCCAGGAAATGGTCGTAGGCCGCATGACGCGGCGTGCAGTCGAGCCGGGTCGGACAGGGCAGGGTGGTGACGCCGAGGCCCTCGTGGAGCTTCAGGACCGCGGCCGCCTCGGCGTCGATGCCGTTGTCGTAGACCACGACGTGACGCACGCCGACCGCCCGGTGGAAGGCGAGCCACTCGAACAGGCCCGGCACCGCGCCCTCGCAGACCGTGACGATGGCGAATGTCCGCATGCCGTCGCTCTCTCCTCAAAGCATCGTCCCGAAAGGTGGTTGCCGGCTTTCGGAAAAAGACGATGCGAAATCAAAAACCGAGAGCATCGTCCCGAAAGGCGGCCTCCGGCTTGTCTGAAAAGACGATGCACAATCGAAAACCGAGAGCATCGCCCTGGATCCGATATCCAGGGCGATGCGCTAGCCCTGCTTCGCCGCGGGCAAGGCCGCGCCGCGGGCGCGGCCGAAATCCGGCTCGGCCGTCTCCTGGCCCATGGCGACGATGCCGCGGCGGATCGCCCGGGTGCGGGTGAACAGCTCGTACAGGGCCTCGCCGTCGCCCCAGCGGATCGCCCGCGACAGGGCCGAGAGGTCCTCGTTGAAGCGCCCGAGCATCTCCAGCACCGCGTCGCGGTTGGTCAGGAAGATGTCGCGCCACATGGTCGGGTCGGAGGCCGCGATCCGGGTGAAATCGCGAAAACCGCCGGCGGAGAACTTGATCACCTCCGACTGCGTGACCTCTTCGAGGTCGGCGGCCGTGCCGACGATGTTGTAGGCGATCAGGTGCGGCACGTGGCTGGTGATGGCGAGCACGAGGTCGTGGTGCTCCGGCGTCATCGTCTCGACGATGGCGCCCAGGCCCTGCCACAGGCCCTGCACCCGCTCGACCACCGCGGCGTCCGCCCCGTCCGGCGGGGTGAGGATGCACCAGCGGTTCGAGAACAGGGTGGCGAAGCCCGAATCCGGCCCGGAATACTCGGTCCCCGCCACCGGATGGGCCGGCACGAACGGATTCCTTCGAGACAGGTGCGGCGTGACGGCCGCCACCACCGCCGCCTTGACCGAGCCGACATCGGAGACGACGGCGCCGGGCTTCAGGTGCGGTGCGATCTCGGCCGCCACCGCGCCGATGGCGCCGACCGGCACGCACAGGATCACGAGATCGGCCCCCGCCGCCGCGGACATCGCGGTGCCGGCCTCCTCGGCCAGCCCCAGCGCCTTCACCCGCTCGATCACGCCCGCGTCGCGGTCGATCGCCACGACCGCGCGGGCAAGCCCGTAGGTCCGCGCCCCGCGGGCGATCGAGGAGCCGATCAGGCCGAGGCCGACGATGGCGAGGCGCTCCACCCCCATGGTCACGAACGCCGATCCCCCAGGAAGGCGGTCAGCGCATCGACGAAGGCACGGTTGGCCTCCTCGCTGCCGACGCTCACCCGCAGGGCGTTGGGCAGGCCGTAGGAGGAGACGCGGCGCACGATCACGCCGGAGCGGGTCAGGTGTGCGTCGGCCTCCGCCGCCGTGCGGCCGGGCTCCTCCGAAAAGTGCACGAGCAGGAAGTTGCCGACGCTCGGCGTCGCGGTGAGCCCCAGCGTCTCGACCGCGCGGGTGAGCCAGGCGAGCCACGCGTCGTTGTGGGCCGCCGCCGCCGCGACATGGGCCTCGTCGGCGATCGCCGCCGCGCCCGCCGCGATCGCCGCGGCCGACAGGTTGAACGGCCCGCGGATGCGGTTGAGCGCATCGACCACCGCCTCCGGCCCGACCATCCAGCCGATGCGCTGCGCCGCCAGCCCGTGGATCTTCGAGAAGGTGCGCGTCATCACGACGTTCGGCGCGTCGAGCGCCAGTTCGAGGCCGGCGGTGTAGTCGTCGGCGCGCACGTACTCGGCATAGGCCCCGTCGAGCACGAGGAGCACGTTGCCGGGCAGGCCGGCCTGCAGGCGTCGCACCGCCTCGAACGGCAGGTAGGTGCCGGTCGGGTTGTTGGGGTTGGCGAGGTAGACGATGCGGGTGCGCGGCGTCACCGCGGCGAGGATCGCGTCGACATCCGCCGTCAGGTCCGTCTCCGGCGCCACCACCGGCGTGCCGCCCGCGGTCAGGATCGCGATGCGGTACACGAGGAAGCCGTGCGTGCAGTGGATGCCCTCGTCCCCGGGCCCGACGAAGGCGAGCGCCAGCAGGGTCAGCAATTCGTCCGAGCCGGCGCCGCAGACGATGCGGGCGGGGTCGAGGCCGTAGCGGGCGCCGATCGCGGTGCGCAGCCGCGTCGCGTTGCCGTCCGGGTAGAGCGCGAGGGTGGCGGCCTCCGCGCGCACCGCCTCGATCGCCCGCGGGCTCGGCCCCAGCGGCGTCTCGTTGGAGGAGAGCTTGTGGATCTTCGCCACGCCCGGCGCGGCGCTCTTGCCGGGCACGTAGGCCTCGATGGCGAGCACGCCGGGACGGGGCTGAGGGCCCAGGGAAGGGCGGGGCGCGGGATCGGTTGCGGGATTGATTTCGGACATGGGCCAGGGCCAGCGGCAGGAGCGGACGACGAACGTGTCGGTCGTCCCTCTACAGCATTTCGCGCGGACGGGGAGCCGCCATCGCAGGGCCATCGCTCGAAGCCGCTCTGAGCGGGCTTCTCAGGACCATGGTCCTGGGAAGCTTCGAGCGAAGCGAAAGCCTGATACCGTTTCCGATTGATCGCTTCGGGTTTGGCCCCCCTCCGTCATCGCGAGCGGCCGCGAAGCGATCCAGGGCGCGACAGATCCGGAAAGGCCGCGCCCTGGTTTGCCACGGCTTCGCCTCGCAAGGACGCAGGACAGGCCGAACTCATCAACCGGATATCGTATGAGCCCGCGGAGGCGGGCGCCGGCGACTGAGGCTGGCCAAGAAAACCAGAGGGCCATCGCTTCAAGCGATGGCCCTGCCGCTCAGGCGGCCAGGGCCGTCCGGAAACGGGCCCCGCGGCGGTTCACCACTTGTAGCTCACGCTCGCCAGCACGCGGCGGGCCTCGCCGTAGAAGCACTCGTTGGCCGAGATGCACGAGGAGACGAAGCGGCGGTCGCCGATGTTGGTGGCGTTGATCGCCGCGCGCCAGTTGTCCCAGGTGTAGTGGATCTGCGCGTCGAACAGCACGTATTCCGGCACCGTCAGGGTGTTGGCCACGTCCGCGAACGAGCGCCCGACGTAGCGGACGCCGCCGCCGAAGCCGAAGCCGCGCCAGTCGCCGGTCGGGATGGTGTAGTCGGCGAAGACCGAGGCCAGCACCTCCGGGATGCGGGTCGGCGTGCGTCCGACCTGATCGGCC